>CAZZVT010000177.1:0-3153 GCA_964657545.1 uncultured Jatrophihabitantaceae bacterium
CAGCGCGAGACGACGGTGGTGTGGAACAAGAACACCGGCCGGCCGTACTACAACGCGATCGTCTGGCAGGACACCCGCACGGCCTCGATCATCCACGCGCTCGAACGGGCCGGCCACGCGGAGACGATCAAGCACAAGGCCGGCCTGCAGCCCGCCCCCTACTTCGCAGGCAGCAAGATCAAATGGATTCTCGACAACGTCGACGGGGTGCGCGAGGCAGCCGAGAAGGGCGATGCGATCTTCGGCACCACCGACTCGTGGGTCGTGTGGAACCTGACGGGCGGCCGCAACGGTGGTCGGCACGTCACCGACGTCACCAACGCCAGCCGCACGATGCTCATGGACCTCGAGACCCTGCGGTGGGACGACGAGCTGATCGGCTTCCTCGACATCCCGAAGCAGATGCTGCCCGAGATCGTGTCGTCGTCCGACACCGAGGCCTTCGGCACCATCGCCCGCCCCAGCGAGCTCGAGGGCGTACGGATCACCGCCGCACTCGGCGACCAGCACGCGGCCATGGTCGGGCAGGTCTGCTTCGAGCCCGGCGAGGGCAAGAACACCTACGGCACCGGCAACTTCCTGCTGCTGAACACCGGCAACGAGATCGTCCGCTCGGAGCACGGCCTGCTGACCACCGTCTGCTACCGCTTCGGCGACCAGAAGCCGGTGTACGCGCTCGAGGGCTCCATCGCGGTCACCGGTTCGGCCGTGCAGTGGTTGCGCGACCAGCTCGGCATCATCAGCGGCGCGTCCGAGATCGAGGGCCTCGCCCGCCAGGTCGACGACAACGGCGGGATGTACTTCGTCCCCGCCTTCTCGGGCCTGTTCGCCCCCTACTGGCGCAGCGACGCCCGCGGCGCGATCGTGGGCCTGTCACGCTTCAACACGAACGCCCATCTGGCCCGGGCCACGCTCGAGTCGATCTGCTACCAGTCGCGCGACGTGTCGGATGCGATGACCGCTGACTCCGGCGTCACGCTCGAGGTGCTCAAGGTCGACGGCGGGGTCACCGCGAACGACCTGTGCATGCAGCTGCAGGCCGACATCCTCAACGTCCCGGTGTCGCGTCCGGTCGTCGCCGAGACCACCGCGCTCGGCGCGGCCTACGCCGCCGGACTCGCGGTCGGGTTCTGGAGTTCGACCGACGAGGTGCGCCAGCACTGGAACGAGAGCAAGCGCTGGAACCCGACGTGGAGCGACGAACAGCGTGAGAGTGGTTACCACGGCTGGAAGAAAGCCGTCGAGCGGACGTTGGACTGGGTAGACGAGGACTGAGCCCTTCGGGCGACTGCTCGAGGCGAAGAAGGAGATCCACCGTGCAACCAGTTGCCATGTCACCCGAGAACCGCACCGCCGCGCTGAGGGAGATGCGCGACGGCCCGGAGCTCGACATCCTCGTCGTCGGCGGTGGGGTGGTCGGGGCCGGTGCCGCGTTGGACGCAGCCACCCGCGGACTCAAGGTCGGGTTGATCGAGGCCCGCGACTGGGCCAGCGGCACGTCCTCGCGGTCGTCGAAGCTGATGCACGGCGGGCTGCGCTACCTCGAGATGCTGGACTTCGCGCTCGTCCGAGAAGCGCTGAAGGAGCGTGGGCTGTCCCTCGGGACGCTGGCGCCCTACCTCGTGCAGCCGGTGCGTTTCCTGTACCCGCTCAAGCACCGCGTGTGGGAGCGCCCCTACGTCGGCGCCGGCATCGCGCTGTACGACGCGATGGCCGCGACGTCCGGGTACCGCAACGGTCTTCAGCTGCACAAGCACCTGAGCAAGAAGAAGGCCCTGCGGGTCGCGCCGGCGCTGAAGGCCGACTCGCTCGTGGGAGCGATCCAGTACTCCGATGCACAGGTCGACGACGCCCGGCACACCATGACGATCGTGCGCACCGCCGCGACCTACGGCGCGCACGTGGCCAACCGCACCCGCGTCGTCCGTTTCGAGCGGGCGGGTGAGCACGTCGTCGGGGCCCAGGTCGTCGACCTCGAGACCGGCGAGGAGTTCCTCGTGCGGGCCAAGCAGGTCATCAACGCCACCGGCGTCTGGACCGACGACACCCAGGCCATGGCCGACACCCGCGGCCAGTTCCACGTCCGGGCGTCCAAGGGCATCCACCTGGTGGTTCCGCGCGACCGGCTGCAGCTCGACACCGGGCTCATCCTGCGCACCGAGAAGTCGGTGCTGTTCGTCATCCCGTGGGGGCGGCACTGGATCGTCGGCACGACCGACACCGACTGGGACCTCGACAAGGCCCACCCGGCCGCGAGCTCGTCGGACATCGACTACGTGCTCAAACACGTCAACTCGGTCCTGCGATCACCGCTGACGGCCGCCGACGTCGAGGGCGTCTACGCCGGGCTGCGGCCGCTGCTCTCGGGCGAGAGCGACTCGACCTCGAAGCTGTCGCGCGAGCACGTCGTCGGGCACCCGGCCCCGGGGCTCGTCGTCGTCGCCGGCGGCAAGTACACGACCTACCGCGTCATGGCCAAGGACGCCGTCGACGAGGCCGTCCGCTCGCTCGATGCCTTGGTGCCCGAGTCGTGCACCGAGAAGGTGCCGCTCGTCGGGTCCGACGGCTGGCCGGCGATGTGGAACGCTCGGCACGAGCTGGCCGAGGCCTCGGGGCTCAATGTGGTGCGCATCGAGCACCTGTTGCACCGCTACGGATCGATGATCGACGAGGTGTTGCGCTACGTCATCGACGATCCGTCGCTGGCCGAGGCGCTGCCCGGGGCCGACGACTACATCCGTGCCGAGGTGCCTTACGCCGTCTCGCACGAGGGTGCCCGCCACCTCGACGACGTGCTGGCCCGTCGTACCCGCGCCTCGATCGAGACGTGGGACCGCGGCACCGCCGGCGCGCAGGTCGTCGCCGACCTGATGGCCCCCCTACTGGGCTGGAGCTCCGAGCAGATCGAGCGCGAGGTGTCGCACTACGTCGCCCGGGTCGACGCCGAGCGGGCCTCGCAGCAACAGCCCGACGACGCGACCGCCGACGCCGCACGCCTGGGTGCCGAGGACATCGTTCCGATCGGCTGACCCCGTCCTCTGACCCGACGTCTGCCGATTCGGCGCCGGTGACGGGCGCGGGTCAGGGCGTGTCGCCGAGCGCCGCGACGATGCCGGTCTCGGCGATGACCTCGGCCGGGCCGTCCTGCACGCC
>CAZZVT010000177.1:3253-6783 GCA_964657545.1 uncultured Jatrophihabitantaceae bacterium
CCTGCGGCACGGTCGGGGCATCGTTGCGGTAGTGCGGAACGTCGTTCAGGTCGCACGACCCCGACTGACCGACGGACACGTACCTGCCGTCCCGGCAACCGGGCACGTCGCCAACCTCACCGGTGTCGGTCTTTCCCCGGCCCGCTCTCGCCCCGCTCACCGACGTCCACGTCGTGCCCTGGTTCGTCCGGACGTAGTAGAACTCCTTGGCCGAGGGCGGGGTCCACGAGGTGGCGGCCAGCGCCGTCGAGGCGTCGTTCAGGACCACGGCAGCGAGGGTCGACGCGCTCGGGGGCGACACGGGCGACGAGGTAGCGGTCGGCCCGACCGTGGGTTCAACGCTCGGCTGCCCGGCGGCGTTGCCGCCCGTCCCGCCGCCGGCGTCGAGGGCTGCGACCGTGATCGCGGCGGCGGCAACCACGGCAGCGGCGGCAAGGGGTGCCGACCAGCGCGGAAAACGTGACATCCGGGTCGCGGACTGCCGGGCGTGGCCGGTGTTGCGGCGCTCGTCCACGCGGGTCAGCAGTTCCGAGGTCGACGGCGCGCCGCGCTCGTCGGCGCGGCGCTCCAGGTCGCGCAGTGCGTCGCGCAGGTCGTTCTCGGTGCGGGTCATGACGTCCTCTTCTCCGAAAGTCGGTGCTGGGCGAAGGTGTCCGTGACGCGCAGCGTGCCGAGCCCGCGCGAGATCGAACTGCGCACGGTGCCGACGCGGCAGCCGAGCGTGGCGGCGATGTCGTCGTCGCTGAGGTCCTCGTAGAAGCGCAGCACGATCGCCGCACGCTGCCGGGCCGGTAGCCGCGACAGCTCGTCGATGAGTGCGCTCCGGTCGGCCTGGACATCCTCCGGGTCGGGACCGGTCGTGCCGAGCCGGGTTGCGCGCAGGTCGGCCAGCTGCGTGATCTCGGGGTGCGGCCGGGTTCGAGCCTCGCGCCGTTTATGGCTGATGAACTCGTTCACCAGCATCCGACGGACGTAGGCGTGCCGGTCGCGGGCTGCGCTGACCTGCGCCCAGCGCTCGTAGGCCCGGCCGAGCACGTCGGCCACCAGTTCGTCGGCCAGGACGGTGTCACCGCACAGCACGACGCCGAAGCGGTACAGCCGAACGCGTGACTCGGCCACGTACTGCTCGAACTCCGCGCCCGACAGCCTTCCGGTCGACGCCATCACCGATCCCGACATGTACCGCCCCTTCGCTGATTGGACGCCCTTAGACGATCGAGGGAGAGGGTCCGTTGCAGTCGCCGGGGACGAATCTGCGACGCGACGGCCGCGCGGTTCCGTGAGCCGCGCCGAGACCTCCGGCTGCGCGGAGCGGACGACGTTCGTCGCGGCGTGTTAGTCGCATTTGCTCGTGGGTAGCCCCTTCGTACTGCGAGCGATCACAGCTTGCCCCCCTAGCCCTGGGGTTCTAGGCATACCAGCTCGCTGAGCCACAGCATGGCCAGCGATCCCACTCCGTTCCTGCCGTCGGCGTTCCCGCCCGCGGTGGTTCGGCGTATGCATCCCGGGGATCGCGGCCTCTATCGACGGAGGAGCGCATGACAGAGAACGCGACAGTGAAGGACAAGGCAGCAGAGTCCGCGCAGGTCGGTAAGGACGCGGCGGGCGACCTTGCAACGACTGCGTCCGAGCAGGTGCAGAACGTGGCAGGTGAGGCGCAGAAGCAGGCGCGCGACCTCGTCGGTGAGGCCCGCGGGCAGGTCCGCAGCCAGGTCGGCGACCAGCACCGCAACGCCGTCACCAACCTGCGTTCGCTGGGCGACGAGCTGAACTCGATGTCGCAGAGCAGCGAGCAGGGTGGCGTCGCCACCGATCTCGTGTCGCGGGCCGCCGGCCACGCGCACGGCGCTGCCGACTGGCTCGACGCTCGCGAGCCCGGGGACATCCTCGACGAGGTCCGCAGCTTCGCCCGTCGCCGTCCGGGTGCTTTCCTGGTCGGAGCCTTGGCCGCCGGCGTCGTCGCCGGTCGATTGGGTCGTGGCACCGTCGCCGCCCACAGCACCGACTCCGACGCCGCCGGCGACACAGCCATCGCCGCTCCGCCCGCAACGCCCGAGCCGCTGCCGACCCCCGAAATCGGCGACGCCACGGCCTTCGGCATGCCGACGACCTACGGCGACTCGGCGGCGACCTCCAACGGCGCGCACGTCGCGCCGCTGACCCCGCTGACCGGTGACGCACGATGACCGCGCCGCAGTCCGAAGCGACCCGCAGCGCCCCTTCGGCCGCCCCTGTAGAACCTGCCCGCGATCCGCAGGGGCAGAGCATCGGAGCGCTTCTCGGTGAGGTGAGCAAGGATCTCTCGACGCTGATGCGCCAGGAGGTCGAGCTGGCCAAGGCCGAGATCAAGACCGAGGTCTCGAAGGCCGGCAAGGGCGCCGGGATGCTCGGTGGCGCCGGGTTCGCCGGCTACATGGTCGTGCTGTTCCTGTCGATCGCCGCTTGGTGGGGGCTGGCCAACGTCATGGACGAGAGCTGGGCGGCGCTGATCGTCGCCGCCGTCTGGGGCGTCATCGCCGGTTCCCTGGCCGTGCTCGGCCGATCGACCTTGAAGAAGG
The DNA here is from genome assembly GCA_964657545.1 of uncultured Jatrophihabitantaceae bacterium. Lineage (GTDB taxonomy): Bacteria > Actinomycetota > Actinomycetes > Mycobacteriales > Jatrophihabitantaceae > Jatrophihabitans. Next base: position 5,812 of record CAZZVT010000177.1, read on the forward strand.
TCAATCCCACCCCCGAACGCACGATCGCCACCAGCAAGGAAATCCCCGACGCCCTCAAGCCCAATCAGTGACGCGTCCACACACGTCGAGAGAAGGAGTTGCATCATGACCAGTCCCGCAGAGATTCAGCAGCAGATCGAGCAGACCCGTACCGAGCTGAGCAGCAACGTCGACGCCCTCGCCGACAAGGTGTCGCCATCGGCCGTCGTCGGCCGCTCGGTCGAGCGCGTCAAGGGTCGCAGCAGTGCGATCAAGGAGCGCGTCATGGGTTCCGCCGACAGCAGCAGCGGCCTGCGTGGCGCCGGTGACTCGGTCGGTTCGGCCGCCGGCACCGCCCGCGACGCAGCGACGTCGGCCCCGCAGAAGCTGCGCCAGCAGGCGCAGGGCAATCCGCTCGGCGCCGGGCTCGTGGCCTTCGGCATCGGTCTCGTCCTGGCCTCGCTCGCCCCGGCCACCGACGCCGAGCAGCAGCTCGCCAGCACCGCCGAGGGCAAGGCCCGGCAGCTCGCCGAGCCGGCCAAGCACCTCGGCCAGGACATGGCCGAGCAGCTGAAGCCGGCCGTCCAGGGCGCAGTCGAGGAGGTCCGCTCGACGGCTCAGGATGCCGCCCGGACGACGACCGAGCAGGCCAAATCGGCCAAGGAAGACGTACAGGCGCCACTCCAGAGCTGACGCCCCACATCACACGTGCGACGCCGCCGGTTCACCTGAGAGGGTGAGGCGGCGGCGTTGCCCCAACTACCGGAGATCACCGCATGCCCAGCGCCGAACGCACCTTCACCGTCACCCCGTCACCGACCGCTGTCCTCGACTATCTCAAGGACTTCAGCCACGCCGAACAGTGGGATCCGGGCACCGAGACGTGCACCCAGAACGGCGCCGGACCCGTTCAGGTCGGCACCAGCTGGCACAACACGTCCAAGCTGGCGGGCCGCACCACCGAGCTGACGTACACCCTCGTCGAGCTCACCA
>CAZZVT010000178.1:0-6721 GCA_964657545.1 uncultured Jatrophihabitantaceae bacterium
CGACGCGGAACCCCGCAGCAGCGCGGCGTTTCCGGACTTCACGGCCAGTCCGGCCGCGTCGACGGTGACGTTCGGACGTGCCTCGTAGATCATTGCTATGACGCCGAACGGCACCCGGACCTGACGGATCTCCAGGCCGTTGGGCTGGGTGTAACCGCGCAGCACCTCGCCGACCGGATCGGGCAGCGCTGCGACGTCGCGCAGGCCGTCGGCCATGGCGGCGACCCGACGCGCGTCGAGGGTGAGGCGGTCGAGCAGGCCGTCGGCCATGCCGGCGTCACGGCCGGCGGCGAGGTCGAGTTCGTTCGCGCCAAGGACGGACCCGGTCGCGGCGACGAGCGCGTCGGCCATGGCCAGCAACGCACCGTCCTTGGCTGCGCGCGTCAGCGGTGCGAGATCGGCCGCGGCGTCGCGAGCTCGCGAGGCAACGGCCCGGACGTCATCGACCGAAGCAGTCACGCGACAAAGGGTACGGCGGCGCTATTTGGACTTGTGCTGGCGTCGGTAACGCAGCAGCGCGGAGATGAGCGCGCCCACGACCGCCGCGATCAGCAGCGCGACGAACACCGGTGCGTTGACCTTCGGCCCGGCGATGATGCGGATCTTGACGTTCTCGGTGTTCTCGACGATGAAAATCACGATCAAGACGAACAGGATGCCGGCGACGATCTGGCTGGGCGTGACGCTGCGTTTCCGCTTCGCGGGCTTCCCGGCGGCCGGTGGCGGAGTGACTGGACGTTCGCTGGCATCGCTCATGCGCACAGCGATACCCGCTGACAGCCCGCTGGTCACCGGGACCGGCGGCCTACAGCACGACGAGGTCGTCGCGGTGCACGAGCTCGCGGCGGAACTCGGCGGGCAGTTCGCTGGTGCGGTGCCCCAGCAGCGGCGGCAGGTCGGCGGCGTCGTAACCCACCAGTCCCCGGGCGATCGGCACGCCGTCGGGACCGACGAGGTCGACCGGCTCGCCGGAGTAGAACTCGCCGGTGACGCCGACGACGCCGGCCGGCAGCAACGAGGTGCGCCGGTGCACCACGGCGGTGACTGCGCCCTCGTCGAGCAGCAACCGCCCGCGCGGCGTCGTGGCGTGCCGCAACCAGAACAACCTTGAGGTCGTCCGGTCGCCGGCGGCGTGGAAGAACGTGCCGGCGGCGCCGCGCAACGCGTCGTCGATGCGCGAGGCGGCGGCCAGCACGACCGGGATGCCCTCGCTGGTGGCGATCGCGGCGGCGTCGATCTTGGTGGTCATCCCGCCGGAGCCGACATGGCTGCCGGATCGGCTGACGTCGACCCCGGCCAGCGCGGCCATCGAGGTGACCTCGGCGATGAACTCGGCCCCGGGCCGACCGGGCTGGCCGGTGTACAGCCCGTCGACGTCGGTGAGCAGCACGAGCGCGTCAGCCTGGACGACGTGCGACACCAGAGCCGCCAGCCGGTCGTTGTCGCCGAAGCGGATCTCGTGGGTGGCCACCGTGTCGTTCTCGTTGACGATCGGCACCACGCCCAGCGCCAGCAGGCGTTCGAGCGTGGACTCGGCGTTGCGGTAGTGCCCCCGCCGATGCAGGTCGTCGGCGGTGAGCAGGACCTGACCGACGGTGAGTCCGTACCGGGCGAAGGAGGCAGCGTAGCGCTCAGCCAGCAGCTGCTGCCCCACGCTGGCCGCAGCCTGCTGGGTCGCGAGATCACGCGGGCGCGAGCGCAGCCCCAGCGGGCCGATACCGGCCGCGATGGCGCCCGAGGACACGAGCACAACCTGCTGGCCGGTATGCCGGCGGGCTGCGACGGCGTCGACGATCAGATCGAGACGTTCCGGAGCCAGGCGACCGCGCGAGGTCAGCGACGACGACCCGACCTTCACCACCGTGCGGCGGGCGTCTGCGATCGCCGGGCGGATCATTCCTGCTCGTCCCACTGACCGGTGTGTCGGGACTTCTTGGCCGCGAGCCGCTCGTCGGCCCTGGATCGGGTGGAGGTGTCGAGGCGCTGGTCGGTGCCGCGCCGGCCGGGGGCCCAGTCCTCGACGACGTCGACACCGCCGGTGGGTTCGAAGTCGAAGCTGACGTCGCCGATCGTCACCGACGCGCCGCGTTCGGCGCCCTGCTTCGCGAGCTCCTTCTCGACACCGAGGCGGGCGAGCCGGTCGGCGAGATAACCGACCGCCTCGTCGTTGTCGAACGCGGTCTGGCGGATCCAGCGCTCGGGTTTCTCGCCCCGCACGACGAACCCGCCCGGCTCGGTCGGGTCGGGGGTGACGGTGAAGCCGGCGTCGTCGACAGCCCGCGGTCGCAGCACGATGCGCGGCGACTCGGGCACGGCCCGGGCGGCGCGGTCGGCCTCGACCGCCTCGGCCAGCGCGAACGTCAGCGGACGCAGCCCGGCGTGCGACACCGCGCTGATCTCGAACACGCGCAGGCCGCGGGCTTCGAGCTCGGGTCGGACGAGGTCGGCGAGCTCCTGCCCCTCGGGCACGTCGATCTTGTTCAGCGCCACGAGACGCGGTTTCTCGAGCAACTCGCCGAAGGTGCCGACGTAGCGCGACAGCTCGGACTCGAGGGCGTCGAGGTCGCTGAGCGGGTCGCGGCCGGGCTCGAGGGTCGCGCAGTCCAGGACGTGCAGCAGCACCGCGCAGCGTTCGACGTGGCGCAGGAAGTCGAGCCCGAGCCCCTTGCCCTCGGCCGCGCCGGGGATGAGACCGGGGACGTCGGCGACGGTGAAAGTCGTGTTGCCCGCGCTCACGACGCCGAGGTTCGGCACGAGCGTGGTGAACGGGTAGTCGGCGATCTTGGGTCGCGCCGCCGACAGCGCGGCGATCAGCGAGGACTTGCCTGCGCTGGGGAAGCCGACCAGGCCGACGTCGGCCACGCTCTTGAGCTCGAGGACCAGGTCGCGTTCCTCGCCCGGCTCGCCCAGCAACGCGAAACCCGGCGCCTTGCGCTTGGTCGAGGCGAGCGCGGCGTTGCCGAGCCCGCCCTGGCCGCCGCGCGCAGCGACGAACTCCATACCCGGTCCGGTGAGGTCGACGAGTACCTCGCCGTCCTCGTCGAGCACGACGGTGCCGTCGGGGACGCGCAGGCGCAGGTCGGAACCGTGACCGCCGTTGCGGTGACCGCCCGAGGCCTGACCGCCGTTGCCGGCCTTCTGGTGCGGGTGGTGGTGGAAGTCCAGCAACGTGTGGACGTTGCCGTCCACGGCCAGGACGACGTCGCCACCGCGGCCGCCGTTGCCGCCGTCGGGACCCCCGAGGGGCTTGAACTTCTCGCGGTGGATCGAGGCCACACCGTGCGCGCCGTTTCCGGCAGCGAGGTGCAGGACGACGCGATCGACGAACTTCATGAGGGGTCTGCGACGGTGCTGGAGGCTCCGCCTACCTCAGACGATGTTGACGGTCTTGCGGCCGCGCTTGGCACCGAACTCGACCGCGCCTGCCTCGAGGGCGAACAGGGTGTCGTCCTTGCCACGACCGACGCCGACGCCGGGGTGGAACTTGGTGCCCCGCTGCCGAACGATGATCTCGCCGGCCTTGACGACCTGGCCGCCGTAGCGCTTCACGCCGAGGTACTGCGCGTTCGAGTCGCGACCGTTCCGCGAGCTGGATGCGCCCTTTTTGTGAGCCATGGTGTACCTCTCCTACTTCGCGCTGATCGCGGTGACCTTCAGCTGCGTGAGCCGCTGACGGTGACCCTGCCGCTTGTGGTAGCCGGTCTTGTTCTTGTACTTGTGGATGCGGATCTTCGGGCCCTTCGTCTGGGCCACGACCTCCGCGGTGATCTTGGCGGCCGACAGCTCGGCAGCGGCATGCGTGACGGCGTTGCCGTCGACCAGCAGGATCGCGGCCAGCGCGACCTCGGCGCCGGGCGCGGCATCGAGCTTCTCGACCTCGATCACATCGCCCTCGGCGACCTTGTACTGCTTGCCGCCGGTCTTGACGATGGCGTACATCGTGGGATCCATTCCTCGGGCTTGCACATTGTGAATTCTGGTGTGGATTTCTGGCAGCCCACCTCGCAATGGGCCGTCGTCCAGATTACGTCACGACCTGCCGGACAACCAAAACGCCGCCGGCCGCGCCGTCCGTCAGACCGTCGCCACCGGGGGGCCGGCGGGGCGACTTGCCGCCCGGCGACGACGACGAGCCGGCGGTGTGCCGTTCGTGCCCTCGGCGGGGGCAGCCGTCGTCGGCCCCTCGGCCACCGCGCCAGCCGCCTGTTCGATCTCAGGCGGCGCCGTCTCCGGAGCATCGCCCGTCGACGTTTCGACCTCGGCCTCGCGAGCCGCAGCAACGAGGTCCGTGGCCAACGCGGCAACGACACCGTCGTCGCCGCCCTCGGCCTTCTCCAGGGCCGCCGCCTTGTGGATCGCCGCGATCGCGGCATTGGCCGCCTGGCGCTGCTCGTCGGTCATCGGCAGTTCGACGACCTCGGGGGCCTCGCTGGAACCCTTACCGCCGCGACGCCGCTTGCTGCGTCCGGAGCCGCGCTCGTCGTCGTCGGCGGATCCGCCGCCGTTCTTCTGCTCGACCGGCTCCTGGTGGATGAGCAGGCCCCGTCCGTGGCAGTGCTCGCACGGCTCGCTGAATGCCTCCAGCAGGCCCTCGCCGACCCGCTTGCGGGTCATCTGCACGAGCCCGAGCGACGTGACCTCGGCGACCTGGTGCTTCGTGCGGTCGCGGCCCAGGCACTCGGTGAGGCGCCGCAGGACGAGATCGCGGTTGGACTCGAGCACCATGTCGATGAAGTCGACGACCACGATGCCGCCGACGTCGCGCAGGCGCAGCTGACGCACGATCTCCTCGGCCGCCTCGAGGTTGTTGCGGGTGACGGTCTGCTCGAGGTTGCCGCCCGAGCCGATGAACTTGCCGGTGTTGACGTCGATGACGGTCATGGCCTCGGTGCGGTCGATCACCAGCGAGCCGCCCGAGGGCAGCCACACCTTGCGGTCGAGGGCCTTCATCAGTTGCTCGTCGACGCGCAGATCATGGAACAGGTCGCTGTTGCCGACGTGCTTGCTCACCCGCTCGGCGAGGTCGGGAGCCACGCCGCCGACGTAGTCGGAGATGGTGTCCCACGCGCCACCCTCGCCGGCGGAACCCTGCACCACCAAGGACTTGAAGTCCTCGTTGAAGACGTCGCGGACGACCCGGATCGCGAGGTCGGGCTCGCCGTGCAACAACACCGGCGCAGCCTTCTTCTGCTCCGACTTCTGCTGGATCTGCTCCCACTGTGCCTGCAGCCGCTCGACGTCGCGGGTGAGGTCCTCCTCCGACGCGCCCTCGGCCGCGGTGCGCACGATGACGCCCGCCTCGTCGGGAACGATCTTCTTGAGGATCGACTTCAGACGGTGCCGCTCGGCGTCGGGCAGCCGGCGGCTGATGCCGGTCATGCCACCGCCGGGCACATAGACGACGAAGCGGCCGGGCAGCGACACCTGACTGGTGAGGCGGGCGCCCTTGTGCCCGATCGGGTCCTTGGTGACCTGCACGAGAACGGGGTCGCCGGAGTGCATGGCCTGCTCGATGGCGCGGGACTTGCCGTCGAGTCCGGCGGCGTCCCAGTTGACCTCACCGGCGTAGAGCACGCCGTTGCGGCCCTTGCCGATGTCGATGAAGGCGGCTTCCATGCTCGGCAGCACGTTCTGGACGCGGCCGAGGTAGACGTTGCCGACGTAGGACGTCGCGCTGGCGCGGGTGACGTAGTGCTCGACGAGGATGTCGTCCTCGAGCACCGCGATCTGGGTGCGGTCGCCGGACTGCCGGACGGCCATCACGCGGTCGACGGCCTCGCGACGGGCCAGGAACTCGGATTCGGTGAGGATCGGGGCGCGGCGGCGGGTGGTCTCGCGACCGTCGCGGCGGCGCTGACGCTTGGCCTCGAGCCGGGTCGAGCCCTTGATGCCGCGGACGCCGTCGTCGCCCTCGGCATTCGCGTTCCCTGACGCCTTGGACTTCTTGTCCCGGACGTGCACGACGGTGTTCGGCGGGTCGTCGGTGCCGCCGTCGGAGCTGTCGGAACCAGCGTCGCCGCCCGAACCCGAGCGACGCCGGCGACGACGACGGCGGCTCGTGCCGGACTGGTCCGCGGACTCGTCACCGGCCTCGGAATCGACCTCGCCGTCGTCGGGATCGTCGGTCGCGGTCTCGTCCTCGTCGCCCGAGTCCGGGGTGTCGTCGGCGTCGTCGGTGCGGCTGGCTGCCCCGCCGCGTCCACGGCGTCCGCGACGGCGACGGCGCCGCGCGCCGTTGGCCTGCTCGATCGCGGCCTCGCGCACGTCGTCGGGATCGGCGGTCGCCGCGTCGTCGGCGTCGTCGGTCTCGAGGACGGTCTGCGTCTCGTCGTCCTCGAGCGGCGTCGCCTCGTCGGGGCTCGGCTCGACCACGGCGGTCTTCTTGGCCGGGCGCCGGCGGCGTGGGGCCGGGGTGTCGGCGACCGGTGCCACGAACAGGACGCCCGGCGCCGCGGGTGCGGCCTCGGCGGCAGTCTCGACGCCGGCCTCCTGCTCGGGTGCCGGAGCGGTCTTCTTGGCTGCTCGCTTGCGTGCTGCCTTCTTGGCCGGCGCCGCTGCCGGCGGCTCGAACTCGAGCGCCGGGGTCGCGTCGGGGGTAACGGCTTCGGCGCTGTCTGCCTCGGTGACAGCCGGCTTGGTGCGAGACCGGCGGGCGGTCTTCTTCGCCGGGGCCACGGCCTCAGCCTCAACCGCAGCCTCAGCCGGGGTCTCGGCCGGGGTC
>CAZZVT010000179.1:0-6647 GCA_964657545.1 uncultured Jatrophihabitantaceae bacterium
TCGTCGAGGTCGAGGTGGACCGTCACTTGGCCAGCAGGGCCAACAGCTCCGAATCGTGGGTCCACGATCGACGGTTGATGTTGTCGGAGCCCACCGATGCCCAGACGTCGTCGACGACGCACACCTTCGCGTGGACGTAGACCGGCGTGCCGGCGTGATTCTCGATGCCGTAGACGGCGACCCGGTCCGGCGCGGCGGCATGCAGCTCGTCGAGGGCGTCCTGGCGCCCGACGAGGTTGGGCGGCATCGAGAACCGGCCGTCCTGGTCGGGGTGGTGCGGGATCACGGCGATGAGGTGCAGGTCGTGGTTGCGGCGCAACGCCTCGGCGAAGCAGGCGACGATCTCGGCCGACCACAGGTACTGGTCCTCGACGTAGATCAGGCTGTGCGCGCGGGGGGCGACCTTGTTGTAGGCGTGCGCGACGCTGCGCTCTCCGTCGGGGGCGAACGGGTAGCCGGGGTGGCGGTTGCCGTAGGTGCGCAGCAGCTGGACGTTGACCGTTCCTCGCGGAGCAGGGTCCGCAAGCGGGGCCGGCAACCGCCCGGGCCGGCGATCGTCACCCCGGACGCGTTCGCTGACCACGTTCACCGGGTTGCGGGTCAGCGGGGCCGGGTCCTCCCAGCGCTCGCGGAAGGTCGCCTCGACGTCGGCGACGGCCGGGCCCCGGATCGCGAGCTGCATGTCGTGCCACGGCGGGCGGTCGCCGTAGACCTCGGCCATCGGCTGCTTCTGCTCGTCGCCGCGGTGGTCCGCGTCGTCGCGGCGGCTGTGGCACAGGTCGATCCCGCCGACGAAGGCGACGTCGAGTTCCGGCCGGCCGGGGTGGCGCAGGACGACGAACTTCTGATGATGCGAGCCACCCGGTCGCACGCGTTGATCGAGCAGGCATTCACCGCCCGCCGCCTCGATGTCCTCGCCCAGGTGTCGGTTCTGCTGCTCGCTGAAGGACAGCCGATCGACGTGCGATCGCCAGATCAGCCCCTTGACCACCGCACCCCTGGCAGCTGCCCCGCACAGGACCCCCGACACGTCGACGCCGCCGTCGTCCAGGGCCTGGTCCGGATCCCCGCGCCAGTCGGTGAACAGCACCAGGTCACCCGGGCCGGTCAGCGCGAGGCAGCGCGTCAGCTCGGCGAAGTACGCCTTCCCGTGCACCAGTGGCGTCACGTCGTTGCCGGCCGTCCAGGCCGTCCCGTCCGGATGCCGGCGGTCGAGACTCGTGGCGTCGTTCTGGCGCTCGGCGGCGATCAGGAACCAGTCCGTGACATCCATGGCCTCATCCAACTACGGCGCGGCGTCGGGCACGCAGTACGACGTCGTTCACGTGGTGCCCGGATGCAGCACCCGGTGGCCGGGGGCGGGTCTCGTGGACCTCGACGATCCAGGAGGGCTCGTCCAGTGCGGCGACGAATTCGTCGACCCGCAGGTAGGCCTCGGCGTCGAAGCCCCGGCCCCCGTGCCGGACGTCGGGGACGTCCGGCTCAGGTTCCAGGTCGTGGCCGACGACCAGCAGCGTGCCGCCGGGGGCCACGGCGTCGATCATGTTGTGGACGCCGCGGGCGTCCGGGGTGCGCGGGATCGCTGGGTACTGCGCCGACACGAGGTCGAACGAGGCCGTGGGGAATGCGTCGACCGCGTTCGCATCCGCCTGACGGCAGGCGATGCGCAGCCCGCGTTGCTCGGCGTGGGCGGCGATCTGAGCCAGGACGACGGGGGAGACGTCGTTGGCCGTGACGTCCCAGCCGCGGTCGGCCAACCAGAACGCGTCGCCGCCCTCGCCGGCGCCGACGTCGAGGGCGCGTCCGACCGGCAGGTCGCCGACCTCGTGGACGAGCGTCCCGTTCGGGTTGCCGCTCCACAGTCGCTCACCGGCATAACGGTGGTCCCAGTCGACCTCGTTGGCCGGCGGTCGGGCGGCGGCACTCAGATCGTCATGGGCGAGGCCGTCGCCGATCACGTCGGCCGCCCGGCTGCCGTCGAGTTGATCCGTGAGCCCGGTGGCGGCGAGGACGCGTCGGGCGATGAGGACATGGCCACCGGCAAGCTCGACGCGGGAGACGCCGGCACCGGCATCGATCACGTCGACGGCCACGCCGGTCAGCACCTCGACGCCGTGGCTGCGGACCTCCTCACGAGCCGTGGCGATCGCATCAGGGCCTGGCTCGCCCGAGTCGACGACGATCACCGAGCGGTGCTGGCGCGCCAACTGCAGTGCAGCAGCGAGACCGGCAGCCGAACCGCCGATCACCGCCACGTCGCAGTGGCGCCGGAAGGTGGTGTGCTCATGCGAGGTCATGCGACGACGCTATCGAGGTGTCCGCAGAAGTAGCCCGGCGGACACCTCGTGTTCACCGTCGACGCCAGCTGGGTTCGCCGTCGGACAATAGGAATGAGCTGTGCGAATCCCACATCTCCCGACGCGGCGAACGCGTCACACCATGGCGGCCCTCTCGATCGGTGTGCTGGTGGCCGGCGTGCTCGGCACGACGGCGGCCACCGCGAATCCGCAGACCGCGAGCCGGTCCGGACTCACGATCACGAGCACCGGGCTGAAGAGCGGTCAGGTCAAGCACGTCTGGCTGATCATCCTCGAGAACAAGTCCTACGACGCGACGTTCACCGGCCTGAACCAGAACAGCTACCTCTGGAAGACCCTGCCGAGCCAGGGCGTCCTGCTCAAGAACTACTACGGCACGGGTCACTCCAGCCAGGACAACTACCTGTCCCTGGTGTCGGGCCAGGCGCCGGAGGAGGACGTGCAGTCCGACTGCAGCGTCGTCGACAACGACTTCGGCGCGAACTCCACCATTGTCAAGAGCGGCGTCAACAAGGGTCAGGTCGCCTCGAAGGCCGGCGCGAATGCCGCCAACGGCGCCAACGGCTGCACCTACCCGACCGACGCTCCGACGCTGTTCAACCAGCTCGACGCCGCCGGCAAGACCTGGAAGGGCTACGCGCAGGATCTGCGCGACCAGACCGGCCGCGAGGACGCCGTCTGCGGCGGCCCCGGCGCAACGTCGAACAACCCGACCACGAATCCGACGTACCTGAGCGCGACCGCGACGCACTCGCTGCCGAGCGGCGTCACCAGCTACACCGGCGCGCAGGCCAACGACCAGTACGTCGCGAAGCACTACCCGTTCCCGTGGTTCCACAGCATCACCGGCACCCAGGACGCGACCGGCAAGACGACGGCGCCGGGGCTCACCAGGCCCGTCCAGGGCGGCACCGACTGCGATGCCAACCACGTCGCGAACCTCGACAGCACGTCGACCGGCCTCTACCACGACCTGCAGCACTCCTCGACGACTCCGGCGTTCAGCTGGATCTCGCCGAATAACTGCAGCGACGCGCACGACGCGATCTGCAAGGGCAACAACCTGTCGGGTTCGTTCACCTCGTCGGGCGCGCCGATCTACCAGCGGCCGACGCCCAACCCCGAGTCGACGACACCGACGAACCAGACCGGCGGCCTGTACGCCTCGGACCTGTTCCTGAAGTACTACATCCCGATGATCGAGAAGTCGCCGGCGTTCAAGGACGGCGGCCTGATCGACGTCACCTTCGACGAGGGCAACCCGCCGTTCACCTACACCGGCAACAGCTTCAACAACGCGAACGCCTACGGCCCGACCCTGGGAGTCCAGCCGAACGCGACCGCCGGCATCGAGGCCGACGCCGCGGGCGAGAACATCAACGGCAGGAACGTGCACCGCGAACCCACCGGCGTGAACTCGACGCTGCAGACCGACAGCAGCGGCAACCAGCTCTACCCGGGGCCGGGCAACAACTCCTTCATCGACCGGCCACCGACGTGCACCCAGACGACGCCGACGAAGGTCCCGGCCAACTGCGTTGCGGGCATCGTGCGCGGTGGCTCGGGCACCACGCCGGGCGCGCGGACCGACGCCGCCGCGGCGGGGACGTCGTCGCCGTTCGTTCTCGACAAGTCGATCGTCGCCGACGACACCGGCCGTGGAGTCGTCGACACCGCCGACACCACGGGCCCCGGCGGCACGAGCCCGATCCCGGCCGACACCTTCGTCGGCACGGTCAGCGACACCGGCCCGAACTTCCCGACGACGTCGACCGGATCGGTCGTCAACGGATCGTTCGAGCTGGTCGACAAGGCCGGCAACCCGGTGACGCCGAGCGGCGCGGTCAGCGGCGTCACCCTGAGCGCGGAGGGCGCACCCGGGTACCTGACCGCCGGCCAGACGGCCGACCCGCTCTACGACGCCAAGGACGCGACACCGGGTGGTGGTGACACCGGTAGCGTGCTGATCAGCCCGTTGATCAAGCCGGGCACGTCGACGACCCGGTTCTACGACCACTACAGCTGGCTGCGGACGATGGAGGACATCTTCCAGGTCGGCAACGGCCACGACCGCACGGCCCTGCCGGCGGGCACGGTGTCCGGCGGCATCGACGGTCAGGGTCACCTCGGGTTCGCTGCCGAGTCCGGGCTCGCGCCGTTCGGCCCGGACGTGTTCAACAACGCCCAGCCGAAGCAGGTCAGACCCAAGAAGAAGAAGCACAAGTAGCACCCTTGACCGACTCATCCGTACTGCGGAACAGCCTCATCGTCGGCTGCGCCGTGGGCGTGCTGGCACTCACCGGCTGCGGCTCACAGCACCCGGCGGCCCATCGGGCGGCCGCGGCCGGCGAGACCTACGGGTCGCTGCCGAGCTACCTGCCCACGACCACCGACGTCCCGGACAGCGTGCTGACCGGCAGCGTCGATCGACCGGCGCTGACCACCGAGGGCGACAGCGTCGACGTCCGGCTCGCCACCGCAACGGTGCGGGCCACGGTTGCCGGCCCGGTGGTGCCGGGGGAGGGACTGCCGGAACAGACCGCATCGACGACGTGCACCTGGACCATCACGCTCAGTCGGGCTACGTCAGCCGTGGCGATACGGGTCGCCGACTTCACCGCGCTCGACCACCTCGGCGCGGTCTATCCGACCCACCTGGCACCGGGCAGCCGTTCGCTGCTGGCACGGTTGACGCCCGGCGCGACGGTCTCGTTCGAGCTGCGCGCGACGATGCCGACGGGCGAGGGACTGATGCGCTGGTCGCCCGGCGGCCGGCGCACCGTCGCGTCGTGGGACTTCGAGGTCGAAAACGACTGACCCGCCCGGCGCTGCTGCGCAGCGGCGTCCTAGCGTCGACCTGGTGAACAAGCAGGTGGTGCGGGGTGCAGTGGTGTTCGTGCTCGGCGCGGTGATCGTGGGTATCGATGTGCAGTCGATCGTCTCCTACCGCTCACCCGCCGGATCGCAGCAGTCGATGACGCTCGGTCAGGTCGCGGCCCTGATCCTCGGCGCCGGTCTTGTGGTGATCGGGGGACTGGTACTGAGCACTATCGTTCGACGACGGCTCGACACCCGACGACGTCGACGGCTGCGCGACCGGCTGGAAGCACGCGAATTCGGCGACGACTGAGGATCGGCCCCGGTCGGGTTCCGTACACGCCGACGGTGAGCAGGCCGAGGGTGCGAAAAGCAGTTACGGTAACCACGCTCGAGCGCTGAACACGTCACGAGCGGAGCTTGCAGTCGCGATCAGAAGGGGCCGGGCGTGATCGACGACCCGAGGTCAGGGCTGCGCGCCGCGTCCACGGCCGAGCCCGCGCGGGCGCGCTGCCCGGCACCCGCAGCTCTCGACGATGCACTCGTCGCCGCGCAGGCCGGCGATCATCAGGCCTTCGCCGAGGTCTATCGCGACCTGCACCCGCGGCTGCTGCGGTACGCCGCGGTCCTGGTCGCCCAGGATGCGGAGGACGTCGTCTCGGACGCGTGGCTGCAGATCGCCCGCGATCTGGACACCTTCGGCGGGGATCTGCTGCAGTTCCGGGCCTGGACGGCGCGCATCGTCCGCAACCGGGCCATTGATCATCTTCGTGCCCAGGCCCGTCGGCCGCAGAGAGCCGCCGGGCTCAACGCCGTCCTCGACCGCCCGTCGACGGACGACACCGAGCAGTCCGCGGCCGACGCGATGTCCACCGGCGCCGCCCTTGCGCTGATCGCGTCCCTGCCGAGGAACCAGGCCGAGGCGGTACTGCTGCGTGCCGTCGTCGGGCTCGATCCGGCCGGTGCCGGCAAGGTGCTCGGCAAACGTCCCGGTGCGGTGCGGGTGGCGGCCCATCGCGGGCTGCGGGCGCTCGAGCAACAACTGCAGACCGCGCAAGGGTCGCAATCATGAGCCGCCGCCGCACGTCGGCCGAGCTCGACGCGCTGCTCGACGGCGGGACCTCCGGCGACCCACGCCTCGACGGGATTCTCTCCGCTGCCCGCGGCCCGGTCCGTGCGCGGGAGCTGGCGACGCCGGCACCGGCACTCGGACCGGTGCAGTACCCAGCCGCGCGCTCGCGCTCGCGCCGTGTCCTCACCCGGCTCGGAGCGGCGACACTCGTGACCAAGGCCGTCACCGGTGTGGTCGGCGCTGCCGTCGTCGGCGCTGCCGCGGTGGCCGGCGCGACACACCACCTGCCCGGCCAGACGCGCCGACCCGCGCCTGCGGCGGCATCGAGTTCGTCGATCGACTCGAGCCGCGGACCGACGTCGAAGAACTCGCCGGGCCCGTCATCGGTGGTGTCGAGCAGCGCGGCAGGGGTGTCCAGCGGTACGACGGGGGTGTCCGGC
>CAZZVT010000180.1:0-6611 GCA_964657545.1 uncultured Jatrophihabitantaceae bacterium
CTGGTCGGTCTGGTCGATCTGGTCGGTTCATGGCCAGACGGATCGGCCCTGGAATGACCAGAAACGGTCGGTCCGGACGCTAAGCGTCCAGTTCGCGGGTGTTGCCGGCGTCCACGGAGATCCGCCGCGTCACGTGAACGGCATCGAGCAGGCGGCGGTCGTGGCTGACCAGCAGCAACGTGGCGGGGTAGGTGGCCAGGGCCTGTTCGAGCTGTTCGATGGCGGGTAGGTCGAGGTGGTTGGTGGGCTCGTCGAGGACGAGCAGGTTGACGCCGCGCGCCTGCAGCAGCGCGAGCGCGGCGCGGGTGCGTTCGCCGGGGGACAGGGTGTCTGCCGTGCGGCTGACGTGATCGGCGCGCAGCCCGAACTTGGCGAGCAGCGTGCGGACCTCGGCGTCGGGCAGGTCGGGCAGTAACCGGGCGAACGCGCGGGGCAGCGTCTCGTCCGCCTCGAGCAGCAGCCGGGCCTGATCGATGCCGCCGACCACGACACCCGGCCCGAGAGAGCTGCGCCCCGAGGACAGCTCGACGTGACCGAGCAGCGCGTCCAGCAACGTGGTCTTGCCGCTGCCGTTCGGTCCGGTGATCACCACCCGGTCGCCCCAGTCGATCTGCAGATCGACCGGCCCGAGGACGAACGACTCGCGTTGCACCACAGCGTGATCGAGCACGGCGACGACCGCGCCGGAACGGGGCGCCGCCGCGATCTCGAGCTGCAGCTGCCACTCCTTGCGCGGTTCCTCGACCACGTCCAGACGCTCGATCGCCCGCTGCGTCTGCCGAGCCTTCGCAGCCTGCTTCTCGGTGTTCTCCTGACGGAACTTGCGGGTGACCTTGTCCGAATCCGACCCCGCCTTCCGACGCGCGTTCCGCACCCCGTGCTCGAGCCAGTTGCGCTGCATCTGCGCGCGCGCGCCGAGGTCCGACATTCGGCCCGCGTACTCGTCGTAGGCCTCGCGGGCATGGCGACGAGCGGTGGCCCGCTCGTCGAGGTAGGCCTGGTACCCGCCGTCGAAGTGCGCGATCTGGCGCTGCGCGAGGTCGAGCTCGACGATCTCGGTGACGGTGCGGGCAAGGAACTCGCGGTCGTGGCTGACGATCACCACCCCTGCGCGCTGCGAGGGCACGAACTCCTCCAGCAGCGCCAGGCCGTCGAGGTCGAGATCGTTCGTCGGCTCGTCCAGCGCGAAGACGTCGAAGCGGGCGAGCAGCAGCGACGCCAGGCCGGCCCGCGCCGCCTGGCCGCCCGACAGCGAGGTCATCAGCGCGTCCGGGCCGACGTCGAGCCCGATGCGTGTCAGTTCGGGCTCGATGCGGTCGCCGAGGTCGGCCGCGCCGAGAGCGAGCCACCGCTCGAGCGCGTCGGCGTAGGCGTCGTCGGCGCCGGCCGCACCGTCGGCAAGCGCTGCCGATGCGCTCTCGAGCGCTTCGTTCGCGTCGGTGACGCCCGTTCGTCGAGCGAGGAACCCGGCAACTGTCTCGCCCGCACGGCGCTCGGTCTCCTGCGCCAGGTAGCCGACGGTGGCGGCGGCCGGCACCCGCGTGACCGAGCCGGTGTCCGGCTCGACCAGCCCGCTGAGCATCCGCAGCAGCGTTGACTTGCCCGCCCCGTTGACGCCGACGAGCCCGATCACCGAACCGGGCGCCACCACGAGGTCGAGCCCCTCGAACAGCACGCGCGCGCCGAAGGCGGCGCCGGCGTTCTTGACGACGATCGAGGCAGCCACCCGGCCACCTTAGGGCGGACGGACGGTCAGCCGCCGCCACCGCCCGCGCTGGCCCCGAGCTGGGCCATCGCCGCGCGGGTACGGATCCGGATGACCGCGTGGTTGAGCAGCTCGCGGTACGGGCCGCACTCGTCCCAGCGCAGTTCCAGCGCGCCGTCGCCCCCACCGAGACCGAACAGCTGATCGGCCAGGACGAGGATCACGAACTCCTGCCGCGAACGGGCGGGCACCGCGTCGTCCGCGACCGTCCGAAGCTGCTCGCGCAATGCCACGTACCGATCCTGCGGCGCGCGGTAGAGGCGCCCACCCGGGCGCAACGGCGCCGCCCTGACCGACCACTCCCCGGCGGCGACGAGTCGCTGGGCCACGTCGCGGGCGCGCAGCCGTCCGCGGTCGACCCACGTCGTCTCGCGGTCGTACCCGCCGTGCAGCAACTGGTCGCAGACGACGTCCTCGTACTCGCCGTCGGGTGCGCCCTCGTCGATGTAGGTGGTGGTGTCGCTGTCGACGATGCGCCCGGTGAGGCGCAGATCGACGAGCACGGCGGCGCGGACCGCGAGGTCCCACGGCGGCCCGGTCACGAGTTGGCCGCGCGCGTCGATGCCCAGCCGCAGCAGCCAGAGCGCGACACTGTCGATCGGCTCGGAGCTCATCGGGCCATCGTGTCACCCCGGACGCCGCGCGCCGGTCCCGTCTCGTCATTGCCTCGGCGGCCGAGGCGTTACGTCGGGTTCATGGCTCGGACGCACAGGTGAAACGGCCTGCGCTTTAGCTGATCACGACCCGCACCAGTGCGGGGCGCGTCTAGGGTTCCGTCGCTCACGAGCGGGTCTGGTCCGAGAGATGCAGGCGAGACACCGCACCGTCGCGGGCTCGCTCCACGGCGGGAGAAAAGCCCGGGAGGCCATTTGCGGCCCGGGCTGTGGAAGCGGTACCGGGCATCCGATCCATCGGAGGCCGTGCATGACCGCAGTCGACACCGCGCCGGCGACAGCCGACACCGACGATCTCGCCACTTTCGGCTACGAGCAGAAGCTGCACCGCAGTATCGGCAGCTACGGCTCGTTCGCCGCCGGGTTCTCGTTCGTCTCGATCCTGACGACCGTCTTCCAGCTGTTCAGCTTCGGCTTCGGATTCGGTGGCCCGTCGTTCTTCTGGACCTGGCCGATCGTGTTCGTCGGCCAGCTGCTCGTCGCGCTGTGCTTCTCCGAGCTGGCCGCCCGTTATCCGATCTCGGGCTGCATCTACCAGTGGGCGACGCGGATGGGCGGCGCGGTCTGGGGGTGGATGGCCGGTTGGTTGATGCTCGTGGCGCAGATCGTCACCGTCGCGGCGGCTGCCATCGCACTCGAGATCGTGCTGCCCGCCATCTGGTCGGGCTTCTCGATCGTGTCCGACCCGACCGAGAACGCCGTGCTGCTGGGCAGCATCCTGCTCGTGATCACCACGACGATCACCGCCGTCGGTGTCAAGGTCATGTCGCTCATCAACAGTGTCGGGGTCACCTGCGAGCTCATCGGCGTGGTGCTGCTGTGCGTCGCGCTGTTCTCGCACGCCAAGCGCGGCCCGGGCATCGTGCTGCACACCGGAGCCGGTGTCGGGCACGGCGCGGGCTACCTCTGGTCGTTCATCATCTCCGGGCTGATGGCGGCCTACGTCATGGTCGGCTTCGACAGCGCCGGCGAGCTCTCGGAGGAGACGAAGGACCCGCGCAGGACCGCGCCGCGCACGATCCTGCGGGCGCTCGTCGTGTCCGGCATCGGTGGGGCGTTCATGCTGATCGCGACCCTGATGGCCGCGCCGAGCGTCACCGACGGCAGCCTCGGCGACTCGGCCCGGGGCCTGCCCTACGTGCTGACCAGCCGCCTCGGCGACACCCTGGGCCGGGTGTTCCTCATCGACGTCGCGATCGCCGTCTCGGTGTGCACCCTGGCCATCCAGACCGCTACGACGCGCATGATCTTCTCGATGGCGCGCGACCGCGTGCTGCCCTTCTCGACCGGCCTGGCGACGGTGAACAAGCGCACCGGGACGCCCATCCGCCCGGCCGTCGTCGTCGGCGTCCTCACCGTCGGGCTGCTGTATGTCAACGTCGGCAACGCGTCGGTCTTCCTCGCGCTGTCGAGCGTCTGCATCATGCTGCTCTACATCGCCTACCTGATGGTCACGGTGCCGCTGCTCGCCCAGCGGCTCAAGGGCTGGCCGCACAAGATCGACTCGCAGCCGGGACTGTTCTCGCTCGGCCGATGGGGCGTGCCGGTGAACATCGTCGCGATCCTCTGGGGTGTCTTCATGGCCGTCAACCTGGCCTGGCCGCGGACCAAGGTGTTCGGTACCTCGTGGTACCTCCAGTACTTCCCCGAGCTTTTCCTCGGTGGCGCGGTCGTCGTCGGCGCCCTGGCGTACGCGGTTCAGCGGGTGCAGCACCGCGACGAGACCACCGCTCTCGAGCTGGCACCGGGACTCGAGCTCGGCGACGGTATCGGCGAGGAGCAGCCGGCATGAGCGCACCGCTCGTGAACCACGACGTCCCCGGCGGCGCCGCCTGGTCGGTGCTCGTGCGGGCCGGCCGCACGGTGCGGCTCACCGCACTGGCCGACGGCGCCGTCTGTTCGACGCTCTTCTTCCCGACCTACGACGCGGTCGACCGGCTGAACGTCCCGGACACCCTGAAAGCGCAGATGAGCGCGCACGTCCGTCCGCCGATGGTGCTGATGTCCGACCGCGGCGTGGGGCTGGTGTCGGTGACCGGTTCGTCGCTCGACTGGCACGACGCGCTCGGCGGGCACTCGCTCGACGCGCACCTCACCCGCTTCGGGCCGAGCAGCTACGGCGACGACCGCAACGAGTGGCGCCAGTCGGCCCGCTCGCTGCTGGTCACCGAGCTGATCAAGCACGGCCGCGGTCTCGCCGATCTGCACGCGTGTGTGAACTTCTTCGCCAAGGTCGCGACGGCCGACGACGGCGCGCTGCGCTGGGTGCCCGGGCACGCGCAGACCGGCGACTGGGTGACGCTGCGTGCCGAGGTCGACCTGCTGATCGTGCTGGCCACCTGCCCGCACCCGATGGACCCGACGTGGGCGCCGGGCGGGGTCGGGGTCCAGATCGAGGCGACGGAACCCTACGGGCCGGACGACCCGTCGATGACTTTCCGCGACGAGAGTGCGCGCGCGCTCGAGGTGGCCCGGACGGTGTTCGCGTGACGACCACGATCGAGCCGCAGGTGCGTGAGAGCACACTGCGGGAGGCCGACGCGCATCTCAGCGTGATGGTGGCGGCCGGTGCGGGCTACGCGGGCATCATCCCGGCGGGGGAGTCCTTGCGGATCGTCGACCTGCACGGCAACCAGGCCGCCGACACCCTGTTCTACGACGCCGCCGACCTCGCCAACCGTTACAGCGCGATGGACACGATCCGGGAGCAGTCCGCGGTCTACCTGACGGCCGGGTCGCGGCTGCTGTCGTCGGACCTCGACCTGCTGGCGACCATCACCGCCGACACCTGTGGCCGGCACGACACGGTCGGCGGCGCCTGCTCGCAGGAGTCCAATACCATCCGGTACGGCATGCAGACCCGTCACCAGCACGGCTGCCGGCAGACCTTCCTGCGCGTCGGCGCGCCGTACGGCGTCGGCGCGCGCGAGCTCGGCCACAACATCAACTTCTTCATGAACGTGCCGGTCACCGGCGACGGCGGGCTGACCTTCGCCGACGGCCTCTCGGCGCCGGGGAAGTACGTCGAGGTACAGGCCGCGCGCGATCTCCTCGTGCTGCTCAGCAACTGCCCGCAGCTCAACAACCCCTGCAACGGCTGGGATCCGACGCCGGTGCAGGTGCTGCAGTGGGCGGCCGCGTGACCACCACCGCGCCGCGGGTGCTCACCGGCACCGTCACCGTCGTCTCGCCCGGTGTGCAGACGACCGTCCAGGACCTCGGCGGCCGGCGCGGCATGTGGGACGTCGGCGTCCCGCCGTCGGGGGCGTGGGACGACCTGGCTTTCGCACTGGGCAATCTGGCCGTCGGCAACGCGCCGTCCGCGGCCGGGCTCGAGGCCGTGTTCGTCGGGCCGGTCCTGCGCTTCGAGCGACGCACCCTGATCTGTGTCACCGGTGCGGCGCAGCACGCGACCCTCGACGGGCGACCGCTTGCCTGCGGGGTCGTCACGGTGATTCCGCCCGGAGGTGTCGTGGACATCGGGCCGTGCGGCGCGCCCGGCCTGCGGGCGTACGTCGCCGTCGGCGGGGGAGTGGCGGTGCGGCCCGACCTCGGCAGTCGCTCGACGTTCCTGCTCGGTGGGTTCGGTGGGCACGAGGGCCGTGCGCTCGTCGAGGGGGACGCGCTGCCGCTCGGCGGCGTGGAGAACCTCGCCGCCCCCATGGACGTCTCGCCGCTGGTGCCGATCCTGACCGCCGAGTGGACCCTGCGGGTACTGGCTGGGCCGCACGGCGCTCCGGAGCACCTCACGCCCCAGGGCGTCGAGGGGCTGTTCGCCACAACGTGGACGGTCGATCACCGCGCTGATCGCACCGGCGTGCGTCTCGTCGGGCCCGCCCCGGGATGGGCGCGCGCCGACGGCGGTGACGCCGGGCTGCACCCGTCGAACATCCACGACAGCGCGTACCCGGTCGGCGGCATCATGCTGTCCGGCGACACCCCGGTGATCGTCGGGCCGGACGGGCCGAGCCTCGGCGGGTTCGTCGTGCCGTGCGTGGTGGTGCGCGCCGATCGCTGGATGCTCGCCCAACTGCGCCCCGGCGACACCGTCCGGCTCGACCGGGTGTCGCCGGCGCAGGCCGACATCGCCAACGCCGAGCGGGCCGCCCTGCTCGCCGACCCGCGGTCGGCGCTCGACCGGGCGCCGACCGAGCAGCCCGCCGACGATCCCG
>CAZZVT010000181.1:0-2075 GCA_964657545.1 uncultured Jatrophihabitantaceae bacterium
CCCCCTGACCGGCACCCCCCTCACCGGCAGCGCCGACCCCAGCACCGGTGCCGCCACCGTCTCTGGGGTCGGATCGCCGGTCGTGACGAGCTCCGCACCGGCCGCCGCGGTGGTGGTCGACGTCGCGGGCAAGGTGCGCCACCCCGGTCTGTACCGCTTGGCGCCCGGCAGCCGGATCGACGACGCCGTCCGGGCCGCCGGCGGCCCCGATCCCCGGGTCGACCTGAGCAGCCTCAATCTGGCCGCGCCGCTGATCGACGGCGAGCAGATCCTGGTCGGGGGACCGGCAGCCGGGGTTCAGGGGCCGGTCGCGGGCCCATCGGCCGGGGCGACCGGCTCGGGTGCCGCCGCTGGGTCATCGTCGGGGCCGGTGAACCTCAACACCGCAACCCTCGAACAGCTCGACTCGCTGCCGGGCGTCGGGCCGGTCCTCGCGCAGCACATCCTCGACTGGCGCGGCGAGCACGGTCGGTTCGCCACCGTCGACCAGCTCAACGACGTCAGCGGCATCGGCGACGTCAAGTTCGCGGAACTCAAGACCAAGGTCGCCGTGTGACGAGCACCGTCGTCGATCCCACCCGCGAGCCGACGCAGGACGAGCCGCTCGACCTGCGGCTGGCGTGCGGCGCCGGCGCAGCGTGGCTCGGGGTGCTCTGGGGCTCGGGGCGCGACCCGTCGACCTGCGTCGTCGCCGCGCTGGTGGCGTCGGTGCTCGGGGTGATCTGCCTGCGGGCGGCCCGCGCTCGGCGCGGTCTCTCGGCCGTCGCGCTCGCGTTGTTCTGCCTGGCTCTCGTGCTGTGCCCGCTGGCGGGGCGCGTCGCGCACGCGCGGGCATCGCCGCTCGCCGTCCTGGCTCGACGGCATGCCGCGGTCGACGTCGACGCGAGCGTCACCGCCGACCCGCGGGTGCTGGCCGCCAAGGGCCCGGCGGGTTCGTCACGGGTTGCCGTCGAGGCCTCGGCCGACGCCGTCGACTATCTCGGGCGGCGGATCGCCTCCGACGGCTCCATCCTGGTGCTGGGCGACGCCGGGGCCTGGACCGACGTGCTGCCCGGCCAGCGGGTGCGGTTGACGGGAACGTTGCAGCCCTCGCTCGACGCCGGCTCGTTGTCGGTCGTGCTGTTCACGCACGAGCCACCGCAGCTGTTGGGTCGCCCGCCGTGGTGGCAGCGGCTTGCCGGGTCGGTCCGCCGCTCGTTGCGCCGGGCGTCCGCCGGGCTGCCCGCACAGGAGCGAGGCCTGCTCCCGGGGCTGATCGACGGCGACACCGGCAACCTCGATCCGGTGCTGGCCGAGCGTTTCCGGCTCGCCGGGCTGACCCACCTGGTGGCCGTCAGCGGCACCAACTGCAGCATTCTCATCGGCGCGGTGCTGCTCGTGCTGCGCCGCCTGCGGGTTCGGCCGTGGGCGTGCGCGGTGATCGGCGGCCTCGTACTCGCCCTGTTCGTGGTGGTGGCCCGGCCGTCACCCAGCGTGCTCCGGGCCGCCCTGATGGCCGCGGTCGCGCTACTCGCGCTGGCCTCCGGCCGTCCGCGGTCGGCGCTGCCGGTGCTATCGGCCGTCACCATCGGGCTGTTGCTCTGGGATCCGACCCTGGCCGCGAGCGCCTCGTTCGCGATGTCGGTGCTCGCCACGGGTGCGCTGCTCGTCCTCGCGCCGCACTGGGCCGAGGCACTGCGACGTCGGCACGTACCGGTCGGGCTCGCCGAATCGACGGCCGTCGCGGCTGCCGCGCACCTGGTCACGGCGCCCGTCGTGGCCGCGCTGTCGGGGCAGGTCAGCCTGGTTGCCGTCCCGGCCAACGTGCTCGCCGAACCGGTAGTGGCGGTGACCACGGTCGTCGGCTTCGCGGCCGCCGTGTGCGCACCGATCTGGTTGCCCGCCGGGTCGGCGCTCGTCTGGATCGCCGGCTGGCCCTGCCGGTGGCTGGTGGCAGTCGCCGACTTCTTCGGCGGCCTGCACGGCGCGGTGCTGCCGTGGCGCGGTGGCGCCACCGGGGGTGGTCGCCGTGATCACGAGGACGTTGGTGCCCTCAGCCAGTGGCACCGTGACCGAGAAGGCACCGGACGGGCCAG
>CAZZVT010000181.1:2085-6557 GCA_964657545.1 uncultured Jatrophihabitantaceae bacterium
CGTCACGGCCGTGATCGCGATCGCCTGCGTGCGGGCCGGCCCGCGGCGGATGGTGGCGGCCGGCCTGGTCACCGCGTTGCTGGTGCTGATCCCGGTGCGGTCGGTCACCTCCGGCTGGCCGGCGTCGGGCTGGGTGTTCGTCGCCTGTGACATCGGCCAGGGCGACGGGCTCGTGCTGGCCGCCGGGCCGCACCAGGCCGTCGTCGTCGACGCCGGACCCGATCCGGTGCCGATGGATCGCTGCCTGCGCGATCTCGGCGTCACCGAGGTGCCGCTGCTGGTGTTCACGCACATGCACGCCGACCACGTCGGCGGGATCGTCGGGGTCGGGCACAACCGCCGGGTCGGCCAGATCCTCGCCGGCCCGCTGGGCGATCCGGCGTCCGGGCTGGAGCTGGTGCGTCGCTTCGCCGCTGAACGGCGGCTCTCGGTGAGCACCCCGGCGCCAGGGACCGCGATCGACGTCGGGGCCGTACATCTCGACGTCCTCGGGCCGGCAGCGCCGTTCCACGGCACCCGCTCCGATCCGAACAACTCCTCACTGGTGCTGCGGGCGACTGTCGGCGGAATCCGCATCCTGCTGCCGGGCGACGCCGAGATCGAGGCGCAGGACGCGTTGCTGCGCTCCGGCGTCGACCTGCGGGCGGACGTGCTCAAGGTCCCGCATCACGGGTCGGCGTACTCCGACCCGGCGTTCCTCGCCGCAGCCCACGCCTCGCTCGCGGTCGTGTCGGTGGGTCTCGACAACGACTACGGGCACCCGTCGCCGGTGCTGCTCGCCGAGGTCGCCCGACTCGGTCTGCCGCTGCTGCGCACCGACCGCGACGGCGACGTCGCGGTGATCGCCGACGACGGATCGGTGCGAACTGCGGTGCACGGCACCGCGGCGAGTCGGGTGGGCGCGAGCGGCCCGGATCGGGTCCGGGCGTCGGTGGTCGATGCAAGGATGGTGCTGTGCCCGCCCGACCCGTCAGCCTCGACGATCTGCCCAGCCCGTTGCCGTCCGTCCTGCTTCTCGTGGGTGACGAGGAACTGCTCGTCGATCGGGCCGTCGGCGCGATCTCCGCCGCGGCCCGCGCCGAGGATGCGCAGGTCGTCGAGACCGAGCGCCAGGGCGGCCAGATCGAGGGCAGCGAGCTGCACGAGCTGCTCGGTCCCTCGTTGTTCGGCGACTCGCGCCTGATGATCATCCGGGCCGCCCAGGACGTGCGGGTCGCGGCAGCTGCTGTGCTCGGCCCCTACCTGCAATCGCCGGCCGAGGGAACGCGCATCGTGCTGCACCACCCGGGTGCAGCGAAGGGCAAGGCGCTGCTCGAGCTCGCCCGCAGGTCCAAGGCCCTCGAGATCGGGTGCGCCAAGCTCACCCGGCCCGACGAGCGGGCCGACTTCATCCGGCACGAGATCCGGCGGCTCGGCGGGCGTATCGGCCCCGATGCGCTCGCGGTACTGATGGACGCCGTCGGCAGCGACCTGCGCGAGCTCGCGGGCGTCGCCGGGCAACTGGTCAGTGACTCCGGGGGCGACGTCGGCATCGACGTGGTGCGCGCGTTCCACAAGGGGCGTGCCGAGGTCAGCGGCTTCGCGGTGTCCGACCTCGCTGTCGTCGGTCGAAGCGGACCGGCGCTCGAGGCCCTGCGCTTCGCGCTCGAGGTCGGGGTGCCGCACGTCGTCATCGCCGATGCCCTGGCCGACGGTGTCCGTTCGGTCGCCCGGGTGTCCTCGGCCGGCCGCGGCAGCGAGTACGACCTCGCCCGTCGACTCGGCATGCCGCCGTGGAAGGTGAAGCGCGCCGCAGGGCAGGCGCGCGGGTGGTCCGAGGCCGGACTGCAGCACGCGCTGGGGGTTGTCGCTGTCCTGAATGCCGACGTCAAGGGAGCGGCCGCCGATCCGGCGTTCGCGCTCGAGCTGGCGGTGCGCCGCATCGGTGTCGCCCGATCGCAGGCGTGATCTCCGAGACGCACAAGAGCCGTGCCGTCGAGGGACGGCACGGCTCGGGCGTGGCCACCAGGGGTGGCCTTCGTCGTAAGAGTTAGGGGTCTTGGCGTCAGAGAGTCTTGGCGCGCAGGGCCATGGCCGACTTCTTGTTGGCGGCCTGGTTGGCGTGGATGACGCCCTTGCTCGCTGCCCGATCCAGCTGGCGCGACGCCGTGGCGAGCGCCGTGGTGGCGGCTTCGCGGTCGCCGGAGTCGGCTGCCACGCGGAACTGGCGGATCGAAGTCTTCAGGGCTGACTTGGTCGCCTTGTTGCGCTGGCGCGCAAGCTCGTTGGTGCGAATGCGTTTGATCTGAGACTTGATGTTTGCCACGAAATCCTCGACGTCCTCGTTGATGGTCGCTGCGCCCAAGGCTGAGCAGACAACCGTGCCAGGTTACCAGCGGCGCGGACGGCCCCCAAATCGCCACCCGGCCACCGCAGGGTCAGCGCGCGCGGACGGAGACGAGCTCGTGCTTGGTGTAGAGGTACGTGCGCAGCCCGTCGGTGGAACTGACGATGTCGGCCACCGGCTGGTCGTCGCCCTCCTCGTCGCCGTAGATCATCGGGGTGCCCTCGCTGTCGAAGTACACGCCACCGTCGACCGGCGCGAGGTCGGTGAGCTGCACGACCACGTATCGCCCGCCGAGCAGGCCCAGCAGCGTGCGGATCTCGTCGCTCCTGGCGTCGGACCCCTGCTGGAACACGCCGACGACCTCCTGCCAGTCGTCCTCGCCCGGCGTGGTGTTCACCAGGTCGCCCTTGGTCAGTGAGGCGGCGGGAAGGCGGAACTCGACGGCGGCGCGTGGGTCGGTCATAGCCGGTATCTTGCCGGATGCGTCGCGTCAGCCGAAGGGCAGCTGTGCCTGCGGCGGGCCGTGCGTCGGGTCGACGCCGTCGAACAGGCTGCTGATGGACTCGCCGCCGTGGATGCGCGAGATCGCCTCCGCGAACAACGGCGCCACCGAGCGGACGGTCAGTTGCGGCCACTCCTCGGTCGGCGGCGGGACGGTGTCGGTGGTGACGACCTCGGTGACGAGCGGGTGATCGCGCAGTCGCTGGACGGCCTTGCCCGCGAACAGTCCGTGGGTGCAGGCGATCGCGGCCTCGACGCAGTCCTGCTCGGCCAACCGCTCGAGCAGCTCGATGATCGAGCCGCCGGTCGCGATCTCGTCGTCCAGGACGATGGCGCGCTTGCCCTGCACGTCACCGACGATGGCATCGATGACCACCCGGTCGTCGGCCAGGCGTTGTTTGGACCCGGCGGCCACGGACAGTCCGAGCAGGCGGGCGAACTGCGTCGCGGTCTTGGCGTTGCCGAGGTCCGGGGAGACCACAACGGTGTTCGTGAGATCGCGGCCGCGGAAGTGGTCGGCCAGCTCGCCGATGGCGGTCAGGTGATCGACGGGGACGGAGAAGAACCCGTGCACCTGCGGCGCGTGCAGGGTCATGGTCAGCACCCGGTCGGCGCCGGCCGTGGTCAGCATGTCGGCCACGAGGCGTCCCGCGATCGAGATGCGGGAGGCGTCCTTCTTGTCGGAGCGGGCGTAGGCGTAATGCGGGATCACCGCGGTGATCTGAGCCGCCGAGGCTCCGCGGGCGGCGTCGAGCATCAGCAGCAACTCCATCAGGTGCTCCTGCGTCGGCGCGACCAGGGGCTGCACGATGTACACCTCGCGCTGCCGGCAGTTCTCGTGCAACTGCACGTAGAGGCAGTCGTTGCTGAACCGGCGGATGTCGACTCCGGACAGCGGCACCCCGAGCGAGTCGCAGATGGCCTGCGCCAGCGGGCGGTGAGCGTTGCCCGAGAACACGACGATCTCGCTCATCCGTGCAGGCTAACGCCCCGCTCGGTGTGCCGGCTGCCGAGCGGTCTAACGCGTCGGGCTTGCGGGTAGCCCCTCGCCAACGACAGAGACCATCGGAGGTCCCCATGGCCAGGAATCACACGCCCGGCGCGCGTCGCGTCGTACCTCGTTCCCGAGGTGCCCTCAGCGGCATCGCGCTCATCGTGCTCGGCCTGTGGGGCGCGCTGATCCCCTTCATCGGCCCGTACTTCGACTTCTCGTTCACCCCTGACGACGCGTGGCACTGGACGGCGGCCCGCGGTTGGCTCGAGGTGTTGCCGGGCGCCGCGGCCTTCGTCGGCGGAGTGCTGTTGCTGGTCAGCAGGAGCCGGGCGACGACGTTGGTCGCGGCGTGGCTGGGGATCGCCGCCGGCGCGTGGTTCGCTGTGGGCCCGCAGCTGCGGAGCGTGTGGCACATCGGTTCACCGGGGCAGCCAGCCGGATCGAGCGCAGGACTGCGCGCACTCGAGACGTTGGCCCTGTTCACGCTGCTCGGCGTCGTCATCGTCTACTTCGCTGCCACCGCTTTCGGTCGGCTGTCGGTCGTCTCGTTGCGCGACGCCGACGCCGCCGAGCGCCGCGAGGCTGCTGCTGCCGCCGAGGCCGAGGCTGAGCGCGAGGCCGAGCGCGAGGGCGCAACAGCCCGGGAGCGCG
>CAZZVT010000182.1:0-6534 GCA_964657545.1 uncultured Jatrophihabitantaceae bacterium
TCGAGTTCCCGTTGGTCGAGTTCTCCGGCTCGTGCACCACGCCTGCGCCGGACGTGCCGCCCTTGGACATCCGCACGGGTCGCGCCCCCGGCTTGGGCGCCAGCGTCTTGCCGACCGCACCGACTGTCGCCGGTTCCTTGTCGTCGGTCGGTGGGTGATAGCGAATGATGTAACCCTGCTGGCCCAGCGTCCACAGGTTGCTGGTGAACCAGTAGAGCAACACACCGAGCGGGAAATTGAACAGCAGGCCCGAGACCAGCGTGCCGACCGGGATCAGGTACAGCATGAGTCGCTGCACCGTGGCCGCAGTGCCCTCCGGCGGTGTCGTTGCATTCGCCCGCACCAGCAACTGGGTGGCAAAGGTGGCGCTCGCGCTGATGATCAGCAGGATGACCAGCAGGATCCGGGTCGAGGACGGGTCGCCACCCAGCTGGGTGATCACCTTGCCGGTGTCGCGGAAGGACGCGGCCAGGGGAGCACCGAAGATGTGCGCGCGTGACGCACTGCAGGTCTCGCCGTTCTGCCCGCCGGAGAACGTGTACAGCTGCAGCAGCTTGCTGTCCCCGCCCTTGGTGTTGCACAGGACGTTCGAGTTCGAGATGTGCCGCAACACGTGGTAGAGCCCGATGAACACCGGAATCTGCAGGAACATCGGCAGGCAGCCGGCCAGCGGGTTGAACCCCTCGGACTGCTGCAGCTCCATCATCTGACGGTTGAGCTCTTGCTTGTCGCCCTTGTGCTTCTCGCGCAGCTTCTGGATCTTGGGCTGCAGCTTCTGCATGTTGCGTTGGTAGTGCACCTGCTTGATGAACAGGCGGAACAGCAGGACGCGGGCAGTGATCACCAGCGAGACGATCGACAGCGCCCACGCCCAGTTACGACCGACGCCGATGGCGTCATAGAGGTCGTGCCAGCGCAGCAGCACCCACGAGACCGCCGTGTAGAGGAAGTTCAGCACTCGAATACTCCTAGCGGCTTGCGGTCGCGGGACGGCACAGCGGTGCAGGCTCGTGCCGACCAACGAGCGGCGGCACGGGGTCGTGCCCACCGGCATGCAAAGGGTGGCAGCGAAGCAGGCGTCGGACTGCCAACCAGCCTCCACGCAACGATCCGTGGATCTGCACGGCGTCGACGGCGTACTCGCTGCACGTCGGCAGGTACCGGCAGGTCGGCGGGCGTAACGGGCTGATCGCGGTGCGGTACAGCGTGATGAGCGCGATCAGAGCTCGTCCCAGCGTGGTCGGGCGACTCATCGCACGCCGCCCGCGACGCGTGCGTCAACCGGCCGCCGGGAAAGCCGGGACAGGGCGCGATCGAGATCGCGGGCCAGTTCGGCCGAGGTGGAGGCTGCCGAGCCGGGCAGGGCGCGCACCACTGTGCCGCTGCCGAGCGCCAACCGATCCAGTCGAACGGCGAGCTGCGCACGCAGGCGACGACTGACGGCGTGGCGCTGCACGCTGTTGCCCACCGATTTGCTGACCACCAGACCCACGAGTGCCGGGCCGGACTCCGCGTCGGGCGGCGTCGTCTGCAGCACCGGGTCGTGGTGCACCACGACCCGGCCCGTGCGTGCACGGAACCCGACGCGTACGACGGAGGTGAAGTCCGTCGAACGGCGCATCCGATGAGCGCTGGGAAGCACGGGCCGCTGCGTCAGGCTCAGGCGGACAGTTCGCTACGGCCCTTGCGGCGGCGTGCGGACACGATCGCGCGGCCGGCGCGGGTACGCATACGCAGCCGGAAGCCGTGCGTCTTGGCGCGGCGGCGGTTGTTCGGCTGGAAGGTGCGCTTGCTCACGGGTCAGTCTCCTGTTTCGACAGCGGTGCGAGAACACGCGACGGTGCCACTGCTCGAGGCAGGTGACACAGGTGTGGCGAACTGCCGCGGGCTCTCGGTCGGCGGGCGGCGCGCAGCGTCGACCCATAGACCTCACCACGGTACGGAGCCGTGCCCTAGCGGGTCAAACCCACTCGGGGCGAACGACACGCCGGGGCCTATTGTCGTGCCCCTGAGTCGCTAGTAAGTTCCCCTCTCGCGCTCAATGACGAGCGGTGCACGCGGTGGTCGCGGGCTGGCGGGGCGTTCCGAATTGTCGGGATCGCGTTCTGCAGCCGCGACCCTGCCGGTGTCGCCCGTACACAGTCTGTGGACAACTCTGTGGATTTCGAGCGACGTGACGTCTCATGAGAGGGTCGGAACCACCGCAGCACCATCGTCGTGACCCACGTCCGCCCATCCTTGCGGCCACCGTGCACACAACGACCCGAGATGCACTATGGAGTGAGCCGCCCCGTGGACGACAGCGCCGAACTGGTCGCCGTATGGAACAGAGCCAGACCGCGCTTCGAGGATCCGTCCATCCGTCCGCAGCAGAAGGCGTGGATCGGCCTGACCCGTCCACTCGGCCTCGTCGAGGACACTGCGCTGCTCGCCGCGCCGAACGACTTCGCGAAGGACTATCTCGAGAACCGGCTGCGTCCGCTGATCGCGTCGGTGCTCAGCGAGGAACTCGGCCGCGACATCCGGGTGGCCGTCACCGTGCAGAGCAGCGACGGCCCCGCGCCTCCGGCCGACGATCTCGACGACGGGCTGACCACCGACGAGGACGACTGGGTCGCAGATTCCTCACGCCCGTTGGCGCCGTCCTACCGACCCATCCGGTCCGAGGACGTCAGCGACACCCGCCTCAACCCGAAGTACACCTTCGACACGTTCGTCATCGGTTCCAGCAACCGCTTCACCCACGCAGCCGCTGTAGCGGTCGCCGAGGCGCCGGCGCGCGCCTACAACCCGCTGTTCATCTACGGCGACTCCGGGCTGGGCAAGACGCACCTGTTGCACGCGATCGGGCACTACGCCCAGAGCTTGCAGCCCGGACTGCGGACTCGCTACATCTCCAGCGAGGAGTTCACCAACGACTTCATCAACTCCGTCCGCGACGACAAGATGCAGGCCTTCCAGACGCGGTACCGCTCGGTCGACCTGCTGCTGATCGACGACATCCAGTTCCTGGAACGGGCAGAACGCACCCAGGAGGAGTTCTTCCACACCTTCAACACGCTGCACAACGCGAACAAGCAGATCGTGATCAGTTCCGACAAGTCACCTCGGCAACTGAACTCGCTCGAGGACCGGCTGCGCACCCGCTTCGAATGGGGGCTGATCAGCGACGTCCAGGCGCCCGACCTCGAGACCCGGATCGCGATCCTGCGCAAGAAGGCGGCCCAGGAAGGCACCAATCCGCCGCCGGAGGTACTCGAGTTCATCGCCTCGAAGATCCAGAGCAACATCCGTGAGCTCGAGGGTGCGCTGATCCGTGTCACTGCCTTCGCCAGCCTGAACCGCCAGTCTGTCGAGCTGGGACTGGCCGAGATGGTGCTCAAGGACCTCGTGGGCGAGAACAACGCAACCCAGATCACCGCGCCGACGATCATGGCCGTTACGGCCGAGTACTTCCAGATCAGTCTCGACGACCTCGTCGGGGCCTCCCGCAGCCGCACCCTCGTCGCCGCGCGCCAGATGGCCATGTACCTGTGCCGCGAGCTCACTGACCTCTCGCTGCCCAAGATCGGCCAGACGTTCGGCGGCCGCGACCACACCACGGTCATGCACGCCGAACGCAAGATCCGGGCGCAGATGGCCGAGAAGCTCACCGTCTACAACCAGATCACCGAGCTCACCAGCCGCATCAAGGTCCGGGCGCGCTCATGATCGCAGCAACGCACACCGGCACGGACAACCCTGTGGACAGCCGGCGACCTGCTGTGGACAGCGCTCCTCAGCCGTTCGGCGTCCACCGACACGGCACCGGACGGTGGACGAACCGACTTCTGTCGTCCACACCCTCTAGGGTCCTGCAGACCAGTAATCGCCGGTGGTCGATCAGGTTGTCCCCACTGTCCACACCTGCGAAGACGATGGACGAGAATCCCAATTCGATGATGGTGAACAGCCAGAGCTGTTGCCCGGCGGACAATGTGGATTCCCGACAGCTCAACACCCACGAATCCCGGGACACCCACCAACCACGAAACACCCGCACGTCACACGGCACCGACGGAGGTAGGCGATGAAGTTCCGGGTCGAGCGCGATGCCCTGGCCGACGCGGTCACCTGGGCAGCGCGAAGCCTGGCCAGTCGGCCCACGCTTCCGGTGCTCGCCGGGCTGCTGCTGGCCGTCGAGGGCGATCGCCTGTCGGTCTCCGGGTTCGACCTCGAGGCCTCCACCCAGGTCGATCTCGAGGTCAGTTCCGGGGCCGACGGCCGGGCTCTGGTGTCGGGTCGACTGCTCGCCGACATCACCCGTGCCCTGCCGCCGCACCCGGTCGACGTGGTGCTCGACGGCTCGCGTCTGACCATCGCCTGCGGCGCGGCCCGGTTCACGTTGCCCGGCATGCCGGTCGACGACTACCCCACGCTGCCGAGCATGCCGACCACCGCGGGCACCGTCGACGGAGCGGAATTCGCCGCCGCCGTGGCGCAGGTCGCCGTCGCGGCCGGGCGCGACGACACGCTGCCGATGCTCACCGGTGTCCGTCTCGAGATCGACGGCGACAAGCTCACCCTTGCTGCCACCGACCGCTACCGCCTCGCCGTTCGCGAGCTGTCGTGGAGTCCGGGTGACCCGAGCGCGGCCGCGGTGCAGGTGCTCGTGCCGGCGCGCAGCCTCGCCGACGCTGCCAAGAGCCTCGCGCACAGCGAGACGATGACGATCGCCCTCTCGGGGGCGGGCGGATCCGGCGAGGGCATCATCGGATTCGCGGGCACGACCAACGGCCGGTCCAGCCGTGCGACGACCCGCCTGCTCGACGCCACCTTCCCGGCCTACCGCTCGCTGCTGCCGACCGAGTGGGCCTCCACCGCCGAGGTCGCCGTACCACCGCTCGTCGAAGCCGTGCGCCGCGTCGCGCTCGTCACCGATCGCAACGCCCCGGTGCGGATGGAGTTCGCCGACGGCAATGTCGGCCTCACCGCCGGCGGCGACGACGAGGGCCGCGCCGAGGAGCAGCTCGAGGTGGTCTACGACGGCGAGGCCATCACCACCGCGTTCAACCCGCAGTTCCTGCTCGACGGCCTCGGTGCGTTGGCGACCAGCACGGCACGGATGCTGTTCACGTCCTCGACGAAGCCGGTCGTCCTGCGTCCGACGCACGGCGACTCCGGTGACGGCGCCGCAGCCGAGTACACGTACCTGATCATGCCGGTGCGGCTGCCCGGCTGATCGGTGCACGTCCGTCACCTCGCTGTCGCCGACTTCCGCAGCTGGCCCACCGCCGATCTCGCCCTGGAGCCGGGTCCGGTGGTGCTCGTCGGTGCCAACGGGCAGGGCAAGACAAATCTCATCGAGGCGCTCGGCTACCTCGCGACCCTCGGCAGTCACCGCGTCGCCCAGGACGCGCCGCTGATCCGGGCCGGCACGGAACGGGCCGTGGTGCGGGCAGCCGTCGTCGCCGACGACCGCGAGCTGCGGGTCGAGATCGAGATCGTGGCCGGCAAGGCCAACCGGGCCCGGCTCAACGGCAACCCGGTGCCGCGTCCACGCGAGATCCTCGGCGTGCTGCGCACGGTGCTCTTCGCCCCGGAGGATCTGGCCATCGTGCGCGGCGATCCGGGCGAGCGGCGTCGGTTCCTCGACGAGGTGGTCGTGGCCCGCACACCTCGCCTCGCCGGTGTCCGCGCCGACTATGAACGGGTGCTCAAACAACGGGCTGCGCTGCTGAAATCGGCCGGCGGCGCCCGACGCAGGTCCGGCGGTGCCGAGCTGGCCACTCTCGATGTCTGGGACCGGCACCTGGTCGAGCACGGCGCGCAGCTGCTGCATGCGCGTCTGGAGGCGGTACGTGCCCTGCGCCCGCACGCAGCGGCGGCCTACGCGCAGGTCGCCCCCACCAGCGTCGGCCTGGCACTGCGCTACGTCACGGGCCTGGCCGAGGTCCTGCCGGCCATTGACGACGCGGCCGTCGATGATGCGGACCGACCCGATCTCGTGCCCGGTCCGGACGAGCTGGCGCAGGCCATGCTGACCCAGCTGGCGCAGGTTCGCGGTGCCGAGCTCGATCGTGGTGTCAACCTGGTCGGCCCGCACCGTGACGATCTGGAGCTCCGCCTCGGCGAGCTGCCGGTGCGTGGCTACGCCAGTCACGGCGAGTGCTGGTCGGCTGCACTGTCGTTGCGCCTCGGAAGCTACGAGCTACTACGTGCCGACACCCTGCCGGGCGGCGATCCGGTGCTCATACTGGACGACGTGTTCGCCGAACTGGACGTCGACCGACGTGCGCAACTCGCGCTCGTGGCCGCCCAGGCAGAGCAGACCATCGTGACCGCAGCCGTGCTCGGCGACGTCCCCCGCGAACTGCAGGGCGCGCGCGTATCCATCGTCGACGGCCGGATCGACCGTGTGTTCTGAGGCCCACGTCACAGGGTTGTCCACAACAAACCGTGACAACTACCGCTAGCTGTGGATAACGGCGCGAGCAGGCCGTGCTGCCATGGGAATCGGCGATGAGTACCGAGGAAGACGTCGATCCCGACGAC
>CAZZVT010000183.1:0-6523 GCA_964657545.1 uncultured Jatrophihabitantaceae bacterium
AAAGGTACGGCCCGGATCGAGTTCGTCGATTACGTCCTGAAACCGGGACGGCTCACCGATTCCATTTCCGATCGTTTCGACTACATCGTCGCCTCGCACGTTGCCGAACACACCGTCTGTCTGGCGTCGTTCCTGCAGGACTGCGAGAAGCTGCTGCTGCCCGGTGGGGCGCTGAGTCTTGCGCTGCCCGATATGCGTTACTGCTTCGACCGCTTTCGCGAGCGCACCGGACTGGGCCGGGTCATCGACGTGTACGAGTCTGGACCGCTCGTGCACACACCCGGCATGGTCACCGAGCATTACCTGTTCTGTGCGGCCCACGGCGACGATACGTCCTGGTACGCGGGTGCGACCGGCGACTACCGATTCATATATCAGCCCGACGCGGTGCGGGAGCAGGTCGAGCTCGCACTGGCCGGGCAGTACGTCGACACCCACAACTGGGTCCTGACGCCCCACCACTTCCGCCTGCTGTTGCACGATCTGCGGAGCCTCGGTTACATCAATATGTACGAGCAGGCCTTCACCGACACGATCGATCACGAATTCTTCATCACGGTCTCGCCCGATCCCACGCCGAGCCGGTCGAGCCGAGAGGAATTGGTGCAGCTGTCAGCCCGGGAACTGCGTCAGCTCGACGATCCGGTCTTCCGCTGACCAGTCTGCTGTCCGAACAGTGGACTCTGACGTTAGTCGAGAGGGTATCGGCGGTAGGGCCAGACCAATCCTGCGCTCGCGCGGGTGACGACCACTGACTCGGAGACCATCGTGCGCACACCCCGCCTGCTCGAGAACCTCATCGAACGTCTCGAGAACGCCGACACCCTGGACGCCCCGGCGTCTGTGCTGGCCGGCACTCTGCGCAAGATCATCCGCCCCGGGGCTGTCGAGGACACGTTGAGCGGCACCCCGATCGGTCATCCGCTGCATCCGCTGCTCGTCGCGGTGCCGATCGGCGCATGGTCGTCATCGCTGCTGCTCGACGCGGTGGGCGACGACGACGGGGCGCGTCGTCTGGTCGGGCTCGGCCTGCTGTCCGCCCTGCCGACGGCGGCGTCGGGTGCGTCTGACTGGCTGTCGACCGAGGGCGCCGAGCGTCGGGTGGGTCTGGCGCACGCACTGATCAACTATG
The DNA here is from genome assembly GCA_964657545.1 of uncultured Jatrophihabitantaceae bacterium. Classification (GTDB taxonomy): domain Bacteria; phylum Actinomycetota; class Actinomycetes; order Mycobacteriales; family Jatrophihabitantaceae; genus Jatrophihabitans. The sequence goes on from CAZZVT010000183.1 coordinate 1,133, forward strand.
GCGCGATCGGTCTGTACGCGGCGTCGTGGTTCGTCCGCCGATCCGGCCGCCGTGGAACGGGCATCGGGTTGTCGCTGGCCGGCGCCTCGCTGCTCGGTGCCGGCGGGTACCTCGGCGGGCATCTTGCCTACGCGCAGGGCGTCGGCGTCGACACCACTGCCTTCCAGCACTACCCGAACGACTGGACGGACGCGCTCGCCGTCGACGACCTGCCCGGTGAGGACGCGTTGACCTCTGCGGAGGTCGCGGGTGTGCCGGTGCTGGTCACGGTGCGCGCCGGTCGTCCGGTGGTCATGGCCGACCGGTGCACGCATCGCGGTGGGCCGTTGTCCGAGGGCGAGGTCGTCGACGGATGCGTGGTGTGTCCCTGGCACGACAGCGCGTTCTCCCTGGACGACGGTACGGTCCGCAGCGGACCGGCGACCCGCCCGCAGCCCCTGCTCGAGAACCGCGTCCACGAGGGTCGTTTGCAGGTCCGTCGGGCTGACGAGCGCACACTGCGCACCAACCCGACCGGCCCCTGACGCTCGTCAGCGACGTCGCTGGGTGCGGGCGGTCGGCACCGCGGTGAGCGGGTCCTCGGGCCACGGATGCCTCGGGTAGCGCGCTCGAAGTTCGGACCGTACCTGCGGGTATCCCTGAGCCCAGAACGACGCCAGATCCGCGGTCACGGCGACGGTCCGGCCGGCCGGCGACAGCAGGTGCAACACCACCGGCGCCCGCCCGTCCGCCAGCGCCGGGGTCGACGTCCAACCGAAGGTCTCCTGCAACTTGACGGCGATCACCGGTGGCCCGTCGCCGTCATAGACGACCCGGACGCGTGAGCCCGACGGTACGGGGAGTCTCTCGGGTGCCAGCTCGTCGAAGCGCGCGGCGGCCGGCCACGGAAGCAGCCGGCGTAGGGCCGCGCTGACGTCGATGCGCGCGAGATCGTGCGTGCGGCGGATGCGGGTGAGGTCGGGGGTGAGCCACCCGTCGAGGCTGTCCAGCAACGCGTCGTCGTCGACCGCCGGCCAGGGTGTGCCGAGCCGGGAGTGGCAGAACGCCATCCGTTCGCGCAGCGCCCGGGCGGTGTCTGTCCAGGTCAGCACATCGAGGCCGGAACGGAGGATGCCGTCGTGGACGGCGGCGAGAACCCTGGTCGCGTCGGGGTTCTGGATCGTGGATTCGGACAGCACCAGCGCACCGAGCGACTCGACGCGTCTGGCCGCGAGGCCCTGGTCGGTCCAGGCGATCTCGTCGACGGTGGCCACCAGGTCCGCCGCGACGGCTCGGGCGCTTGCTTCGTCGATCGGGGCTGCCGAGCGGATGCGCGCATCGGTTCGACCGAGCGGCCGGTCGGCGACGGCGATCGCCAGCCAGGGTGATCCGCGCAGCGCGGAGGCGTCGGCGAGGGCCGCTCCCGTTCCGCCGCTCGTGAGGTAGGCGGTGGAGTCCGGGCGTCGTGCCCGGGCCAGCCGGTCGGGGTAGGCCAGGCCCACCACCGTGCCGACCGCAAGGTCGTCGGCCATCGTGCCGGTAGGGCTCGGGGCCGACGTCGTGCGCAGGCGACGGATCTCCTCACGCCAACGCGCGGTCGCTGCGCGGTCGTGCCCGCTGCGCAGTTCGCGCAGCCGGGTAGGCAGGTCGTCGGACCGACCCGACAGCGAGTCGTCCGACAGCACGGCCACGACCTCTTCGGCTCGCCGGGCGCCGACCAACTCGGCACCGTCGAGCAGCGCTCGAGCCAGCCGTGGATGGGTACCGACGGCGGCGAGCCGCCGGCCCCGCGCGGTGATGCGCCCGTGTACGTCCACCGCGTCCAGCTGCCGCAGCAAGTCCTGTGCCGCAGCGAGGGCCGGTCCCGGAGGGACGTCGAGCAGGGCGAGTCCGGCACCGCCGGGCGCGCCCCATGCGGCGACGGCCAACGCGAAGCCGGCGAGGTCGGTCGTCGCGATCTCGGGTGGTGTCTGGGCGGCGAGGTGGACGTGCTCGGCCTGCGACCAGCATCGATAGACCTGTCCGGGGCCCTCGCGTCCCGCCCGCCCCGCCCGCTGATCGGCGGCGGATCGTGAGACGCGGGTGGTCACCAGCGCGGTCAGTCCGCGGGCCGGATCGAGGCGCGGTTGACGGGCCAGCCCGCTGTCGACGACCGCTCGCACGCCCGGGACGGTGAGGGAGCTCTCGGCCACGGCCGTCGTCACCACGATGCGTCGCCGCCCGGACGGTTCGAAGACTCGTTGCTGCTCTGCGCGGGACTGGCGCCCGAAGAGCGGCAGCACCTCGGCGGCGTTACCCAGGGCGCTTGTCACCGCGGCGATCTCGGCCTCGCCGGGCACGAAGACGAGCACGTCGCCGTCGCCCTCGGCGAGCGCGCGATGGGTGACGTCGGCGACGTGTGTCAGCAGTCGCCGGTCGACGCGGCTACCCGGCAGCAGCGGCAACGGGGTCGGCGGCGGTGACCAGATCGTCTGGACGTCGAAGCGGGCGGTGTCGGCCGTGACGACCGGTGCCGGGTTGCCGTCCTCGCCGAGCACGCGCGTGATGCCAGTGATGTCCGGCGTCGCCGAGGTCGCCACCACCACGAGGTCGTCGCGCAGCGTCGCACGCACATCGACACAGAAGGCGAGCGCCAGATCGGCGTCGAGATGCCGCTCGTGGCATTCGTCGATCACGACCGCCGCGACGCCGGGCAGATCGGGATCGCGTTGCAGGCGCTGGACGAGCAGTCCGGTGGTGACCACCTCGACCCGGACGTCCTTCCCACCGGCGCGCTCACCGCGCATCGCATACCCGATGGTATGTCCGGGCTGTTCCCTGACGAGGCCCGCCAGTCGCTGCGCGGCCGCGCGGGTCGCGAGGCGGCGCGGCTCGGCCACGATCACCCGACCCTGCATCGCGTCGGCGAGCGCCAGCGGCAGCAGCGACGTCTTGCCCGACCCCGGTGGTGCGACGAGCACGGCGGTGTTGTGCTTCCGCAGAGCTGCAACGACCTGCTCGAGTGCCGGTCGCACCGGGAGGTCTGCGGCGAGAGCCGACGCGTCGGGCAGCAGGCGTCGCGTCGTCACGTCGACGACGGTAGTTGCGCGCTGGTCAGTGCGAGCCGAGGCAGCAGGGATGACCGGCGGGACTGGCGTAGACGGCGAACATCTCGTCGCCGTCGGGATTGTCGGCCGGCCGGTGCGGGGGCTGCAACTGTCGAGCGCCCACCGCGATGGCGTGCCGGCCGGCCTGCTCCAGGTCCTCGACATGCAGGTCGAGGTGGACCTGTTGCTGCTGTGGGCCGTCCGGCCACTGCGGGGGCACGTGGTTCGGAGCGTGCTGGACGCCGATCACCCATTCCCCGTCCACGACGACGCTGTGCCAGGTACCGTCCTGGTGAACGACCCCACCGAGCAGGTCTGCCCAGAAGCGGCTCTCCGTCGCGATGTCTGCCGCGTCGAACACGACGACCCGTCGGGTGATCTTCATCGGCTGCCTTCCGTCGACAATGGCGTACCGCCCGGGTGGATCACTCTTGCAGGAGCCGCTCGTAGAGGTAGCCCGCCTTGCCGCCGACATCGGCAGGATCTGCCGGTCCGACCAGGTGGAATCCGGCCTTGAGCAAAACGCGTTGTGAGGCGACGTTGGCCTCGGACGTGCTGGCCACGATCCGGCGCAGCCCGTACCTCTCGGCTGCGAAACCGCACAGCTCGTGAACCGCCGACGTGGCCACGCCGTGACCCGCTACCGCCTGCGCAACCCGATATCCGAGCGTCGCGGAACTGCTACTGATCAACGTCAGGTTCACACGACCCACGACTGCTCCGACTTCGTCGACCAGTACGTGATAGGCGCCGGTCCCGGCCGCTTGCTCAGCCAGTCGGGTTGCGTGCTGCTCGGCGAAGTGCTCGAAGAAGTCATCGCCGCGGTCGGAGATCGACGCTGCGAAGTAAGCGCGGTCGGTCAGCTCGAAGTGGAGAAGAGCCGAGGCGTGGTCGGCACGAAGCTGCTCGAGTGTCGGCACGGCCAGAGGATATGTGAATCTCGCGGTGGAAAGGGGCCGTTATATTCGATCGTATGTGCTACTCTCGGAACATGGGATCAGCGGCCGCTGTGGGCACCGACCAGGTGCGTGCGCTGGTCGCTGCCCTCGGCTCGCTGGCGCCGGCGGTCGATGATGCCGACCGTATCGAGCGGGTCCGACTGTTCGAGGAGCTGAAAGCGGTCGCTGCCGCGGCACAGGCGGCCGAGACCCGGGACTTCGCCGCGTCGCAACGCACCGCGCAGGCGGTGCAGGGTGTCCCGGCCGCGCGTCAGGGACGTGGTGTCGCGGGACAGATCGCCTTGGCGCGGCGGATGTCGCCGTGGGCGGCGCACCGCTACGTCGGCTGGGCCGCCGTGCTCACCACCGAACTGCCCGCGACGTTCGCGCAGCTGCAGGCCGGGCGGATCACCGAATGGCGCGCCACCCTCATGGCCCGCGAAACGATCTGGCTGTCGCGCGAGGACCGCGCGGCCGTGGACGCCGAGCTCGCCCCGCAGCTGGAAAGCTGGGGTGACCGCCGGGTCGAGGCCGAAGCGAAGAAAGCCGCCTACCGGCTCGACCCCCACGGCTACCTCGACCGGGTCCGCGGCGCCGAGACCGACCGGCGCGTCACCCTGCGACCCGCCCCCGACGCGATGGCCCGACTCACCGCCCTCGTACCCGTCGCCCACGGCGCCGCCGCCTACGGGGCACTGTGCCGCGCCGCGGACTCGACCACCGCCGCAGGCGACGAACGCGGCCGCGGCCAGATCATGGCCGACACCCTCATCGAACGCCTCACCGCACAGGCCACCGCCACCGCTGTCCCAGTCGAGATCGAACTCGTGATGACCGACCGCACCCTGCTCGGCGGCGACGACGAACCCGCCCAACTGATCGGCTACGGCCCCATCCCCGCCGGCATCGCCCGCACCCTCGCCCTCGGTACCGACGACACCGACGACACCACCGCACCGCGCTGGCTACGGCGGCTGTTCACACACCCCGACACCCGGCAACTCACCGCCATGGAATCCACCCGACGACTGTTCCCCGCCGGCCAGCGACGCTTCATCCGCCTGCGCGACCACACCTGCCGCACCCCCTGGTGCGACGCACCCATCCGCCACACCGACCACCTCACACCAGCCGACGCAGGCGGACCCACCAGCACGACCAACGCCGCCGGACGCTGCGAAACCTGCAACCACACCAAACAAGCCCCCGGCTGGACCACCCTGCCCGACACCAACGGCACCATCACCACAACTACCCCCACCGGACACCAATACCTCAGCCGGGCACCCGACCCACCGGGAAGGGAAGCGGATCATGAGACCGATTCGCGACTCACTGCCCTCGCCGCGGTGGGAAGGCTGCGCGCAGCATGATCGGGGCGGGCGGCT
>CAZZVT010000184.1:0-6414 GCA_964657545.1 uncultured Jatrophihabitantaceae bacterium
GACGACGCCGACCGCGGTCGCGGTGCCGACGACGACGCCGGCCTCGGCGATGATCACGATGACGACGAGGGTCTGCTGTCGCGACTGCTCTCCCGCGGGTCCGCCGAGCGCTGACTCAGCGCTGAGTCAACCAGCGTGGCATCGAGAATGTCGGCCCACCGGCGGGCGATCCCGGCCCGCCGCTCGGCGTCGTCGGTGAGCAGGTTCGCCAGCCCCAGCCCGCGTGCGAGGTCGAGCGTCGCCTGCACCGTCTCGCGGACGCCGGGCACCTGCTCGTCCACCCCCAGCAGATCCACGACGACACGGTGCACCTCGCGGCCGATGCTCGCCTCCACCGGCAGCACCTGATCGCGCAGCAGGGACTCGGACGCGGCTGCCACCCAGAGCATCAGCGCCGCCCGGAACAGCGGGCCGGTGTACAGACCGAATACGACCTCGACGACGGCCCCGGTCGAGAACTCCGGGCGCCCGGCGAGCTCGCGGCGCATCATCTCGCCGCGCTCGTGCGTCACGTGCCCGAGCGCGGCCAGGAACAGTGCCTCGCGGGTCGGGAAGTGGTGCTGCGCAGCGCCGCGCGACACCCCGGCGTGCTCGGCGACCACGGCCACCGTCGACGCCGTCCAGCCCAGGTCGGCGAGGCACACGATCGCCGACTCCAGCAGCCTGGCGCGGGTGGCGCGCGAGCGGTCCTGCTGCGGTGAGCGCGGTTGCGTCACGGTCACTGCTGCATCACGGTCATTCGGACACCCAACGCGGGGGCCGTTTCTCGAGGAAGGCCTGCATCCCTTCGCGCGCCTCCGCGGAGCCGAACAGCCGCGCCGACTGCGCCTGCACGTCGCGGGCGCGGTCGTCGAAGGCGTCCAGGGTGGCGATCGAGGTCAGCGGCTTGGTCTCGGCCAGCCCCTGGGGCGAGCAGACCCGTAACGCGTCGAGGATCGTGGCCAGCTCGGCGTCGAGGTCTTCGGCTGCGACGGTGATCAGCCCGGCCGCCGCAGCGACACCCGCCCCGAACGTCTCACCGGTCAGGTAGTAGCGCGAGACCGCCCGCTCGGTCATCCGGCCCAGCGTGGTCAGCGAGATGATCGCCGGGGCCAGCCCGAGGCGCACCTCGGTGAAGGCGAACGATGCAGCCTCGCCGGCCACAGCGATGTCGCAGGCCCCGACCACGCCCAGGCCGCCCGCGCGCACCGCACCGTCGACACGGGCCACCACCGGCTTGGGCAGCTCGACGATCGACCGCAGCAGCGCGAGCATCCGCTGCGTCCCGGTCTGCGGGCCACCCTCGGACGACTGCTCCTTGAGGTCGGCGCCCGCGCAGAACACCCGCCCGGTGTGGGTGAGCACCACCGCGCGCACGTCGTGGTCGGCGGCCGCCGCCTGCAGGTGGGTGCTGACCTCGGTGACCAGCTGTGCCGACAGCGCGTTGCGGTTCGCCGGTGAGTCGAGGGTGATCGTCGCGATGGCCCGGTGGACGTCATAGTGCACGAGTTCGTCCATGTCAGTACGACTTCGGCAGGCCGAGGCTGAACTGCGCCACGAAGTTCAGGATCATCTCGCGACTGACGGGTGCGATCTTGGCGACGCGGGCAGCGAGCACGAGGTTGCCCAGCCCGTACTCGGTGGCGATCCCGTTGCCGCCGTGGGTCTGTACTGCCGCGTCGACCGCGTCGGCGGCACCTTCGGCGGCCGCGTACTTCGCCATGTTCGCCGCCTCGCCGCAGTTCAGGTCGTCGCCGCTGTCGTACAGCGCGGCCGCCTTCTGCATCATCAACTTCGCCAGCTCGACGTCGACCTTGGCCTTGGCGAGCGGATGCGCGATGCCCTGGTGGCTGCCGATCGGCTTGCCGCCCCACACGGTGCGCTCGTTGGCGTAGGACACCGCCTTGTCGAGGGCGTAGCGGCCCATGCCGATCGAGCCGGCCGCGGCCATGATCCGCTCGGGGTTCAACCCCGCGAAGAGCTGCGCCAGCGCCGCGTCCTCGTCGCCGATGAGCGCATCGGCGGGCAGCCGGACGTCGTCGAGGTAGAGCATGAACTGCTTGTCGGGCATGACGACGTCCATGTCGATGGGCGTGTACTCGAAGCCGGGGGTGTCGGTCGGGAAGACGAACAGCGCGGGCTTGAGCTTGCCCGTCCTCGAGTCCTCGGTGCGGGCGACGATCAGGATCGCCTGCGCGTGGTCGACGCCGGACACGTAGTACTTGCGACCCGAGAGCACCCAGTCGCTGCCGTCGCGGCGGGCCGTCGTGGTGATCTTGTGGGTGTTCGAGCCGGCGTCGGGCTCGGTGACGCCGAAGGCCATGATGATCTCGCCGCTCGCGATGCCCGGCAGCCAGCGCTGCTTCTGCGCGTCGGTGCCGTACCTGGCGATGATCGTGCCGTTGATCGCCGGCGACACGACCATCATCAACAGCCCGCAACCGGCCGCGTTGAGCTCCTCACCGACGATCGAGAGCTCGTACATGCCGGCCCCGCCGCCGCCGTACTGCTCGGGCAGGTTCAGCCCGACGAAGCCGCTGCGGCCGGCCTCGTGCCACAGCTCGGTGAGTGGTTCGCGGGCCCGGGCCCGCGGGCCGGCGTAGGCGTGGCCGTAACGGTGGCCTAGCTCGGCGACCGCCTTGCGCAGTGCGAGCTGTTCCTCGGTCTCACGAAAGTCCATGATCGACTCCTTCGGGTGCGTGTTCGGTGACGACGGCCAGCACGGCACCGACGTCGATCTGGTCGCCGACGTCGACGGGCAGTTCGGTGACGACACCGTCGGCGGGTGCGTTCACCTGGTGGCGCATCTTCATGGCCTCGAGCCACAGGATCGGCTGCCCGGCGCCGACCCGGTCGCCGACCGCCACGGCCACCTGCGCGATCGAGCCGGGCATCGGGGCGAGCAGCGAACCGAGCACCACCCGCTGCGCCGGGTCGACGAAGCGCGGCGTGAGCGTGAGGCGAACCGGGCCGAGCGCCGAGTCGACGTCGACCTCGCGGCCGTGCCGCGCGACCGCGAAGCTGCGCTGCACGCCGTCGATCTCGAGCACGACCTGGTCCGGACGCGACGACACGAGCCGGCCGACGTCGAACCCGTCGGTGACCAGGCCGTCGCGGGTGTGGCGGTACGCGACCTCGACTCCCTCGTCGAAGGCGACCCGCTGCGGCTGCGAGGGCACGTTGCGCCACCCCGCCGGCACACCGGGCAGCACCGCTGCCACGGACCTGTCGGCGCTGTCGAGCGCCAGGGCGGCGGCGAGCGCGGACAGCTCGCGGGCGGCGGGGTCGGCCAGCGGGGTGGCGAGGACGTCGAGCCCGTGGCGGTCGAAGAAGGCCGTGTCGGTCTCGCCGGCCAGGAATGCCTCGTGCCGCAGCACCTGCACGAGCAGGTCGCGGTTGGTGACCAGGCCGTGGATCCTCGACCGAGCCAGCGCACCGGCCAGTGCCCGGGCGGCCTGGCCGCGCGTAGGCGCCCAGGTGATGACCTTGGCCAGCATCGGGTCGTAGTGGATTCCGACGAGCGAGCCGCCGACCACACCCGAGTCGAGCCGCAGCCCGGCGGTCGTCGGGCCGGTCGCGAACTCGACGTCGACGCCGGGCACCTCGACGGTGTGCAGCACGCCCGACTGCGGTTGCCAGTCGAGGGCCGGGTTCTCGGCGTAGAGGCGTACCTCGATCGCGTGCCCGGTCGACGTCGGCGGCTGCGGACCGAGCCGGCCGCCCTGCGCGACGTCGAGTTGGAGTGCGACGAGGTCGAGGCCGGTGGTGCACTCGGTGACGGGGTGCTCGACCTGCAGTCGGGTGTTCATCTCCAGGAAGTAGACATTTCCGATCTCGTCAGCGATGAATTCGACCGTGCCGGCGCCGGCGTATCCGACGGCCGTTGTCGCCGCGCGGGCGGCGTCGAAGAGCCTCGCGCGCAGGCCGTCGAGGCGTTCGACGAGCGGCGACGGCGCCTCCTCGATCACCTTCTGGTGCCGGCGCTGGATCGAGCACTCGCGCTCGCCGACCGTCCAGACCGTGCCGTGTTCGTCAGCCATGACCTGCACCTCGAGGTGCCGGCCGGCGGCGAGGTACGGCTCGCAGAAGACGGTCGGGTCGCCGAACGCGCTCGCGGCCTCGGCCCGCGCCGCGGCGGCCTCGGCCGGCAGGTCGGCCAGCGATCGCACGACCCGCATGCCGCGTCCGCCGCCGCCCGCGCTGGCCTTGATCAGGACGGGCAGGTCCTCGGCGGTGACGTCCTCGGGCGCGTGCTCGCCGAGGACGGGCACCCCGGTGGCGGCCATCAACCGCTTGGCCTCGATCTTGTTGCCCATGGCCTCGATGGCCGCGGGCGGCGGGCCGATCCAGGTGAGGCCGGCCGCGATCACCGCGCGGGCGAACGCGGCGTTCTCGGACAGGAAGCCGTACCCGGGGTGGATCGCGTCGGCACCGGACCGCTGCGCCGCGGCCACGATCGCGTCGATCTGCAGGTAGGTCTCGGCCGGTGTGCTGCCGGGCAGGCGCACCGCCGCGTCGGCCTCCCGGACGTGCGGGGACTCTGCGTCGGGGTCGGAGAAGACCGCGACGGTCGCGATCCCGAGCGTGCGGCACGTGCGGAACACCCGCCGCGCGATCTCGCCGCGGTTGGCCACCAGGACACTGGTGATCGCCTTTGCGCCTTCCCCGCCCGGGTGGTCGATCTCGGGCTGAGAAATCGACCACGACGGTGGGGAAGGCGGGGCGGGTGGGCTGCTCACAGCCGGAACACCCCGTAGCCGCCGGCGCCCTCGACCGGGCCGCTGTGGATCGCCGACAGCGCGATGCCCAGGACGGTCCGGGTGTCGCGCGGGTCGATGATGCCGTCGTCGTAGAGCATCCCGGACAGCAACGGCGCCAGCGACTGCTCCTCGATCTGGTTCTCGACGTAGGTCTGCAGCTGCGCGGCGCCGTCCTCGTCGAACTCCTGCCCGCGCGCCTGAGCAGCCTGCCGCGCGACGATCGTCATGACGCCCGCCAGCTGCGTCGGGCCCATGACCGCCGACTTCGCGTTCGGCCAGGTGAACAGCAGCCGCGGCCCGTACGCCCGCCCGCACATGCCGTAGTTCCCGGCGCCGTAGGACGCGCCCATCGTCACGGTCAGGTGTGGCACGGCCGAGTTCGCGACAGCGTTGATCATCAATGCGCCGTGCTTGATGATGCCGCCGCGCTCGTACTCGGCGCCGACCATGAAGCCCGTGGTGTTCTGCAGGAAGATCAACGGCGTCGCGGCCCGGTTGGCGAGCTGGATGAACTGCGCCGCCTTCTGCGCCTCCGCGCTGAACAGCACGCCGCGCGCATTGGCGAGGATGCCGACCGGGTAGCCGTGCAGCGCCGCCCAGCCGGTGACCAGCGACGACCCGTACAGCGGCTTGAACTCGTCGAAGTCGCTGCCGTCGACGATCCGGCCGATCACCTCGCGAGGGTCGAACGGCTCTTTCAGGTCGCTGGGCACGATCCCGAGCAGGTCCTCCTCGTCGAGGACGGGCGGCGCGACCTCGAGCCGCGGCGCCGGGCCCTGCTTGTGCCAGTTCAACCGGCCGACGATCTGCCGCCCGATGCGGATCGCGTCCTGCTCGTCCTGGGCGAGGTAGTCGGCCAGGCCGGACTCGCGGGCGTGCAGGTCGGCGCCGCCCAGGGACTCGTCGTCGGCGTCCTCGCCGGTGGCCATCTTCACCAGCGGTGGGCCGGCGAGGAAGACCTTGGCCCGCTCGCGCACCATGACGACGTAGTCACTCATGCCGGGGATGTACGCACCGCCGGCGGTCGAGTTGCCGAACACGAGCGCAATGGTGGGTATGCCGGCCGCCGACAGCCGGGTGAGGTCGCGGAAGATCTGCCCGCCCGGGATGAAGATCTCCTTCTGGGTGGGCAGGTCCGCGCCACCGGACTCGACCAGGCCGATCACCGGCAGCCGGTTCTCGAGCGCGATCTGGTTCGCCCGCAGGGTCTTCTTCAACGTCCACGGATTGGACGCGCCGCCGCGCACCGTCGGGTCGGAGCCGTTGATCATGCACTCGACGCCGTTGACGACCCCGATGCCGGTGACCACGGACGCGCCGACGGTGAAGTCCGAGCCCCACGCGGCCAGTGGCGAGAGCTCGAGGAAGTGCGCGCCCGGGTCGACGAGCAGCTCGATGCGCTCGCGGACCGTCAGCTTGCCGCGCTGGTGGTGCCGGTCGACGTACTTCGGACCGCCGCCGGCCACCGCCTCGGCGTGCTCGGCGCCCAGTGCCGCCAGCTTGTCGAGCAGCGCCGCCCGGTTCGCGGCGTACTGCGCCGAGGACGGGTCGACGGCCGTGGTCAGGAGACTCAAGACGTGTAGCCGAGCGTCCTGGCCGCCAGGCCGGTGAGGATCTCGTCGGTGCCGCCACCGATGCCCATGATCCGCATGTCGCGGTACTGCCGCTCGACCTC
>CAZZVT010000185.1:0-6385 GCA_964657545.1 uncultured Jatrophihabitantaceae bacterium
GCAGCTGGACGGCCCGGGCGCGGGAGTCCTTGCTCATCGTCACGGCCAGCATCTCCAGCAGGATGCGGTAGACGTTGTTCTCGGGCTGCGCCTCCGTGAGCCCGAGCGAGTTCACCTGGACGCCGTAGCGGAACCGACGGAACTTCGGGTTCTCGACGCCGTAGCGCTCGCGGGTGACTTCGTCCCACAGCTGCCCGAAGGCACGCAGCTTGCACATCTCCTCGATGAAACGCACGCCGGCGTTGACGAAGAAGGAGATCCGCGCGACGACCTCGCCGAACTTCTCCGGCGACACCTGCCCCGAGTCGCGCACCGAATCCAGGACCGCGATCGCCGTGCACAGCGCGAACGCGACCTCCTGCACCGGCGTCGCGCCGGCTTCCTGCAGGTGGTAGCTGCAGACGTTGATCGGATTCCACTTCGGGACGTTCGCGACCGTGTAGGCGATCATGTCGGTGATCAGCCGCAGCGACGGCGCCGGCGGGAACACGTAGGTGCCCCGCGACAGGTACTCCTTGATGATGTCGTTCTGCGTCGTGCCCGACAGCTTGGCGAAGTCGGCATCGTGTTCCTCGGCGACGGTCAGGTAGAGCGCCAGCATGTACATCGCCGGCGCGTTGATCGTCATGGAGGTGTTCATGGCCTCGAGCGGGATGCCGTCGAACAGCGTCCGCACGTCACCGATGTGCGAGATCGGCACGCCGACCTTCCCCACCTCGCCGCGCGCCAATTCGGCGTCCGGGTCGTAGCCGGTCTGGGTCGGCAGGTCGAAGGCCACCGACAGGCCCGTCTGCCCCTTGGACAGGTTGCGCCGGTACAGCTTGTTCGACTCCTGCGCCGAGGAATGACCGGCATAGGTGCGCATCAACCAGGGCCGGTCGCGGGTGTCGTCCGACGGGAACGGCATTCTCGAACACCTCCGTGAGCTTCGGCGCAGTGTATTCCGACACGCGCGACACCCCACGTCTGCCAGGCTGTGTGGGTGACAGATCACGAGGTGTTGACGTGGGAGCTGTTCGGCACGGCCTCACGCGAACTGGCCGAGATGGTGCACGCCGACGGTTTCCGGCCCGACCTGATTCTCTCCATCGCGCGCGGCGGGCTCTTCGTCGCCGGCGCCCTGGGCTACGCGCTGGACGTCAAGAACCTGCACGTCATGAACGTCGAGTTCTACACCGGCGTGGACGAGCGCCTGGACATGCCGGTCATGCTGCCGCCCGTCCCCGCGCCGGTCGACCTGTCCGGGGCACACGTCCTGGTGGCCGACGACGTCGCCGACACCGGCGCGACGCTCGCGCTGGTGAAGGACTTCTGCCGCGCGCACGTCGCCGAGGTCCGCTGCGCGGTGGTCTACGAGAAGCCGCGCTCGACGGTGCACTGCGAGTACATCTGGCGCGAGACCGACCGCTGGATCGACTTCCCGTGGTCGACCCAACCGCCCGTCACCGGCGCGACGTCGAAGGACGCCTGACCGCCTAGATTGGACGGATGGGCAACGATCCGTCGGCACTGTTCATAGCCGTCTTCGTGATCCTGCTGCTCGGACTGGTCATGCGCTGGGTGTTCCGCCCCTCACGGCCGCGGGCGGGGGTGCGCCCGCCCGACGCCACCGACTCCCAGAACCTGGGACTGCTGACCGTCGCCCTGACTCAGCTCAGCCGGTCCGAGGCGCTGGCCCGCCGGGCGACGCTGAGCGAGGCGAACATCCGGTCGTCGACGTCGAAGCGTCGCGACGGCAGCCTGGACCTGCTCGTGTTCAAGACCGACATCGAGCGTGCCCGGGTGGTACTCGACGCGTGAGCGGCTAGGGTCGGGCCAATGTCCACCCAGCTGTCACCGTTCCGCCATGTCGGCGAGGAGTTCACGCCGGCGCAGTGGGGCCGGGCGTGGGCGGTGCACCTGTTCACGGCCCTGGGCATCGTCGCGGCGATGCTCGCGCTCCGGGACGTCCTGGTCGGCGATCCCGAGCGGGCGATCGTCTGGCTGCTGCTGACCCTGCTCATCGACGGCGTCGACGGGCCGATCGCCCGCGCGCTCGAGGTCGAGCGGCGGGTCCCGCAGATCGACGGATTCATGCTCGACCTGATCATCGACTACGTCACCTGCGTCATCGTGCCGGCCTGCTTCATGTACGCGTTCGGGGTCGTGCCGCAGAACAACCTCGGCGTGGCCGTGCTGTGCGTGCTGGTCTTCAGCTCGGCCATCTGGTTCGCCCGCAAGGACATGACGACCGACGAGAACTGGTTCCGGGGCTTCCCGGCCGCCTGGAACCTCGTCGGCCCGCTGCTGTACCTGCTGCAGGCCAGGACCTGGGTCGGCGTGGTGCTGACGCTCGTGCTGTCGGTGCTGTGCCTGTCGAACATGCCCTACCCGCACATCGCGCGGGCGCAGTGGATGCGGTACTACACCTGGACGGCCACCGTCTTCTGGATGGGCGGCATCTCGGTCGGCACCCTGACCCTGCCCCACCACTACCTGCTCCCGCGGATCCTGATGTACGCCGGCAGCGGGTACTTCGTGCTGCTGGCCGTGCTGCGCACGATGCACGACCGGCGCCTGCGCCTGGAACCCGATGCGGCGCTCTCAGCCGCCGAACGTCGTTGAGTCGACCCGTTCGACGTCGGCGCCGAGCGCCCGCAGCTGCTCCTCGAAGCGCACGTACCCGCGATCGATGTGGTGGATCTCGGCTACCTCGGTGACCCCGTCGGCCACCAGTCCCGCGATGACGAGTCCGACCCCGGCGCGGATGTCGGTGGCTCGCACCGGGGCGCCGGACAGCGCCTCCCGGCCCCGGACCACCGCGTGGTGGCCGTCGGTGCGTACGTCGGCGCCCATCCGGGCGATCTCGTCGCAGAACATGAACCGCGACTCGAACAGGTTCTCGGTGATCATGGCCGTGCCGTCGGCGACCGACAGCGCCGCGATGGCCTGCGGCTGGAGGTCGGTGGCAAGCCCGGGGTAGGGCAGCGTCACGACGTCGAAGCTCGTCGGACGGCGGTCGATGGACACCCGGAACCCGTCGACGAGGGTCTCGACGACGCCGCCGGCCCGATCGACCTTGTCGAGGGCGATCTTGAGGTGGTTGGCGTTCGCGCCGCGGACGGTGATGTCGCCGCGGGTCGCCAGCGCGGCCATGGCCCAGGTGCCGGCGACGATCCGATCGGACACGGCGTCGTGCGAGGTCGGGTGCAACCCCTCGACCCCGGTGATCTCGAGCGTCGAGGAGCCGATGCCGTCGATCTGCGCGCCCATGGCGACCAGCATCTGGCAGAGGTCGACGATCTCGGGCTCGCGGGCGGCGTTGTCGATCACCGTCGTGCCCTTCGCCAGCACGGCCGCGGTCATGATGTTCTCGGTCGCGCCGACACTGGGGAAGTCGAGCCAGATGCTCGCGCCACGCAGCTCGGTGGAATCGGCGACGACGTAGCCGTGCTCGATGCGGATGTCGACGCCCATCTTCTCGAGACCGGCGAAGTGCATGTCCAGCGGGCGCGTGCCGATGGCGTCGCCGCCGGGCAGGGCCACCTTGGCCCGTCCGGTGCGGGCGATGAGCGGGCCGAGCACGCAGATCGAGCCACGGATCTTGCGCACGAGGTCGTACGGCGCCTCGGGGCTCAACTCGTCCGGGACGGTGATCGTGACCCGGTCGACGGCGTCGATGCGCGACTCCTGGGCGCCGCAGCCCATGCCCTCGAGCAGCTGACGCATGATCGTGACGTCGGAGATCGCCGGCAGGTTGCCGACCGTGCTCGCGCCCGGGGCCAGCAGCGTCGCCGCCATCAGCTTCAGCACGCTGTTCTTGGCACCGACCACCTCGACACTGCCCGACAGGCGCGCACCGCCGACGACTCTGAGAACCTGCATCCGATCAGGCTAACCCGACAGCCGGTCATGGCCCGCCAGCTAGTGTTCGGGGTGTGGCCGTACACCTGACACGCATTTACACCAAGACCGGCGACGACGGCAGCACGGCGCTCGGCGACATGTCGCGGGTGCGCAAGACCGACCCGCGGGTCGCGGCGTACGCCGACTGCGACGAGACGAATGCCTCGCTCGGTATCGCCCTTGCCCTCGGCGCGCTGCCCGAGCGCATCGCGGCGGTCGTGCGGAGCATCCAGAACGACCTGTTCGACGTGGGCGCCGACCTGTGCACGCCGGTGGTCGAGGACCCGGCGTACCCGCCGCTGCGTGTCGAGACCGCGTACGTCGAACGGCTCGAGGCCTGGTGCGACGAGTTCAACGCCGACCTGCCGAAGCTCGACAGCTTCATCCTGCCCGGCGGTACACCCGGCGCTGCGTTGCTGCACCAGGCGCGGACTCAGGCGCGGCGGGCCGAGCGCAGCGCCTGGGCGCTGCACGACGCCGAACCGGAGCGCACCAACCCTCAGGCGATGCTCTACCTCAACCGGCTCTCGGACCTGCTGTTCATCCTCTCGCGCCTCGCCAATCCCGACGGCGACGTGCTGTGGAAGCCCGGCGGCGAGCGCTGACCCTTCGGCCGGCGGATCCGGCGGTCCTCGTCGTCATGGGGGTCGCCGGTTGCGGCAAGTCGACGCTCGGCACGGTCCTGGCCGACCGGCTCGGCTGGGACCTCGGCGAGGGCGACGACCTGCACCCGCCGGCCAATGTCGCGCTGATGGCCGCCGGCCACCCGCTCACCGACGCCGACCGGGAGCCGTGGCTCGAGCTGGTGCACGAATGGATGACCCGGCACGTGCACGCCGGCCGGCCCGGCGTCATCACCTGCTCGGCCCTCAAGCGCAGCTACCGTGACCTGCTCGTCACCGGCATCTCCGGGCACGTGGTGTTCGTGCACCTGTGCGGGGCCCGAGAGCTGCTGCTCGCCCGGCTGCAGACCCGTCGCGGCCACTTCATGCCGGCGGCGCTGCTCGACTCGCAGCTGGCCGACCTCGAGCCGCCCGGTGCGGACGAGCCGGCCATCACCGTCGACATCGACGTGCCGCCGGCGGCGCAGGCGCACCAGGTCGTCGACGCCCTCGGGCTGTGAGCCCCGCCTGGGTCATCGACACCTACGTCATCGGGGCCGAGGACTCCAGCCAGGACACGAAGCCGGTGAACGCGCTGTCACCGAAGGCCACCGCGAAGGTCTCGCCGTCGGCCCGGCACTCGACGATGACGGACCCCTTGGGCAGCGAGCCCTTCTCCGAGGGCAACCGCCTGCGGCGACCGAGCACCTCGACCTGGCCGCGCCGCAGGACGCGTGACGGTCTCGTGCCGATTCCCAGGGCGCGGTAGAAACGCAGCTCCCCGCCCTGGTATCGGCCGATGCCGTAGAGCCAGCGGTGGCCCCGTTGAACCGCCAGCGGCACGGCGCCGCTCATCCGCAGCATGTGTCGCTGACGGGCCAGGACTGCGGCAAACAGCACGGCTACCGCCACCGCCGCGCACACCACCACGAGATCGATGGTGTGCACGGCTGTCGTCCCTGGACCCGGTCGGCGCGGTGGTCAGACTTCTTCGCCGGCGGCGCGCAGTCGCGCCCTGGCCCGGTCGTTCGCGGCTGCCGCTTCGGGGCCGTCGTCCGGGTTGTTGCGTTGCAGCTGCTCGCGCGCCCGCGAGACGTCGATGTCGTCGGCCAGCTCGGCCTGCTCGGCGAGTACCGAGACACCGTCGCCGCGGACCGACAGGAACCCACCGTGCACCGCGACGTTCAGCGATTCGCCGCCGTCGGTGTCGATGCGCACCGCGAAGCCCGGCGCCAGCGCCCCGAGCAGCGGTGCGTGACCCGGCAGGATGCCGATGGCACCGACCACGGTGCGGGCGAAGACTGCGGTGGCCTCACCCGACCACAGGGCGCGCTCGATGGAGACGAGCTCCACGTGCATGGTGTCAGCCATGGCTCAGCTGTCCCGGAGCTTCTTCGCGTTCGCCTCGAGGTCCTCGAGCCCACCGCACATGAAGAACGCCTGCTCGGGGTAGCTGTCGAACTCGCCCTCGGTGAGCCGCTTGAACGCATCGATCGTCTCCTCGACCGGCACGAACGACCCCTCGACGCCGGTGAACTGCTTGGCGACGAAGGTGTTCTGCGACAGGAAGCGCTCGATGCGCCGCGCCCGTCCGACGATGACCTTGTCCTCCTCGGACAGCTCGTCGATGCCGAGGATGGCGATGATGTCCTGCAGCTCCTTGTAACGCTGCAGGATCTGCTTGGTGCGGTTCGCGACGTCGTAGTGCTGCTGGCCGACGTACTGCGCGTCCAGGATGCGGCTGGTGGAGTCCAGCGGGTCGACGGCGGGGTAGATGCCCTTCTCCGACACCGGGCGCGAGAGCGTCGTGGTGGCGTCGAGGTGGGCGAACGTGGTGTGCGGTGCCGGGTCGGTGATGTCGTCGGCGGGCACGTAGATCGCCTGCATCGAGGTGATCG
>CAZZVT010000186.1:0-6382 GCA_964657545.1 uncultured Jatrophihabitantaceae bacterium
GTCGGGCCCGCAGGGGCGCGTCCCGCAGCAGGTCGACGAGCCGCTGCGCTATGGCGGGCACATCTCGACCGTCGACGACGTACCCGGTCTCGCCCTCGAGCACGGCGTCGGGAGCACCGCCCGAGTCGCCCGCGAGCACCGGCAGGCCGGCGGCAGACGCCTCGAGGAACACGATCCCGAGACCCTCGACGTCGAGGCCGCCGCGCCGGGTGCGGCACGGCATCGCGAACACGTCGCCCGCGGCGTAGTGCGCCGGCAGATCGGCATGGGATACCCCGCCGGTGAACACCACCGCGTCGGCCACGCCGGCGTCACGAGCCCGGCGGGCCAGGTCGTCGCGGTAGCGGCCGGCACCGACGAGCAGCAGTCTGACGTCGGGCACCGCGGAGCGGACCGCAGGCAGCGCGTCGATCAGGCGATCCTGACCCTTGCGCGGGACCAGGCGGGACACGCAGACGACGGTGGGACGGTCGACGAGGTCGTACGCCTGCCGGACCGCGGACGGGTCGATTTTCGGCGTGAATGTCTCGACGTCAACTCCAGGTGTGAGCTGAACGAGCTCTGTCCGACCAGCGACGACCGGGGCGATCTTCGATCTTGTGTATGCGCCCAGGTAGGTGAGCACGTCGCAGCCGTCGGCGATGCGTCGCAGCGCCTGCCGAGCCAGGGGCAGCTGCGCCCAGCCCGCCTCGTGACCGTGCGTGGTGGCCACGACGCGCTGCGCGCCGGCCCAGCGGCGCGGCGGCGCCGAACCACACCGCCGTGCAGCCGTGTGCACGCAGGGCGTCGGTGACCCGCCGCCGGGCGCCCGGAGTCGGGAGCAGCAACCCGGTCGGGTGCCGGATCACCGGGAACGGCTGGGCAGCGTCGAACGCGGCCGACCCGTCGTGCCCGGAGGCGTAGACCACCACCGACCCGCCCGGTTGACGCACGAGCAGCTGGTGCACGAACGACTGGATGCCGCCCTGCCGCGGCGGGAAGTCGTTGGTGACGACGAGAGTGCGTCTCACCCGAGCTGGCTGCGCAGGTAGGCGCGCCACTGCGCGGTGAAGGTGGCAACGCTCTCCCCCACCACCGCCTTCAGTCCGGCCGCCAGGGCGGCGGCGCTGTTGTCGGGCGATGCGCCGACCGTGCGGTAGAGCCGCACGAGGCCGGATTGGCCCACCTTGGCGGCCACGAGTCGACACGCCAGCCAGGCCTGCTCGTAGGCCGACGCCGCGGTGGAGGCGGTGTCGATCGTGTCGTCGCCGGGCAACGTCGCGGGCACCTTCCCGGCCCGAACCTGCGCGAGCAGTTCGGCAGCGACGGTGTCGACCGACTGCCCGGTACCCAGGTTGCCGACGTAGTCGGCGAACCCCTCGACCAGCCAGCGCGGGATCGCCTCGGTGGTGGCCATGGCACTGGCGAGGTGCGTCAGTTCGTGGGTGATGGTGATGCGCCGGCCGATGGCGCTGAGCTTGGCATAGGCGGTGGGGTCGACGACCAGGCGCTGTTCCAACGGCTTGCTCGTCAAGGGGTCGGTGCCGGCCGAGACGGTCAGGGCGGCGATGTTCGAGGTCTCGCCGTCGGAGCTCGACGACCCGAGGGCGGCGGTCAACGCGGCAGAGGTGGGCGCGACGATCACCGCGATCCGGCGGTTCCACCCGATGCCCCACACCGAGGTGACGACGGGCTCGGCGGTGTCGACGGCGGTGGCCACCGCCTGCAGTGCGGCGCTCTGGTCGGCCCGGCCGAACACCACGCTGGAGCGACCCGTCACGGTGGTCATCGGGCCGAAGTCCCACGGCCCCGTCCAGCTGACACCGCCCTCGCGGGCCAGGCTGTCGTCGGCGACCACCTGCCCGCGGCCGCCGTTGCCGACGAACGTCCACCACAGGCTGTGGTCGACCGACACGGTGTCGACGCCTCGCACCCGGTAGTGCAGCTCGACGCGCACGATGCGCGCCGAGGCACCATAGGTCTTGCGGGCGGTTGCCTGGGCCGAACGGTCGGTGACCTTCGCACCGATCGTGTACGACCAGGCCGCGAGCGGCACGGTGACCAGGTTGTCGTACTCGGCGCTCTGGTCGTCGCGGAAGCCGGCCGCCTTCTTGCTGTTCCCGACCGAGGCCAGGAAGTCAGCCCGGTTGTGCGCGAGCACCCCCCGCGCGTGCAGCGTCAGGGCCGCACGCACCTGGGCATCGGTGACTGCGGAGTCCTGGGAGCTGTCCGAGCAGGCGCTGAGCAACCCTGCGACCAGCGCGATGACAGCGACAAGCACCCGGGAGCGCATGACGCAGGATCAGGTCAGCCGGGTCGCGCCGACGTAGTCGCTGTTGTACGCGTCGAGCGGGACCACCGAGACATTCTGGCCGGACGTCGGTGCCGAGACCATGTAGCCGTTGCCGATGTAGATCGTGACGTGCCCGATGGGCTGGTAGAAGAAGATCAGATCGCCGGGCTGCAGATCGTCGCGGGAGACGTGGTGGCCGTAGCTGTACTGGCCGGCGGCGGAGTGCGGCAGGCTGACCCCGCCGGCCTGCCAGGCCTGCATCGTCAGGCCCGAGCAGTCGTAGGAGCCGGGGCCCGCAGAACCGAACACGTACGGCTTGCCGACCTGGTCGAGCGCGAACTGCACGGCCTTGCGCGCCGCAGCCGTGGTGGCGGTGACCTTGATGTTCTTGACCGTCGACTTGCTGGCCGACGGGTTGGCGGCCCGCTGGTAGGCCGAGCGCTGCGCCGAGTTCAACGTGGCCAGCATGGTGCGGTACTTGTTGATCTGCGTGGTGACGGTGGTCTTCTTCGCGGTCAGCCGGGCCTTCTCGGCCTGCGCCTGGCTCAGCGCGGTGCTCGCAGCGCCGGCCTTGGCCGTGGCTGTGGAGCGGGCGGAGGACACCAGGTCGACGACGTTGGCGTCGTGATTCGACAGCAGGCGCAGGGCGTCGAGCCGATCGAGGTAGTTCGAGCCGCTGTCGCTGGCCAGCAGGGCCCCGCCGGTGCTCAAACCGCCACTCTCGTACTGCGCCTGGATGGTGCGGGTGAAGGTCGAGCTGGCTGCTGCGTAGTTCGACGCGGCGACGCTGGCGGCGGCCTGCGCGGTCGCGGCTACCTGCTGCGCCTTGCCCAGTGCGAGGACCGCGTTGTCGTACTGCTCGACCAGCTGGGAGTTCGTGACCGCCAGCTCGCCGAGCTGCTTCTGGACGCTGGCGATGCTGGGCGTGTCGGACGGGTCCTGACGCGGGGCGCCGGCCGGCGAGCTGCGCAACGTGGCGGGCGTGGCCGACGCGAACTCAGGGGCGACGAGCAGTGTCGCGCCGAGAGCGGCGGTGACGAGCAGGGGTCGGACACGACGTACGAGACGGATCGCCACAGCTGGCGGATCTCCATTCTTCCTCGGACCGCGTACCGGGTTAGCTGACGGGTTCGGACGGGAAGGCGCCCTACGGCACGACGCGCCTGCGCTGATCGAGCGCTGACGCCTCGGGTCGATTCACCCCGGGACTGATTGGGTCCCCGGTTTGCCCCGGTCTGTGCAGCTTTGGAGCGCACAGCTCGGGAAATTGCAATTCGGCGGGATCTGGACGGCGACGGTCTGGGCGACCGAGATGGAACCGGCTAGGTCTCGGGAAGGTTACGACGCCGCCGGTTTCCTGTGCAACGTGCCCCCCACCCCAGGCGCGTCGCACACGATCGTTCAGGCGATCCCGCGTTCGGTGCCGGGCAGGTCCGGCAGGGCCCTCACCAGCCGCAGCGGCGGCACGAGCCCGGCCCGCGCGAGGCTGCCGAGCGCCACCCGCTCGGCATCGTCGAGGTCGAACGGCGCGTCGACCCGGCCGGGTGGACCGCCGAGCAGCATGCTGACGACGCAGTCGCCGCAGGCGATGTCGCGAGCGACACAGGTCGTGCAATCGATGACCATGCGGATCTCCCTCGGTACCCGGTCGTGAGACCGGCGCGATCTGGCCGGTCGGACGTTCACCGGACACCACGCACGCTAGGAACCGGGTCGGACAGTTTTCGCATCGTGGCCCGGATCCGTGCCTCGAGCCGATTTCGTCGTACCCCCGTCCTAACTTGCAAGCCATGACAGCTCCCCTGCAGCGGCCGGCCTACGAACAGCTGGGTTTCGACGAGCTCGGCGAGCCGTTGCACGCCACCACCTTCGTGGTCGTCGACCTCGAGACCACCGGCGGCGCAGCCTCCAGCGACGCCATCACCGAGATCGGGGCGGTCAAGGTGCGCGGGGGTCAGGTGCTGGGCGAGTTCCAGACCCTCGTCAACCCGCAGATGGTCATCAGCCCGTTCGTCAGCGTGCTCACCGGCATCACCGATTCCATGGTCTGTGCCGCGCCGACCATCTCGGGCGTCATTCCGGCTTTCCTCGAGTTCGCTCGCGGCAGCGTGCTCGTGGCCCACAACGCACCGTTCGACATCGGTTTCCTCAAGGCCGCCTGCGCGGCACTGTCGCTGCCCTGGCCGGGCTTCGCGGTCGTCGACACCGCCGTGCTGGCCCGACGCGTGCTCACCCGCGACGAGGTGCCCAACTGCAAGCTGGGCACGCTCGCGCCGTTCTTCCGTGCCGGCACCACGCCGAATCACCGGGCACTGGCCGACGCGCGGGCCACCGTCGACGTGCTGCACGGTCTGCTCGGCCGCCTCGGCACCCTGGGCGTGCAGTCACTGCCCGAGTTGCGCTCGTTCACCGCCCAGGTGTCCGACGCGCAACGCCGCAAGCGCCATCTCGCCGACGGCATGCCCAGCGCGCCGGGGGTCTACATCTTCCGCGACGCCCAGGGTCACCCGCTCTACGTCGGGACGAGCCGCAACCTGCGCAGCCGCGTACGGCAGTACTTCGTCGCGAGCGAGACGCGCAGCCGCATGGGCGAGATGGTCGGCCTTGCGCAACGGGTCGACCCGATCGTGTGCGCCCACGCCCTCGAGGCGCACGTCCGCGAGCTGCGGCTGATCGCCGCGCACAAGCCGCGCTACAACAAGCGCTCGAAGTTCCCCGAGCGGTCGGTGTGGCTGAAGCTCACCGTCGAGGCGTTCCCGCGGCTGTCGGTCGTGCGCGAACGCAAGAACGATGACGCGTCCTACCTGGGGCCGTTGCGCACCCAGCGGCAGGCCGAGGCCGTCCGCGACGCGATCCACGACGCCGTGCCGCTGCGCCAGTGCACCGACCGGCTCTCGCTGCGTCGGGTCGTGCGGGCCGCCTGCGTGCTGGCCGGCATCGGGCGGTGCGCGGCCCCGTGCGAGGGCGGTATCGACTCGGCCGACTACTCGACCTTCGTCGAGCTCGTCGCGTCGGCCTGGCGGGGCGACCCACGCCCGCTCGTCGAACCGCTCGAACGCAAACTCGCCGCGCTGTCGGCCGAGCAGCGCTACGAGCAGGCCGGTCTGGTCCGCGACCGCATCACCGCCGTCGTGCGGGCCAGCGCCCGGATGCAGCGTCTCGCCTCGCTGCGCGCGGTCGGCGAGATCGTCGGTGCCCGGCCCGACGGCGCCGGCGGCTGGGAGCTGTCGGTGGTGCGCGCGGGACGCCTCGCCGCCGCCGGCCACGCCCGACTGGGGGTCCCGCCGTGGCCCGTCATCGAGGCGCTGCGGGCCACGGCCGACGTCGTCGACGAATCCCGCGAGCCGCTCGCCGAGGAGACCGAATGCATCGTGCGGTGGCTCGAGGAACCCGGGGTCCGCCTCGCCGACAGCTCCGACCCCTGGCTGATGCCTGCATTCGGCGCGGGCGGCCTGCGGTCCTACCTCGCCACCGCCGGTCGCGAGGCGGCCGACCCGTTCACCGACCGCCGCCGGCTGCCGATGGCCGCCCGGCCGGCGCGGGCTCGCGCCTGACCGCGCGCGCTAGGGTTCGCCGCATGATCACTGCGATCGTCATGATTGCCGTCGAGGCCGACAAGATCCCCGAGGTCGCCTCGACCATCGCCGATCTCGACGGCGTCAGCGAGGTGTACTCGGTCGCCGGCGACGTCGATCTCGTCGCCATCGTGCGGGTACGCGAGTTCGACGCCATCGCCGACGTCATCGCCGGGCGGCTGTCGAAGGTCGAGGGCGTCGTGCACACCGACACCCACATCGCGTTCCGCGCCTACTCCAAGCACGACCTCGACGCCACGTTCTCACTCGGCGCCGAGTGACGCAGCACGGTCAGCTGTCGAGCTTCTGCAGCCAGCGGTTGTAGGCCTCGCGCGCGTCGTCGTCGTCGTCGAGCGGCTCGGCGGTCTCGGCGGTACCGGTATGCGTGCTGAAGGTGGCCCGGCGGGCCTGCTCGAGCCAGCCCTGCTCGACCGGGGTCGAATCGACGCGGCGCAGCCAGCCCACCACCAACGCGATCATGATCGCGGCCATGATCGCGTCGCCGCCGAACCACATCATCGCGCCGCCGGTGCGG
>CAZZVT010000187.1:0-1264 GCA_964657545.1 uncultured Jatrophihabitantaceae bacterium
CGCGATGCTGCTGAACGTCATCGCCCGACCGGGTGATGCGTTCGCGGCGATGCGGGCGCTGATCATGGACAACCACTCGGCGGCGTCGGCCCGCCGCGGGCTCGTGCGCGACGCGATCCGGGCCTACCGCGCGCTGCTGGCAGCGGGGGTCATCGAGCGGCTCGACCGACCCGACGCGAACGGGCGGACCGTGCGGCTCACCGCCGACCTGCCGCTCAACTTCGCCCTGAACCAACCGCTGTCGACGTTCGCTCTGGCTGCGCTGGATCTGCTCGATCCGGAGTCCGAGACGTACGCCCTCGACGTCGTGTCGATCATCGAGGCCACCCTCGAGGGGCCGCGGCAGGTGCTGTCGGCGCAGCAGCGGATGGCGCGCGGCGAGGCGATCGCGGCGATGAAGGCCGAGGGGATCGAGTACGACGAGCGGATGGAGCTGCTCAACGAGGTCACCCACCCCAAGCCGCTCGACGAGCTGCTGGGCGGCGCGTTCATGGTCTACCGGCAGACGCACCCGTGGCTGAACGAGGACCAGCTGGCGCCCAAATCGGTCGTGCGCGACATGTGGGAGCGCGCGATGACCTTCACCGAGTACGTCTCGTTCTACGGTCTGACGCGCAGCGAGGGCACGCTGCTGCGCTACCTCACCGACGCCTACCGCGCGTTGCGGTCCTCGGTGCCCGATTCGGCGAGCACGGAGGGCTTCGAGGACATCGTCGAGTGGCTCGGTGCGCTCGTGCGCCAGACCGACTCGTCGCTGCTCGACGAGTGGGAGCAGCTGACGTCGGGCGTCGGCACGTCCGATGCGATCGTCGAGGTCACACGGCCGGTCTCGCTCACCGGCAACGTCCGGGCGTTCACGGTGCTGGTGCGCAACGCGATGTTCCGCCGCGTCGAGCTGGCGGCGCTGGGCCGCTTCGACGCCCTGGGCGAGCTCGACCGCGACGCGGGCTGGGACGCCGCGCGGTGGGAATCGGCGATGGCGGAGTACTTCGAGATCTACGACCGGCTCGGCACCGGCGGCGATGCCCGCAACCCTGCGTTACTGCACGTGACGGCTGGTGACAGTGAGTGGTCGGTGCGCCAGGTCTTCGACGACCCCGATGACGACCACGACTGGGCGATCAGCGCCTCCATCGACCTGGCAGCGTCCGACGAGGCCGGCGAGCCCGTCGTGACGGTGACCGACGTCGGCCCGATGTAGCCACCCGGCCCGCCTGCGTCGAGTTGTCGGGGGTAGCGCACGCTCCAGCGCGCTGAACAGATC
>CAZZVT010000187.1:1274-6375 GCA_964657545.1 uncultured Jatrophihabitantaceae bacterium
TGAACCCCCGACAACTCGGTCGGGCGGGGACTACAGCAGCGAGCGCAGGACGTACTGCATGATCCCGCCGTGCCGGTAGTAGTCGGCCTCCCCGGGGGTGTCGATGCGCACGCGGGCGTCGAAGCTGGTGGACTTGCCGCTGCCGTCGTCTGCGGTGACGTGCACCGTCCGCGGCGTCGATCCGTCGTTCAGGACCGTGACGCCGGTGATCGCGAACGTCTCCTCGCCGGTGAGCCCGAGCGATTCCGCCGATTCGCCGTCGGGGAACTGCAGCGGCAGCACGCCCATGCCGATCAGGTTCGAGCGGTGGATGCGCTCGTAGGACTGCGCGATGACGGCGCGGACGCCGAGCAGCGCCGTGCCCTTGGCCGCCCAGTCGCGCGACGAGCCCGAGCCGTACTCCTTGCCGGCCAGGACGACGAGCGGGATGCCCTCGGCTGCGTAGTGCTCCGAGGCCTCGTACACGGTCGTGACCGCGCCGCCGGCGGTGAAGTCCCGGGTGAAGCCGCCTTCCGTCTCTGGCGCGATCTGGTTGCGCAGGCGGATGTTCGCGAACGTGCCGCGGATCATGACCTCGTGGTTGCCGCGGCGCGAGCCGTAGGAGTTGAAGTCCCGACGATCGACGCCGTGCTCGGACAGGTACTTGCCCGCGGGGGAGTCGGCCTTGATCGAGCTGGCCGGGCTGATGTGGTCGGTGGTCACCGAGTCGCCCAGCTTCAGCAGCACCCGGGCGCCCGCGATGTCGGTGACGTCCGACGGCTGCGCCGACATGCCCTCGAAGTACGGGGGCTTGCGGACGTACGTCGAGTCGGCGTCCCACTCGAAGGTGTTGCCCTCGGGCGTCGACAGGCCGCGCCAGCGATCGTCACCGGTGAAGACGTCGGCGTAGTCGGTGCTGTACATCTCGCTGGCGATCGCCGAGTCGATGGTCTCCTGGACCTCCTGCGGGGAGGGCCAGATGTCGTGCAGGAAGACGTCGTTGCCGTCGGTGTCGGTGCCGAGCGGCTCCGTCATCAGGTCGATGTCCATCGACCCGGCGAGTGCGTAGGCGACGACGAGCGGGGGAGACGCCAGGTAGTTCATCTTGACGTCCGGGTTGATGCGACCCTCGAAGTTCCGGTTGCCCGACAGCACCGCGGTGACGGCGAGGTCGCCCTCGTTCACGGCGGCCGACACCTCGTTGATGATCGGACCGGAGTTGCCGATGCAGGTGGTGCAGCCGTAGCCGACGAGGTTGAAGCCGAGCTTGTCGAGGTAGGGCGTGAGGCCGGCGCGCTCGTAGTAGTCGGTGACGACCTTGGACCCCGGGGCGAGCGTGGTCTTGACCCAGGGCTTGCGGGTGAGGCCCTTCTCGACCGCCTTCTTGGCCAGCAGGCCCGCGCCGATCATGACCGACGGGTTGGACGTGTTCGTGCACGACGTGATGGCCGCGATGACCACGGCGCCGTGGTCGACGACCGCGTGGGCGCCGTCGATGCTGATCGACACCGGGTTCGACGTCCGGCCCTTCGCACCGTGCGCCGCGGAATGCGTGAGCGCGGGCGCCGACTCGTGGCCCGTCGCCGAGGTCGGATCGGAGGCGGGGAAGGACTCGTCGACGGCCTCGTCCTGGGCGTCCTGGACGGAGTCGCCACTGGACTCGCCGCTGACGTAGGAGTTCAGCGCCTCGCGGAACATCGGCTTCGCCGATTTCAGCGGGACGCGGTCCTGCGGCCGCTTCGGCCCGGCCAACGAGGGTTCGACCGTCGACAGGTCGAGTTCGAGCGTCTCGGAGAAGTTCGGCTCGTTCGACGCGTCGTGCCAGAGGCCGTTCTCCTTCGCATACGTCTCGACGAGCGCGATCTGGTCGTCCTTGCGGCCGGTGAACCGCAGGTAGCGCAGGGTCTCGTCGTCGATCGGGAAGATCGCGCAGGTGGAGCCGTACTCGGGGCTCATGTTGCCGATCGTCGCGCGGTTGGCCAGCGGCACCGCACCGACGCCCGGGCCGTAGAACTCGACGAACTTCCCGACGACGCCCTGCTTGCGCAGCATCTCGGTGATCGTGAGCACGAGGTCGGTGGCCGTCGAACCGTCGGGCAGTTCGCCGTTGAGCTTGAAGCCGACGACCTTCGGGATCAGCATGCTGACGGGCTGGCCGAGCATCGCCGCCTCGGCCTCGATGCCGCCGACGCCCCACCCCAGCACGCCGAGGCCGTTGACCATCGTGGTGTGCGAGTCGGTGCCCACCAGCGTGTCCGGGTACGCGACGCCGTTGCGGCTGAAGATCACGCGGGCCAGGTACTCGATGTTGACCTGGTGCACGATGCCGGTGCCGGGCGGCACGACCTTGAACTCGTTGAACGCGCCCTGGCCCCAGCGCAGGAACTGGTAGCGCTCGAGGTTGCGCTCGTACTCCAGTTCGACGTTGCGTTCGAAGGAGTCGGGCGCGCCGAACATGTCGGCGATGACGGAGTGGTCGATGACGAGTTCGGCCGGGGCCAGCGGGTTGATCTTCGCGGCGTCGCCACCGAGCTCGACGACCGCCTCGCGCATGGTGGCGAGGTCGACGACGGCGGGCACGCCGGTGAAGTCCTGCATGACCACCCGCGCGGGGGTGAACTGGATCTCGGTGTTCGGCTCGGCCTTCGGGTCCCAGCCGGCGACGGCGCGGATCTGCTCCCCGGTGATGTTGGCGCCGTCCTCGGTGCGCAGCAGGTTCTCGAGCAGGATCTTCAAGCTGAAGGGGAGCTTGTCCGAACCCTCGACCGCGCCGATGCGGTAGTAGTCGAGCGTCGTGTCCCCGACGCTCAATGCTGCCTTGGCCCCGAAGCTGTTCTGGTCCGCCGTCACCGTGCACTCCTCTGTGTCGAGTCCGTGTCGAGATCTCTTGACGTCAAGATACCACCGCCCGGCCGGGTGCGTCCGGCGCGCCGGTCCGGCATCCACCGGGCAACCTCCGAGCGTCGGCGACGTAAACTCCCGGCGTGGTGACGGAGTGACGGATGTGCGGCCCGACCTGGGCTGGAAGTACGCGCGTATCGCCGGTCTCAGTCTGTACGCCGTGATCCTTGGCGTCCTCACCGTCGTCCACGGCGTACCCACCGGACGGCTGCCGCTGGCCGCCATCATCGTCACCGGGCTGCTGCTGACCCGGGTCGGGCAGGGGTGGCGACGGCTGGGCCAGGTGTTCGTCGACTGGGCCCCGTTCACGACGGTGCTGCTGCTCTACGACCGCACGCGCGGTCTCGCCGACCACCTCGGCATCCCGCTGCACGAGGGCGACATCGCGCACGTCGAGCGCTGGGTGTTCGGCGGCGTCGACCCGACGGTGTGGTTGCAGCACCACCTCTACAACGCCGCGCAGCCCCTGGACGCGCACTGGTACGACGCCGTGTGCACGCTGATCTACACCTCGCACTTCCTGGCCACGCCGATCGTCGCGGCCATCCTCTGGCTGCGCGCCCGCGAGCTCTGGATCCGCTACATCTCGCGGGTCATCGTGCTGTCCTTCAGCGGGCTGATCACCTACGTCCTGTTCCCCGAGGCGCCGCCCTGGCTGGCCGCGCGCGACGGCTATCTCGCTCCCGTCGGGCGGCTGTCGGCCCGCGGCTGGATCTGGCTGCATGCCGGCAACATCGACGCGCTGCTGGCCAGGGCGCAGAGCGGTGGCTCGAACGCGGTTGCGGCCATGCCGTCGCTGCACACCGCCTTCGCCACGCTCATCGCGCTGTTCATCGGTTCGCTGCTGCGGACCCGATGGCGCTACCTGCTCGCGCTGTACCCGCTGGCCATGGCCTTCACGCTGGTCTACACCGGGGAGCACTACGTGCTGGACTGCGTCGCCGGTGCGCTTTATGCGCTGGCAGTGCACTACGGGGTCCGTCGCTGGGAGCACGGACGAGCAGCCGGCGACGACGGTGCGGCGGCCGACCTGGTGAGCACAACGGCACCCTCGTCGGCGCCGCTCGGGGTGTCGTTGGTCGCGCTGCCGCAGGAGCGTCCCAAACCCGCCTGACCTGGTCGCCGAGCCGGGGAAGCGCCGCATCCTGGTTGTCCGTGTGACATCTGGGGTTGATGTTTCTGGTGGTGCCACTGGCGCTCGTGGGACAGGAATGGCACTCTGAGGCTGCCGTGTTCGCGTGGGGGACGCCAGAGGAGTTGCCTTGCTGCACCTGAGACGTGCCCCGATCCACCTGCTCCACCGAGTACCGACCCGCCCCGCCGTGGGGCGGGCGACTGCTGCGCTCACCGTCCTGGCGCTGGCCGCCGGAACCCTGCTGGCCGTACCCGGTGTCTCCGTCGCCACGCCCGCGCCGCCGCCGAACCCCACCAACGGGCAGCTCTCGGCCGCTGCCGCTGCGAAGAAGGCCGCTAACGCCCAGGTCGCCAGCACGTCCGAGCAGATCGGCCGGCTCAGCGGGCAGGTCGCCGCGGCGCAGTCCGAACTCACAGCCCTGCAGGGCACTGCCGAACTCGCCGAGCAGAACGTCGCCGACGCGGTCTCCAAGCAGCGCGACGGTCAGGATGCCGCCAGCGCCGCGGTCGCGGCGAACACGAGGGCCGTCGCGCAGGTCAAGGCCAACGACGACAACCGCGTCCGTGAGGTGCAGGCCATCTACATGGGTGGTGAGTCCTCCGACGGCGCCACCGGCGCACTGCTCGAGGCCAAGAACCCGTCCGAACTGCTGAGCCAGAGCACGCTGACCAACTTCATCGTCGACAACAAGGTCGACGCGATCGGTCGTTCGCAGCGGCTTGCGGTGACGGCGTCCAACACCTCGGCGAAGGCGCGGGTGGCATTGCAGCGGCTCAAGACGCTGACCGCGGCCGCCAAGTCGGCCCAGCGGGCCGCAGCCGCGGCCGCCTCCCTGCAGGCCTCGCGGGAGGCCTCGATCCAGGCGACGCTGACCTCGAGCCAGACGCAGCTCAACGTCCAACAGAACGCCTTCAGCGCGGCCCAGGCGAAGCTCGCGACGCTGACCGGCCAGCGCGCGACCTACGTCGCCTACGTGGCCTACCTGGCCGAGCAGCGCCGCATCGCCAGGGCGAAGGCTGCCGCAGCGGCGCGGGCCAAGAAGCTCGCCGCTCAGCGGGACGCTGCGGCCGCGGCTGCGGCAGCGGC
>CAZZVT010000188.1:0-6323 GCA_964657545.1 uncultured Jatrophihabitantaceae bacterium
GGTGCAGGTAGGTGAACAGCACCTGGTCCTTGCGCATGCGGTGGTACTCCTCGGCGACGGGCTCCTTCACCTTGAGCACCATGTCCGCGTCGCCCCACACGTCGTCGGCGGTGGGCAGGATCGTCGCCCCCGCGTCGACGAACGCAGTGTCCGGGATCGACGAACCGACTCCGGCCTCGGCCTCGATGACGACCTGGTGGCCGTGGCCCACCAACTCGTTCACGCCGGCCGGGGTGATGGCCACCCGGAACTCGTTGTTCTTGACCTCGCGCGGGATTCCGATCTTCATGGGAACCAGGATGAAGGATCCGCGCGGCGGGCACCATACGGCTGAACAAGATTCTGTACGTTACCCGGATGGCATCGGATCGTTCGCGTGCAGCGAGCCCCACCGCGTTCGGCCCGAATATCGTTCGCCCCTCGATCGACGAGGTCGACCGCCTGCTGCTGCGGGAACTGGCTGCCGACGCCCGGTTGCCGAACAACGCGCTGGCCCAGCGGGCCGGGATCGCGCCGTCGACCTGTCTGGGGCGGGTCCGCGCGCTGCGCGACGCCGGGGTCATCCGCGGCTATCACGCCGATGTCGACCCGGCGGCGATCGGCCGCCCGATCCAGGCGATGATCTCGGTGCGGCTGCAGTCGCACGCCCGCGGGCACATCCCCGACTTCATGGCCCGCATCGCCGAGCTGCCCGAGGTGCTGAACGTGTTCTTCCTCGGCGGTGCCGACGACTTCTACGTCCACATCGCCGCGACCAGCACCGAGAACCTGCGCGACTTCGTCGTCGTCAACCTCAGCGGCAACTCCGACGTCGCGCTCACCGAGACCAACCTGATCTTCGAGCACATCCGGGCCGGTCTGGGTCACGCGGCGCACTGACGTCTAGCGAGCCGCGAAGACTCCCGAAGGCCAGGCGCCGTTCGCGGCTATCTGCTGGACGAAACCCCGACCGAGCTCGACGAGCCGGGCGACCCGGTCGGCGCCGAGGTGTGTCCAGGGTGCTGCCGAGAGCCGGTCGGTGGTGCGTTCGATCGCGTCGCGCAGCGCAATGCCGCCGGCGGTGAGCCCCTGGTCGTCGAGGATGCCGCGACCGCGCAGGACCTCGACCCCGGCCGCCCACTCGTCCGCCGACCAGCCGCGGGTGGCCTTGGCCGCAGCCTCGGTGAAGCCGTAACCGGTGGCGCAGTGGGTGATCAGCGCCTCCAGGCCGGACAGCTCGCCGTCGAGCAGCGCGGCGAGGTGCCCGTCGCCGCGGAACTCGCGCAGCAGGGTGATGCCGTGCCACAGCGCCAGGTGCGGGGCCTGCGGCCAGGGCAGCTCCGCGTGCGCCGCGAACAGTGCCCGACCGTGCGCGGGCAGACCCTCGGTCGCGGCGCGTGTCAAACCTGCCAGCTCAACGACCCCGGCGGAGTCCACCGCGTCGCCGAGCAGTCGGCGCAGCGCGCGGTCCACTGCGGCGAGTCGCGCGGCGAGGATGTCCTCGATCGACGCAAGCTGCCAGGCCCGCGGGATGTTGTGCGCCACCAGGCCGGGGTGGAAGTTGTAGAAGGTCGCGGTGACGACGCCGGCGCCGACCGGGCCGAACGCCGCCGAGCGGCTGGCGAAGTAGCCCATCCGCCCGCGCCGCAGGCCGATGCGCTCGTACTCCTCGTCGGCCTCGGGTGCGAAGTAGATCATCGAGTGCAGCGGGTCGAGGGCGCGGTGGGCGCGGGCAGCGGCGCCCGCGCCGGAGAAGTCGGTCACGGCCTGACCCTAACCGGCGCCCCGACGACTCGTCGCCCTGACGCACGTTCACCATTCGGACATTTCGACGACGCCCGGTGGCCACCCGTACCGGCCAGGGTCACGGACATGACGAGCCGCCGCACCGCCCTCGCTCTGACCGTCGCGACCCTGACGTGCGCCGCGCTTGCCGGCACGGGCGTCGCCTCGGTGGCGGCGTCGGCCCAGGCGACGCGCAGCGGCGCCCGAGCCGAGGGCGACTCCTACCGGGTGCGCGCCGGCAGCACGCTGACCATCGGCGGGTCCGGGGTGTTGCGCAACGATCACGGTGACCTGAGCACCGTCGTCCGGCACACGCCCACCGCGCACGGCACCCTGGACCTGCACGCCGACGGCTCGTTCACTTACGCCCCGCAGGCCGGGTTCAGCGGCACCGACTCGTTCACCTACGGCACGTCCGACGCCGTCGACCTGTACAGGACCGATCTGCCCGCGCTCGCCACCATCGGCGGGGTCAAACTGACCGGCGGCGCGTACGGCTCGTCGTTCACCACCAGGCCGGGCAGCAGGAACGTCTTCTACGGCCTTACCGACCGCGGGCCCAATGCCGACGGACCGAACGGTACGAAGGTGGAACCGTTGCCTTCCTTCGATCCGGCGATCGGTGAGTTCCGGCTGGTCAACGGCAAGGCGACGCTGGTGAAGAGCATCCCGCTGCACGCTACCGACGGAACGCCTTACAACGGCCAGGTGAACTGCGCGGCCAGCACCGGCGAGACAATCACCGACCTGTCCGGCAAGACGCTGCCCTGCACCGACACCGGCTACGACCCCGAGGGCCTCGTCGCCCTGCGCGACGGCACGTTCTGGGTGTCCGACGAGTACGGCCCGTTCATCACCCACTTCGACAGCACCGGCAAGCAGATCGGACGACTCTCGCCGTTCGACCACTCGCTGCCGCGCGAGCTGGCCAACCGCGTGCCGAACAAGGGCATGGAGGGGCTGACTGTCACGCCCGACGGCCACACGCTGGTCGGGATCATGCAGTCGGCGCTGCAGCAGCCCGACCTCACCAAGAAGCCCAGCAACGTTCCGACGCTGCGCATCGTGACCATCGACCTGCGCACCTTCGCCGAGCACGAATACCTGTACCTGCTCGACGACCCGTCCACCACGAGCTCGGCGGTCAGCGAGATCACCGCGCTGTCCGACCACACGTTCGTCGTCGACGAGCGCGACGGCAACGTCGAGCCGGGTGCGTTCAAGAAGCTCTACGTCGCCGACCTGCGCAAGGCCACCGACATCGGCCCGGCCGCGTCGGTGCCGGGCGCAACCTACGACGCGACCAGGGGTGGCCTACTCGTCGGAGGCAAGACCATCGAGGCGCTGGTCGGCAAGGCGACGACGGCCGAGGCGACCAGCACGCTGAGCGCCGCGCACATCACCGCAGCGAGCAAGACCCTCGACGTCGACCTCGGCGGCCTCGTGACACGGCTGGACCCCACGGGCGGGTTCTTCGGGCACGACAAGGTCGAGGGCGTCGCGGCTCTCGACGGTGGCCGCACGCTCGTGGTCAGCAACGACAACGACTTCGGCATCGACGGTCTGACGAACAGCACGCCGCCGTTCGCACTGCACGCCAAGGTGCTGCCGAACGGCCAGCAGGACGACGGGGAGTACCTGGCCGTGCACACCGACCGGATCGACGATCCGGTACTCACCGCGACCGTGACGATCACGGTCACACCGGCGCGCTGAACGGTTCAGGCCAGCCGGTTGGCCAGCTCGATACCGAGCCGCCGGCCCGACTGCCACGCCGACTCGACCCGCGGCGAGCCCTCGGGGCACCACGAGTCGTTGCAGAGCCCGACCGGCCGATCACCGTCGAGCACGCCGAACGGCGCGCCGCCGTGCGTGCCGGCCGGCTTGGCGAACGTCCAGCGATGCGCGTGCGTCCACTGCGGTTCGGCGAGGCCGAGCACGCGGGTGACAGCGTCAGCCACCGGTGCTTGCGCCGCCGACGGTTCGTCGAGGTGGCGGCGCGCGAGTTCCGACGTCGTGTGCGCGACGAGCACCGGGGCGCCGTCGCCCCGCCGCGAGCCGTCGTCGGCGATGAGCGTGAGGTCGGGGTCGTCGTTGACGAACGCGGCGTCGAAGGACCACGCCCGCTGTTCGTAGCCGAGGGCCACCGCGATCACCGGTTCGTAGTCGACCCACTCGAGCGCGTCGGTGCCGAGCAGCCGCGCGGCCTGCGGGTCGGGCATGGCCAGCACGACGGCGTCGTGGTCGAGCTCGGCGAGGTCGGCGATCTCGCGCCCGAGGCCGGCTGCCGGCAGCAGATCGCGGACCAGCGAACGCAGGCCGTCGGGTGCAGCCCAGCGCGCCGGACCGGTCTTGCGTTCATGACCCTTCGGCCCGTACGCGTCGAAGGTGTCCGTCCACTCGCGGGCGAGACCGCGCTTCGACCAGCCGTCGACCAGACCGGCGAAGTCGTCGTCCTTGACCGTGAAGTACGCCGCGCCGAGATCGACCCGCCGGCCGTGCACCGACGGCGAGGCCATCCGCCCGCCCGGCGCCCGCCCGCGCTCGAACACCTCGACGGCGACCCCCGCCGCACCCAGCACGTTGGCGCAGGCGGCTCCGCAGATGCCTGCACCGACAACCGCGACCCGGGCGGTCACAGCGCGGTCGTCGCCACCGACAGCTCGGGTGCGTCCGGCACCATCGTCGGGGTGTCTGCGTTCAGCGTCTCGCCGCGGAAGAACGCCGGCGCCACCACCTGCCACACGAACATCGCGACGATGCCGATGACGAACGTGCCGACGCCGAGCAGGAAGACGCCCCCGATGTGCCAGTGAGGGGCGAAGCCCATCTGCCAGCCGGTGTAGCTGGCCGATCCGAGCTTGAGCGGCGAGAGCCAGTCGTCGTGGAAGCTCCAGAGCATCGCGCCGAACAGGATGATGCCGCCCAGCAGGGGCAACAGCCCCTGGAACACGAGGTTGCGCGGACTGCTGGTCAGGTTGTGCCGGTAGTACCAGGCGCAGGCGAACCCGGTCAGCCCGTAGTAGAAGGCGATCATGAGCCCCAGTGACGTGACGCAGTCGGCGATCACGTTGCCCGCGTCGCTGGTGTAGTTCAGGATCGCGTACAGCGCGATCGACACCCCGCCGAACGCGAGCGTCGAGACCGTCGGCGTCAGGAAGCGCTTGTGGATGCGGGCGAACGCGCTGGGCAGGGCCCGGTAGACCGCCATCGACAGCGAGGTGCGGGCCGTGGGCAGAATCGTCGTCTGGGTAGAGGCGGCCGCCGAGGTCAGCACCAGGAACAGCAGCAGGTGTTCCATCACCGAGCCGTAGGTGCCGGCGCCGAAAACCGCGCGGCCCAGCGCGCCGAAGATGTCGGACTGGTTGTTCTCGTTGTTCAGCCCCAGACCGGTGGTGCCCGTGCCGGCGAAGGCCTGCGAGGACACCGTCAGCAGCGCGTACGTGACCAGCAACAGCAGCGTGGAGATGATCGCCGCGCGGCCCGGCGTCTTCTCCGGGTCGGCGGTCTCCTCGTTGACCGCCACTGCGCTGTCCCAGCCCCAGTAGATGAACAGCATCAGGATCAGGCCGCGGACGAACTGCGAGAACGAACCGATGTCGAACGGGTTGAACCAGGACCACGACGGGTCGATGGCCTGCGGGCCGGCCGTGCCTTTAGTGACCTTGTAGAGCGCGGTGACCGCGAAGATCACCAGCACGATGATCTCGAGCACCAGGAAGATCTTCTGCAGCCAGGCCGACAGTTCGACGCCGATGTAGCAGATCGCGGTCATCACGGCGATCCAACCGATGCCCACGAGCAGCACCCAGCCGCTGGTGGCGTTGTGACCGATGCCGTCGGCGTTGAACAGCAGGAACAGGTACTGCCCGGCCACCTGAGCCAACGACGCCATCACCAGGATGTCGGCGGCGATGATGCCCCACCCGCCGAGCCACCCGGTCTTGGGTCCGAACGCCCGGGTGGCCCAGGTGAACGTGGTGCCGCAGTCGGGGTCGGCCTTGTTCAGTTCCTGGTAGCCGATCGCGGTGAACAGCATCGGGACGAACGCCAGCACGACCACGATAGGTGACTGGATGCCGACGAAGGCGACGATGAAACCGAGTGTCGCCGCGAGGCTGTACGCAGGTGCGGTCGAGGCAACCCCGATGACTATGCTCGAGGCCAGGCCGAGCGCCCCGGTCTTCAAGCCCTTCTCGGCACGGTTCTCGGCCGGGTTCACTGCAGAGACGGTGGCCACGCGGAACTCCTCGGTGGTGGGGTTTGCCCGGCAGAGGTGGAGTGCTTCCGGCAGCCTAGAGCCGCGCCCACGCCTCGGTCAGCACCGAGCGCAAGATGCCCTCGATCTCGTCGAACTCGGGCTGGCCGATGATCAGCGGGGGAGCCAGCTGCACGACCGGGTCACCGCGGTCGTCGGCACGGCAGTACAGGCCCGCGTCGAACAGCGCCTTGGACATGAACCCGCGCAGCAGTCGCTCGGACTCGTCGTCGTCGAACGTCTCCTTGGTGGTCTTGTCCTTGACCAGTTCGATCCCGTAGAAGTAGCCGTCGCCGCGGAC
>CAZZVT010000189.1:0-6298 GCA_964657545.1 uncultured Jatrophihabitantaceae bacterium
CGTGCAGACCTGCATCATCCATCTGATCCGCAACACCTTCCGGCTCACCAGCCGCCGCTACTGGGACGAGATCAAACGCGACCTGAAGCCGATCTACACCGCCGTCAACGCCACCGCCGCCCGCATCGCGTTCGACGAGCTGGCCGAGAAATGGGGCCCCCGCTACCCGGCCGTGATCCGGTTCTGGGACAACGCGTGGGCGGCGTTCATCCCGTTCCTGGACTACGACGTCGAGATCCGTCGAGTCATCTGCTCGACCAACGCGATCGAGTCCCTCAACGCCCGCTACCGTCGGGCGATCAAGGCCCGCGGCCACTTCCCCAACGAGCAGGCCGCGCTGAAGTGCCTCTACCTGGTCACCCGATCGCTGGACCCCACCGGCCAGGGACGGGCACGATGGACCATGCGGTGGAAGCCAGCGCTGAACGCGTTCGCGATCACCTTCGCCGACCGATTCCCGGCCGCCGAGACCTACTGATGAACACCGCCGGAAACACCGTTAGCGAGATAGACCCGCTGGACGACGCGAGCAACAGGTTGTTTAGCAACGACTGGTTGCGCCGGGTATGTCGGCGCAGGCCGTGCGCGTGACGGAGTTGATCAAGGCCTTCTCATAGGACGTCCCGTCACCGGGTGGCCGCCCGGATGGGATCTACCTACGGAACGAGCTGCGAAGGTCGGCGGTGGTGTGTCGCCTCATGTGGCGCCTCGGCGGCGTCGGTAGGTCGTTGACTTCGAACGGTTCTGGCATCGAAGGCTGCAAAACCGGCGTTGCCGGTTGCGGCCTCGGTCGAGGAACAGGGTGCTGCAGGCGGGTGCGTCGCAGCGGCCGATTCGGTCGGCGTCGCCGGTGCTGTAGGCGATCGCTAGCGCTGCGGCGACACCGGCGGCCCACCCGTCGGCGAAGTCGGCACCGGGTGTGTGCAGGTGCAGGACCCATGTGTGGTCTCGGGTTTCGATGTAGGGCGTAACTGCCCGCGTGCTCAACGTCTGGTTGATCTCGGCGATCGCGGCTTGATGGTGGTCGTCGGCGACTAGATGTAGGACTTCCGCGACCTGCTCAGCGATGAGGGTGAGGGCTGACCACTCGGCGGTGCCAGAGGGCGGCAAGTACCCGTGGGCCTCGAAGATCCATGCCGGTCGATCCACCGTGGTGCCAGGCAGCAGGCCTTGGCTATGAGCGTTGGCGAGGTCGACGCCGACAGCGATCCGGTCGAGAACGTCACTGTTGAACATGTCAACGGGACCTCCCTAGCCTCACTGCTCATGGACGCTACAACAGTGACATCCGGCGCGGTGGTGTCGGTGCACGACACCGCGCGACGACGGCCCCGGGTCCAGCTCGATCGCTTGGTGGGTCTGCTCGATGGTTGTCCGCAGACGCTCGATGACCCTTGTGCAGCAGCCAGACTGCTGGAGCAGGAGGTTGCCCAGTTGCTTGCCAAACCGGCGGCGATCTTCGTGCCGACCGGCAAGATGGCCCAGCAGATCGCGCTGCGAGTGCATGCCGATCAGCGGCCGGGACGCCGCACGGTCCTCGCCCACCCGTCGAATCACCTGTCGCTGTGGGAGGACGAAACCCACAGCCGGCTGCACGACCTGCACATCCGACACACGGGTGACAGGTACGCACTTATGGCGGCGTCGGACATCGACACAGCGGCACGGGCGGGTGACGTCGGCGCCGTGTTGTGGGAACTGCCGCAACGCGAACTCGGCGGTGAGCTGCCGGCCTGGGATGACCTCACGGCCCAGCTGGCCGCGGCGAGACGGTGCGGGGCCGCGACACACTGCGACGGCGCACGCATCTGGCAGACCGGACCGTTCTACGCCAGGCCGCTGGCCGAGATCTGCAGCGGCTTCGACTCGGTCTACGTCTCCCTGTACAAGGATCTGGAAGCCCCCTGCGGTGCCGTGCTGGTCGGTGACAACCGGTTCGTGGCCTCCGCGCGGGCCTGGCGCCACCGGCTGGGCGGCACGATCGACGAGGCATGGCCACTCGCCCTGCTCGCCCGCGACGGCCTGCACCGAGTGCTCGAGGCCATGCCCCACTATGTCGAGCACACGCGAGCCGTCGCAGCGGCCATCACGAACACGACGGACGCCACCGTGCGCCCGACGATCCCGCACACGGCGGTGTTCCACATCCATCTCCCGGTACCAGCCGACGCCGCCCGCCATGCACACGAGCAGCTGACCAACGCCGGCCGAATACGGCTGACCCTGCGGTTCCGCACCGGCCCAGATCCCACCCGCAGCTCGTGCGAAGTCACCTTTGGTGAGGCAGCACAACGACTATCCCCACAACAGATCGCCGACACCGTGACCACGTTGATCGATCTCGCGAGAAGGAACCGCGCATGACCACCCGACCGGAACCGTTCTTCGTCATCGGCGTCGCAACCCGCACCGACAACGCCACCGAGAGCGATCCCACCACCGCACGGATCCCCGCGCTCTGGCAACGCGCCCACCGCGACCCGTACCTGACCGAGCGCCGGGCCGCCGACGGAACCGACTTCGTCGCGGTCCTGACCGACTACGACAGCGACCATCACGGGAACTACACCCAGATCGTCGGCGTGCCCGTCAACGCGGTGACGCAGTTGCCCGAACGACTAGTCGCAGTGGCGGTCCCTGCCGCCCGACGCCTCCACATCCCAGCCCGGGGAACCATGCCCGACGCACTGATCACCGCCTGGCAGGAGATCTGGCGACGCACACAGAACAACGACATCGACCGGACCTACCGAACCGACTACGAACTTCACACCCCGGACGGCGCAGACATTTACCTGTCGACCCGCTAACGGCACACCCATCGCGAACGCTGCAGGCAGACCCGGCGACGAATACACGTCCTGCCACGACGAGAAACCTGACCGGCGCGAAAGAGGCCCGCAAGCGGATCCCCTGCGGAACACAGCCGGCGACGTCGCCCAGACAGCGAGCCGCCGTGCCACGCTGAGTCGCGCGGCTCGGGAGACGGCACGCAGATCTTTCCGACGGTGTAACAACGCACGAGAGCGCCGACATGTGATGTGTATGGACCTCACCGACAGTGACCTCGACGACCTGCTGCGCTCGGCTAACCCGTTCCCCAACGTGATCACTCACGCGCCTTCGGTCATCTCGGCGCTCGACGACCTGCTGGAACCGTTGACCGCGCAGCGTCCGCGTATCGGTGAGGCGACGCGCCGCCGACGCCGCGAGCTGGTGGCGACCGTCGCCGCCACCGGCATCCTTGCGGTCGGCGGCGTCGCGGCCGCGACCTCCTCCTTCTCACCCGTGAGCACCGCAACGCCCGACTTCGCCGCTTCGGTACGGGCCGCCACGGCCGACCTGCCGTTGCCGCCAGGCGACAACATCGACAACTACATCCCTGTGTGGCAGCACTCGGACGACGGCGTCGACAGCGTCCTGGACCGCAATGATCTGCGGGTCGCCTTCAGCTACGACGCGGTGTGCGCCTGGCAGGGTTACTGGCTGCAAGAGCACGCTGCCGGGAACAGCACCGCGGCCGACGACGCGCTACGGACCTTGCAGGCGATCCCGACGTGGCCGGGATGGGGAACCAACACGGACTCCTCGGTACGCAATGGCTACCGCGCAGTCGCCGACGCAGCGGCGGCCGACAACCCAGCACCGGTACGCCAGTTGTGGACGGTCAACTGCACGGGCCTCCCGCAGGCCTGGGCGACGAAGTGACCTCGGCCCAGGCGCACGACGCGTTCGAGCACATGTACCGCACCCACCGGGCTGCGATCCTGTCCTACCTCGTCCGCCGAACACACGACACGGCTTCGGCCGCCGATCTGCTCGCCGACGTGTTCCTCGTCGCCTGGCGCCGCCACGAAACACTTCCCCCCGAGGATGAACAGCGGCTATGGCTCTTCGGGATCGCTCGGAACATGCTGCTTAACCACCACCGGAAGATGCAGAAGGAAACCCGCCTCGGCGCCAAACTGGCCGACGCACTCGCGGCAACTCGACTCGAGGGCCACAGCACCGCACCCGATGAACGCGTTCTGTCCGCGTTGCACTCGCTTCCGCCCCGCGATCGCGAGCTGCTCACCCTCATGATCTGGGACGGACTCACCACCAACGAGATCGCAGAAACCGTCGGACTGAAGCCGGCCGCAGTCCGAGTCGCCACTCACCGAGCGCGTCAACGACTACGCGAAGCGCTTGCGGCAATGGGCGTCGCAGCCGCCGCCCTTCACCGGGCCGACTGCTGAGTGTCCCGCCGTGCGGACGACCGCAAGGCACGCGTACCCGCTGCGGGCAGGAACGAAAGCGTTCGCGTGCCGCTGTCATTGCCGCCATCCGAATCGAGGATCTGCGAATCCAACTGAGTCGGCCACGGCTGACGACCGTCCTTGCTCGATGGGCTGCCGCCCCGCCGGTTTGTGGTGAGCTGCACCGATCATCAGAGAGTTTAGGATCGCGCTTAACGGACCCGCTGCCGGGCGGCCGCGAGCCCTCGAACGGGCAAGCAGGCATCGGTCTTGCCCACGTCGCCTGCCCGTCCCGCAGGGGACCCGCTTCCGGGCGGTCTCGGGCCCCTGAACGGCGCAGCAGGCGTCGGTCCTGCCTACTTCGCCGCCGTCCCGCAGGGATCCGCTTGCGGACATGTTGGTCGATGCTCGGGCGGCGGACCGCATCGACCTCGGCGCGCCCGCAGTCCGGTCGGCTTACGGAGCGTCGAGAGGTCACCCAACTGAGGTCTCGCGACTGGGCTGGAACTTACGGTCGTAAATCAATTCGGTTGAGTTGGGCGTCATTGTCGACCACGTTCAATGTGTGACCATTG
Organism: uncultured Jatrophihabitantaceae bacterium; assembly: GCA_964657545.1. Lineage (GTDB taxonomy): Bacteria > Actinomycetota > Actinomycetes > Mycobacteriales > Jatrophihabitantaceae > Jatrophihabitans. Next base: position 4,814 of record CAZZVT010000189.1, read on the forward strand.
CGCTGAGCCCGCCGTACAACGATCTGACGTTCATGACCCCGCTGTCAGAGGATCGCGCTGACAAGCTCGTCCGGTTCCTCGCCGCAGACCTTCACGGAACGGTGGTCGACATCGGCTGCGGGTGGGCCGAGCTGCTACTACGCGTTGTCGCGGCCGTCCCAGCCGCAGCAGGCGTAGGCATCGACTCCGACGCAGCGTTTATCGAGCACGGCGCGTTGCTTGCCGAACAACGCGGCCTCCTCGATCGAGTGGAGCTTCTTGCGGGCGATGCCAAGGAGCGAGCGCCGCAGCGTGCCGATGCATTGATTTGCATCGGAGCGAGCCAGATATGGGGTCCGCCGGTCGAGGAGAACCAGCCACTGGACTACGAGAGCGCACTGGCGGCAATCCGGGCGAAGGTTTCGCGGGGAACCCGAGTGGTCTACGGGGAAGGCGTCTGGTCCCGTCCGCCGACGCCGGAGGCAGTGGCGCCGTTGAGTGGTCGGCTCGATGAGCTGGTGTCGCTAACCCGTTTGGTCGAACTCGCCGTCGCGCAGGGCTTCATGCCCATCGCGGTTCATGAGGCGGACATTGCGGAATGGGACGAGTTCGAGTCCGGCTACAGCGCGTGTTACGCCTCGTGGATCGCCGAGCATGGCACGGAACACCCAGATGCCGGTGAGGTTCTTACGAGAGCCGCTCGGCAGCGAGCCGCCTACTTCGGCGGCTACAGGGGCGTCATGGGCATGGCCTACCTCGCTCTCGTAGCCGTGTAGGCCGTGGCGGTCTACCAACGACCCGTACCGGTGATCCATGGTCCTTCGGGACGACGTCCGCCACGATGCATCATGTGCGGATGGTCGACGTAATACCACTACTCCGCGACGCACGTCCCGGCGACGCCGCCGAGCTGACCAGCGTGCTCCTGCGCTCACGTACCCACGCGATGCCGTGGCTCGTCAGTCCCCATGACGAACCATCAACTCGCCGGTGGATGCAGCATGTCCTGCTCGAGAAGCAACGCGTCCGAGTCGCCCATGGTGCGAGCCGGGTCCTGGGCTTCGCCGCCGTCACCGACGCCTGGCTGGAGCAGCTCTACGTTGACCCTCACTACCAAGGACGGGGCGTGGGGAAACTACTCCTCGAGGACGCCAAGCTCCTGCGATCCAAGGGGCTTCGATTGCACGTCTTCACCCGCAACGAGCGTGCCCGTCGCTTTTACGAGGTCCATGGCTTTAAGCTCGTAAGACAGAGCGACGGACACGACAACGAGGAGCAGGAACCGGACTGCACCTACGCGTGGATTCCTTGACCCGATTGAGCCGGAACGCACGTCGATAGGCGGATATCTTTGAATAGATCCAAGATGTCCCGGTAGTCGACCCGACTACGGGCAATGCGGCGCAGCCACAATGGTCGACGCGTTGCGCGACCGTCTCATTCCGTAAGCGGATCCGCATCCGACACACCCGTCGAGTGGTCGGAAACTGGTGGCGCGCGTACGAG
>CAZZVT010000190.1:0-6233 GCA_964657545.1 uncultured Jatrophihabitantaceae bacterium
ACCGCAAGCACCACATCCCGAACCTGCCGGCGTTCTGGGAGAAGTTCTACTTCCGGCCCGGCAACCTGGGTTACCCGGTGTTCCAGACGGCGGTCGGGCGGGTCGGTGTCTACATCTGCTACGACCGCCACTTCCCCGAGGGTTGGCGAGAGCTCGGGCTGAACAACGCGCAGCTGGTGTTCAACCCGTCGGCCACCAAGCCGGGGCTGTCGAACCGGCTCTGGGAGCTCGAGCAGCCGGCAGCGGCCGCGGCGAACCAGTACTTCATCGCGGCCAACAACCGCATCGGCCAGGAGGTCGGCGAGTTCGGTGCCGACGCCCCGCACTTCTACGGCTCGTCCTACTTCGTCGATCCGCGTGGCAACTACGTCGGGGAGGTCGCCTCGCAGGACAAGGAGGAGATCGTCACCCGCGACATAGATCTGGACCTGATCACCACGGTGCGCAACGACTGGCAGTTCTACCGCGACCGCCGGCCGGAGTCCTACACGCGGACGACGCAGCCGTGAGCACGGTCCTCATCAGCGGCGGCACAGTCGTGTCGTCCACTGGGTCCTCGCTGCAGGACGTCCTGGTCGACGGTGAACGGATCGTCGCGCTGCTGGCCCCGGGCGCGCTGCCCGACCTGCACGCGGACACCACGATCGACGCGACCGGCAAGTACGTCATACCTGGGGGTATTGACGCACACACGCACATGGAGATGCCGTTCGGCGGCACCCAGGCGTCGGACACCTTCGAGACCGGTTCGCGGGCCGCGGCCTGGGGCGGGACGACGACGATCGTCGACTTCGTCGTGCAGGCGCACGGGCAGCGCGTCCAGGACCAGGTGGCGCTGTGGCACGAGAAGGCGGCCGGCAACTGCGCCGTCGACTACGCCTTCCACCAGATCATCGGCGAGGTCAACGACGAGTCGCTCAAGGCGATGGACGAACTGATCGGCGAAGGCATCACCAGCTTCAAGCTGTTCATGGCATACCCCGGGGTATTCCTGTCCTCCGACGGCCAGATCGTGCGGGCCATGCAGACAGCGGCCGGCAACGGTGGGCTGATCATGATGCACGCCGAGAACGGCAGCGCCATCGATGTCCTGGTGCAGCAGGCCATCGAGCGCGGCGACACCGATCCCTACTTCCATGGCATCACGCGCCCCTGGCAGGCCGAGCAGGAGGCGACGCACCGCGCGGTCATGCTCGCCGACATGACGGGCGCGCCGCTCTACGTCGTGCATGTGTCGGCCAAGCAGGCGCTGGCGCGGATCGCCGAGGCGCGCAACGCCGGGCAGAACGCGTTCGCCGAGACCTGCCCGCAGTACCTCTACCTCTCGCTCGAGGAGCAGTTGGGCGCGCGCAGCGAGCAGTGGGGCGCGTTCGAGGGCGCGAAGTGGGTCTGTTCGACGCCGCTGCGCTCACGCGCCGAGGGCCACCAGGACGAGCTCTGGAAATACATCCGCACCGGCGACGTCACCACGGTGTCGACCGATCACTGCCCGTTCTGCATGAAGGACCAGAAGGACATGGGGATCGGCAACTTCGCCAAGATCCCCAACGGCATCGGCTCGGTCGAGCACCGCATGGACCTGCTGTTCCAGGGCGTGGTCGACGGGCGGATCAGCCTCGAGAAGTGGGTCGACGTCTGCTGCACGACGCCGGCGCGGATGTTCGGGTTGTACGGGCGCAAGGGCGTGCTCGCGCCGGGCGCCGACGCCGACATCGTGGTCTACGACCCGAACGGCCACACGTCGATCGGCGTCGGCAAGACCCACCACATGAACATGGACTACTCGGCGTGGGAGGGCTATGAGATCGACGGACACGTCGACGTCGTGCTCTCGCGTGGCTCCGTCATCAAAGATACCTCGGGGTATGTCGGGTCGAAGTCGCACGGACAGTTCGTCAAGCGTTCGCTGTCGCAGAACCTGATCTGATGGACTTCGGGGTAGTCCTGCAGAACGACCCGCCGGCCTGGCGGGTGGTCGACCTCGCGGTGAAGGCCGAGTCGTACGGCTTCACCCACGCCTGGACGTTCGACTCGCACCTGCTGTGGCAGGAGCCCTACGTCGTCTTCTCGCAGATCCTGTCGGCGACGCACCGCATGACGGTCGGGCCGATGGTCACCAACCCGGCCACCCGCGACTGGACGGTGACGGCCTCGCTGTTCGCCACGCTGAACGACATGTTCGGCAACCGCACGGTGTGCGGCATCGGGCGGGGCGATTCCGCTGTACGGGTCATCAACGGCGCGCCCGTCACGCTGAAGACGCTGCGCGAGTCCATCGCGGTGATCCGCGGGCTCGCCAACGGCGAGGCGGTGGACTACAAGGGCAATCAACTGCGCTTCCCGTGGTCACGCGGTTCGAAGCTGCCGGTGTGGGTCGCTGCGTACGGCCCCAAGGCCCTGGCTCTCACCGGTGAGGTCGCCGACGGGTTCATCCTGCAGCTGGCCGACCCCGCCATCGTCGAGTGGTCGATCGCTGCCGTGCGCAAGGCCGCCGCCGACGCCGGGCGCGACCCGGCCTCGATCACCATCTGCGTCGCCGCGCCGGCGTACGTCACCGACGGAACACCCGACGGGTTGTCGCACGGGCGCGACCAGTGCCGCTGGTTCGGCGGGATGGTCGGCAACCACGTGGCCGACATCGTCGCCCGCTACGGCGCCGATGCGGCCGTGCCCGCCGCGCTGAGCGAGTACATCGCCAACCGTCAGGGATACGACTACAACAGCCACGGCAAGGCCGGCAACACACACACTGACTTCGTGCCCGACGAGGTGATCGACCGGTTCTGCCTCATCGGGCCGCCGGCCGTGCAGGTCGAGCGGCTGCAGGAGCTGCAGTCGCTGGGAGTCGATCAGTTCGCGCTCTACCTGCAGCACGACGCGAAGGACGCCACCCTGGCCGCGTACGGCGAGCAGGTCATGCCGCTGGTGAACACGCGGGTCGACGCGAAGTCGTGAGCAGGCATGATCGGGGGCATGACGCTCCCGCTCTCGCCCGACGAACTGCTGACCACCACTCGCACCGTCCGCAAGCGACTGGACCTCACCCGCGAGGTGCCCCTGACGCTCGTCCGCGAGTGCATCGACGTCGCGCTGCAGGCGCCGTCCGGGTCGAACCGGCAGGGCTGGCACTGGGTGGTGGTCACCGATCCCGACAAGCGGGCGGCGATCGGCAGGCTCTACGCCGAGGTCGGTGACATCTACTTCGCCGCCGGGGGCTCGAACGCAGGCGTCGGCCCGGCCCCGGCCGCGGTGCAGCAGCGGGTCGGCGACAGCGCACGCTGGCTGCGCGATCACATCGCCGAGGTGCCGGTGCTGGTGATCCCGTGCATCGAGGCACCCGCCCTGCCGGCCGGCAACCAGGCGGCCGTCTGGGGCTCGCTGCTGCCCGCCGCCTGGAGCTACTGCCTCGCCGCCCGGGCCCGCGGTCTGGGCACCGCCTGGACGACGTTCACACTCGCCCGCGAGGCCCAGGTCGCCGAGATCATCGGCATCCCCGAAGGCGTCCGGCAGGGAGTGCTGCTGCCGACCGCCTACTACACCGGTGACACCTTCAAGCCCGCCGCCCGCCAGCCCGTCGACGACGTGCTGCACGTCGACATCTGGTAGCTCGACATCTCTAGCGCCGCCGGTCACGAGCTGAGGTCGTAGACGGTCTGGCCGCCGACGGTCGTGGCCTTGAAGTTCTTCGCCACCCACGACGTGATCTGGCTGCCGACCGAGCTCGACCCTCCCTGGCCGGTGCCGCTGCTGATGAAGTAGCCGATCTTGCCGGCCTTCACGTAGGTCTTGAACTGGGCCAGCGTCGGCGAGTTGTCCGATCCGCTCCACCCGCCGACGGCGATCACTGCCTTGCCCGTGGCCAGTTCCAGCTCAGCTGCGGACTGGTCGCCGACCACTGCCGCCGCCCACTTCGATGTCGTCGCCTTCAGCTTTGCCGTCAGAGCGGCGCTCGTCGTGACGGTGCCGCCGGTCGCTCCTGTGCCCGAGCCGGCCCCGGTCGTCGGCCGGGTGCCGCTGAAGTCAGTGCCGCTCGGCCGCTTGCCCTCCATCGCGGCACCGCTTTTCATACCTGAAGGTATGGAACCGCTACCGCCCGGGGTGCCGCTGCTGCTCGTCTGCGCAGCGGTCGGGCCCACGCTCGGGATCGAGCCGGTGTGCGCGCTCGCGGCCGTCGCCACACCGAAGGCGCCCATGCCGAGCAACGCTGAGACAAGACCGAGCGTGACTGCGCTGCGCGCGGCGAGCCGGAACGGGACGAACAGGGCGATCACCGAGAGCACGGTCGCGGCCAGCACGATCCAGCGCAGCTCGGGGTACCACGAGGACGTGCGGTTGAGCAGCACGAACGACCAGCCGCCCGCTGCTCCGACGATCGCGGCGAGCCCGACCCGTCCGACCACCGTCGAACGCTCGCGCCACAGGGCTGCGCCGCCCACCGCGACGAGCGCAGCGAGCGACGGCGCCAGCGCGACCGTGTAGTAGGGGTGGACGGTGCCCTTCATGTAGCTCAGGACGAGCGCGGTCACCAGTGCCCAGCCGCCCCAGAGGATCAGCGCGGCGCGGGTGCGGTCGGTGCGCGGCGCTCGCCGGGTCACCACGAGGCCGGCCACCAGCGCGACCAGAGCTGCCGGCAGCAGCCACGAGATCTTGTTGCCCATCTCCGAGCCGAAGAGTCGGGTCAACCCCGTCGCTCCGCCGAAGGACGAGCCGGCCGCGCCGGTGCCGCCGCCGCCCCCGCCGTCGGAGCCGAAGAGACGTCCGAACCCGTTGTAGCCGAAGACCAGGTTGAGGATCGTGTTGTCCGTCGAGCCGCCGATGTAGGGCCGCGACGACGCCGGCCACAGCCCGACGACGAGCAGGTACCAACCGGCCGATACGAGCAGAGCGGCACCGGCGATCAGGGTGTGCCCGATCCGTTTGCGCAGCGTCGTCGGTGCGCACACCAGGTACACGAGCGCGAACGCGGGCAGCACCAGAAGGCCCTGCAGCATCTTGGTCAGGAACGCGAAGCCGAGCGCTGCGCCGGCCAGGGCGAGCCAGCGCCAGGACGCCGACTCGAGCGAGCGGGTCACCGCGTACGCGCCGGCGACCAGCAGCAGGGTGAGCAGGGCGTCCGGGTTGTCGAAGCGGAACATCAGGACCGCGGCCGGCGTCAGGGCCAGCGCGGCGCCGGCGACCAGGCCGGCAGGTGCGCCGGCCACGCGGCGCACCGTCCCGTACAGCAGGCCGACAGCGGCGATGCCCTCCATCGCCTGCGGCACGAGCAGGCTCCAGGAGTTGAACCCGAAGATCCGTGCCGACAGGCCCATGATCCACAACGCGGCCGGTGGTTTGTCGACGGTGATCGAGTTTCCGGAGTCCAGCGAGCCGAAGAACCAGGCCTTCCAGCTGTGCGTGCCCTGCTCGACAGCCGCGGCGTAGAAGCTGTTCGCGGTGCCCGATGCGGACAGGTTCCAGATGTAGAGCACGCCGGTCAGCGTCAGTAGCGCCAGCAGCGCGGGACGCGCCCAGCGGGGCTCGTCGGCGGGCCCGCGCGAGAGGCGGAGCAACCGTCCGCCACGCGGCGGTGGAGGCGCCGGCGGGTCGGCAACGTCGGGTGGGACAGCGGTCCGGTCGAGGGTCGTCGTCATGCATCGAGCCTGCGGGGGCGGCCGTCATGGTCGTCTCACCGCAGCGTCAAGGGCAGCTCAGGAGTGGATGTCCGCACCCTGTGGGCTCGCGGCATGATGGGCCCGTGACCGCACCGGCCGACGGCGTCGACCCCGACGCGCTTGCCGAGGTCGCCGCCGCGGCGGCCGCGGACGCCGGGGGAGTGCCTGCCGACCTGCTGGGGGACTTCCTGCCGGTCGTCGTCGCGGCGGTCGTGGCCGGCGTGCCGGTCACCGCGTCGCAGGTGCGCGGCTACCGCAGCCTGGGTGATCACGCTGCACGCCAGGGTGTGGCACTACGCGCCGTGCTCGACCTCTATCTGTCCGCCGCGTGGCGGCTGTGGCCGCACCTGCCGGCCGTCGCCGCGGCGAACAAGCGTCCGCAGGGTGTGGTGATCGCGGGTGAGGTGATGCTGCACGCGTCCGACGACGTCGTCGCTGCGCTCACCGAGGGCTACCAGCTCGCGCGCCGGGCCCTGGTGCGTACGCAGGAGTCGGCCCGTCGCGAGTTCATCGACGATCTGCTCGGTGGCACGGCCGATGTCGTCGGCCTGCTGCACCGCGCCGACGGCTTCGGCCTCGACC
>CAZZVT010000191.1:0-6231 GCA_964657545.1 uncultured Jatrophihabitantaceae bacterium
CGGGTGCGGAACACCGGGTCCTCGTTGCCCTGGTACTTCTCCATGATGGCCTTGACGGACTCGGCCTCGATGCGGGCCTGCGCCGGGTCGTAGACCCCGCACGGCAGGTCGCAGTGGGCGTGAGCCACGGTGGACGAACGGAACAAGCGCATAGCCTTTCCTCCAAAGTCGTGGTTGTCGCCTGGCATCTGTCACAGACGAACGATTTCGACCTTACTCCCGCGTCATTGCCCGTCTGGAGGGGCCGCATGAGCACGTGGCGTGAGCTGCTGCCGCTGCGTGTCGTCGAGGTGTCGGGGCCGTCGATGGTGCCGACGCTGCATCACGGCGACGTCGTCCTGGCTCGGCGGCTCGGGCCGTACGGACGGGTGTCGGCCGGCGATGTCGTGCTGGCCCGCTTCCGCTCCCTGCCCGAGCGCCTGGTCGTCAAGCGCGCCGTGCGCCCGACCGCAGGCGGTTGGTGGCTCGGCTCCGACAACTCCTTCGCCGGCGGGGACAGCGGGTCGAACGGGGTCGCCGACGTCGAGGCGAGGGTCGTGCTCCGGGTGCGGGGACGCGGGCCGCGGCGGGTGCGTTGACCGCGGGCAGACCGGGGTGACGGCGTGTGTCAGACTCGTCGCGGGAGAACCCCGAACGTCACGATCTGCGCCACAACCTGGCCGGGAACACGCCGGGTATCGCCGCGATACCCGAGTCAGCCTTGGGAGCAGCAGTGGGTATCGACGTCCGCGCGTCCGACGACGTTTTCCGCGCCCACGAGGGCGGCAAGCTGGTGGTGCGCAGCACCATGCCACTCACCGATCGCCGAGCGCTGTCCCTGGCCTACACGCCCGGTGTCGCCGAGGTCTGCAGCGCGATCGCCGACGACGAGTCGCTGGCTCGGCGCTACACCTGGCGCTCGCGACTGGTGGCCGTGGTCAGCGACGGCACGGCCGTGCTGGGCCTGGGCAACATCGGCGCTGCTGCGGCGCTGCCGGTGATGGAGGGTAAGGCTGCGCTCTTCAGCGAGTTCGCCGGCATCAACGCCGTGCCGATCGTGCTGGCGACCACCGACGTCGACGAGATCGTCGAGACCGTTCAGCGCATCGCGCCCTCGTTCGGCGGGATCAACCTCGAGGACATCTCGGCGCCGCGCTGCTTCGAGGTCGAGGCCCGCCTGCGCGACACGCTCGACATCCCGGTGTTCCACGACGACCAGCACGGCACGGCCATCGTCGTCCTGGCGGCGTTGCGCAACGCGGCTGTGGTCACTGGACGCACGCTCGCCGAGCTGCGCGTGGTGGTGTCCGGCGCAGGCGCCGCCGGTGTCGCGTGCACGAAGATCCTGCTCGCCGCCGGGATCGGCGACATCGCTGTCGCCGACTCGAAGGGCATCGTCCACGCCGGCCGGCCGGACCTGTCGTCGGTCAAGACACAACTCGCGCGCGACACGAACCGTGCCGGCCTGACCGGCTCGCTGACGAGCGCGCTCGAGGGCGCCGACGTGTTCCTCGGGCTGAGTTCCGGAGCGGTCGGCGAGGATGCCGTCTCTCGGATGGCACCCCAGGCGATCATCTTCGCCCTGGCCAACCCGACCCCGGAGGTCGACCCGGACGTCGCGCACCGTCATGCCGCCGTCGTGGCCACCGGGCGCAGCGACTACCCGAACCAGATCAACAACGTGTTGGCGTTTCCCGGCGTCTTCGCCGGTGCCTTCGACGCCGGCGCACGAGCCATCACCGAGAACATGAAGCTCGCCGCGGCGCGCGCACTGAGCGACGTCGTCGCCGGCTCGCTCGAGGCGACGCACATCGTGCCCACGCCGTTCGATCCCCGGGTTGCGCCGGCCGTCCGCTCGGCCGTGGCCGAGCAGGCCCGACGAGACGGCGTCGTGCGCTCCTGAACGGCTACTTCGTCGCGGTGCTGACCTTCATGTGGTCGCCGGTGAGTGACACGACGATCTTCTGGCCGGCGAAGATCAGGTCGGGGTTCTTGCCGATGACGCTCTTGTTCCAGTCGTAGAGCGTGCCGTACCCGCGCTGGTTGAACCAGGACGCGATGGCGGTGAGGTTGTCGCCGCGCTTGACCGTGTAGGTGACCTTCTCGGTCGACGTCCCGGTCGAGGCCTTGGCCTTGACGGGCTTCGGCGTTGCCGGCTTTGCCGTCGGACTGGTCGTGGCACGCGCAACCGGGCTGCTGGACGCAGCGGCCGCGCTCGAGGTGACGCTGGGGGTGGAACTGGACTGGTTACCGACCTGGCTGCCCGACGGCTGAGCTGCGGCCTGACTTCCGTTCGAGCTGCCGCCGAACACCGTCATCACCAGTGCTACGACGCCGGCCACCACCATGACTGCCACGAGCACGCCGAGGGTCTTGGTGCGAGCCTCGCCGTCGTCGTTGCGAAATACCGCCATGTCCAGATCCCCCCTGTGCGCGAAACTGCTTCGCCTGCACGGTACCCACAGAGACGACACACCGACCACACGAATGCAAAACCCGTTCCTCACGCAACGATCAACGGCCTCGGCGCCGGCGCCGTGCGCGCCAACTGCCCCCAGACCCCTGCGATCCGTTCGACGGCGTCGTCGAGCCGCGCCTCGGGCAGCGCGAAAGGCAGGCGCAGGAACCGCTCGAGGGTTCCGTCGACCCCGAAACGCGATCCGGGCACGAGCACGACCCCGGCCTGCGCGGACAGCAGCGACAGCGACGTGGACATCGGGGCGTCGAGCTCGACCCACAACGACAGTCCGCCGGTCGGCACGAGCGTGCGCCACTGGGGGAGTGCGCGCGCGAGGGCGGCGAGCAGGGCATCGCGCTGCGGCCGCAGCTCGCGACGGCGCCAGTCGGCGATGTCGTCGATCCGTCCCATCAGCCGCACGGCGACGAGCTGCTCGAGCACCGGACCGCTGAGATCGAGGGATGCGCGCAGGGCGGCGAGGCGGTGCACCAGATCGGCGGAGGCGCGGATCCACCCCACCCGCAGGCCGCCCCACACCAGCTTCGACAGCGAGCCGATCGTGATCACCGCAGGATCGAACGCGGCCGCGGGACGGGCAGTGCCCTGGAAGCCGAACTCGACGACGCTCTCGTCGACCACGACCGTCGTGCCGGTCCGACGGGCCGCGGTCACGACGGCGTGACGCTCGGAGTCGGCCATGAACGCACCGGTGGGGTTGTGGTGGTCCGGGATCAGGTACGCGACCCGGGCGGCCGTCTGCCGCAGGGTGTTGCGCAGCAGGTCGAGCTGCCAACCGCCGGCGGCCGCCATGGGCACGGGCACGACACGACCGCCGTTCGCGCGGACGGCGTCGAGGGCACCGGAGTACGTCGGCAGCTCGGTGACGACGCGATCACCGGGGGCGACCAACAGCCGTAGGAGCAGGTCGAGGGCGTGCAACGCGCCGCCGGTGATCAGGATCTGGTCGGGCCTGGTGGCGACCCCGCGCGCGGTGAACCGTGCGGCGACCGCCGCGCGCAGTTCGGGCAGGCCGGCGGGGTCGTAGCCGTCACCGCGCAGATGTGGACCGAGCGCGCCGGCGGCCTCGGCCACGTCCGCCGCCAGGCCGGGTGGTGCCGGAAGTGTCGCGCACGACAGGTCGAGCACGTCCCCGTGACCGGTGGTGTCCGACCAGCGGGCCACTCGGCTCGAGGGGCGCGAACCCGCGGGCACCGTCACGTAGCTGCCCGACCCGGTGCGGCTGGTCAGGTAGCCGTCGGCGCGCAGGGCGTCGTAGGCCGCGGTGACGGTCGCCCGGCTCAGGCCGAGGGCTGCGGCGAGCTCGCGTTCCGAGGGCAGGCGGGCCTCGGTGGCCACCCGGCCGTCGACGACGAGCGAGGCGACGCCGGACGCGAGGGCGGCGTACACCGGGCCGGGCAGTGCCCGGATGTCGGGCAGCAGCTCGGCCAGGGCGCGTCCACCGATGCGGACGAGGGCAGCGGTCATGAGGCGATCCTGGCAGATTGGCCTGCTGCAAACCAGGCCGCCTGTTCATCAATGGCCCGAGAATGTCGGTTCGGGCTCCGTCATTCTGGGCCAATGATGTGGATCCGGCGTCTCGTCCAGCTGTACGTGGGTCTGTGGCTGTACGGCCTGTCGGGGGCGCTGCAGGTCCGTTCCGGCCTCGGCCTGGACCCGTGGGACGTGTTCCATCAGGGCCTGGCCAGGCACGCCGGGCTGTCCATCGGCGCGCTCGTGATCATCGTCGGCGCTGCGGTACTGCTGTTGTGGATCCCGCTGCGGCAACGTCCCGGGCTCGGCACGATCAGCAACGTGGTGCTCGTCGGGGTCTCGCTGGACGTCGGCCTGGCGGTACTGCCGCACACGTCGAGCTGGCCCGGGCGGGTCGCCTGCCTGGTTGGCGGGGTGGTGCTGTGCGGGGTGGCGACCGGCATGTACATCGGCGCGCACCTCGGCCCCGGCCCACGGGACGGCCTGATGACCGGGCTCGCGCGCGTGACCGGGCGCTCGATCCGGGTGTGCCGCACGGGTATCGAGCTCACCGTGCTGATCGTCGGCTGGTTGTTCGGCGGGACGCTCGGCGTCGGCACGGTGGTCTTCGCGCTGGCCATCGGGCCGCTGACGCAGCTGTTCCTGCCGCTGTTCGACCCGTCCCGGTCGGCGCGCCCGACGCAGGTCAGCCCTCGTCGTCCTCGTCGTCGCGGGCCAGCCAGGTGGCCAACCGGTCGACGGCGGTCTCGAAGTCAGGGTGCGCGTCGACGAAGGCCTGCAGCCGCGCGCCGAGCCACTCGAGAGTGACCTCCTCCTCGCCACGTCGCGAGACCAGTTCCTCGATGCCCCGGTCGGTGAAGTACATCTGCCCTCCGTATCAGTGGTCGGCCGGGTAGCGCACGCCGAGCTGCCGGCGCGCATCGTCCAGCACCTCCAGGATGCCGACCGTGTCGTCGAGCGGAACGTCGGGGCTCTCGAGCTCGCCGGCCCGCAGGCAGCGGGCGACCTCCGCGATCTCGGCACGGTAGCCGTTGCCCTCGATTGCCGGTGCGGGGTGATCGGTGTCGCCGTTCCCGGTGTGCACGACCAGCCGGCGGCCGCGGTGGATCCGTGGTTCGAGGCTGATCCACCCGCGCGTGCCGGTCACGAGCGCCGCGAACGGGCTGTCGGCCGCCGCGCTGGTGTGGATCTGGGCGAACCGCCCGTCGGCATAACCCCACTGCATCCCGACGGAGAGGTCGGAGCCGGTGGGCGACAGCGATCCGGCGGCGTGCACGGTGTCGGGCCGGCCGAGCCACGACCAGGTGACGGCCGCCGGGTAGACGCCGAGGTCGAGCAGGGCACCGCCCCCGGCCGCGAGGTCGAACAGCCGGTGCGCCGGGTCGAAGTCGAAGCGTTTGGACAGGTCGGCGCGTACCGCGACGACGTCGCCGATGACGCCGTCGGCGATCAGCTCCGAGACGTGCCGGACGAGCGGGTGGAAGCGCACCCACATCGCCTCCATGCAGAACAGCCGGCGCCGACGCGCCTCGGCCACCACCTCGCGGGCCTGTGCCGCGTTGAGCGTGAACGCCTTCTCGACGAGCACCGGCTTGCCCGCCCGCAGGGCCAGCAGCGCGTGCTCGTGGTGCTGCCCGTGCGTGGTGGCGACGTACACGACATCGACGTCGGGATCGCCGACCAGCTCGGCGTAGGAGCCGTAGGACCGCGCGACGCCGTGCGTCTGCGCAAAGGCGGCGGCGCGATCGGCGTCCCGGGCCCCGACTGCCTGCAGCATGTTGCCGGGGCACGCGGCGATGTCGGCGCCCACTGTCGCGGCGATCGCGCCGGCGCCGAGGATGCCCCACCGCACCGGCTCGCTCACGTCGCCTCTAGGCGAACGAGTCGGCGACGATCTGCTTCTGCTGGGCCTCGTGCTTGGACTGCGAGCCGACGGCCGGGGAGGCCGATGCCCGCCGTGAGATGTGTCGCAGGGCGCGGCCGTCGAGGTGCTCGGGCAGGTTCAACGCGAGGAACGGCCGCTGCCCCTGGTTGGCCGGTTCCTCCTGCACGTGCACGAGCTCGGCGTCGGGGAAGCGACCCAGTTCGGCGCGCAGCTCGCCCACGGGTAGCGGGTAGAGCTGCTCGAGCCGCACGATGGCGACGTCGTGGCGCCCGGACTTCTCGCGTTCGGCGGCGAGGTCGTAGTAGACCTTGCCCGAGCACAGCAGCACCCGCGTGACGCCTGCCGGATCGGCCGACGTGTCACCCAGGACGGGCTGGAACGTGCCCTCGGTGAAGTCGTCGAGGCCACTGACGGCCGC
>CAZZVT010000192.1:0-6229 GCA_964657545.1 uncultured Jatrophihabitantaceae bacterium
AGGTCAGTCGCTCAGCTCTCGCGGACGATCCCGCCACCGGCGCCGACGACCTCGAGCAGCGTGTCGGCGTCGGCGAACGTCTTCGCGATGACGGCGGTGCGCTTGACGTAGTGACCCACCGGGTACTCCATCGTCATCCCGATGCCGCCGTGCAACTGGATTGCCTCCTGGCCGACGTGCCGGGCCGACAGGTCGATCTGCACCTTGGCGGCGCTGACCGAACGGTGCCGCTCGGTGGCGTCGTCGTCGGCAAGGGCCAGTCGTGCCAGCATCGCCATGCTCTTGGCCTGCTCGTAGGACACGTACATGTCCGCCGAGCGGAACTGCAGGGCCTGGAACACCGAGATCGGCTGGCCGAACTGGACGCGCGTCTTGAGGTAGTCGACGGTCAGCCAGAGCATCTTCTCCATGGCCCCGACCGCCTCGGCGCACAGCGCGGCGGTGGCGATGTCGAGCACCGACTCGAGGTGGCCGAGCGCGTCGGCGGGTGAGCCCAGCGCCGTGGCCGGGGCGTCGGTGAACACGAGGTCGGCGCCGCCCAGACCGTCCTGCATCCGATAGGTGTCGCGGGTGACGGACGCTGCCGCTACCAGGAACAGGCCCACCACACCGTCCGGCGTCTTCGCGGTGACCACGACATGATCGGCGACGTCGCCGCCGAGCACGGCGACCTTCTCGCCGTTGATCGTCCAGGCGTCACCGTCGCCGGGCGTGGCCGTGGTGACGATGTCCGTCAGCGACCAGCGCGAGTCGGCCTCGGTGCCCGCGAACGCGAGCAGCGTCTCGCCGCCGGCCACACCGGGCAGCAGCTGCTGCTTCTGCTCTGGCGTGCCGGCGGCCGCCACGAGCGCGCCGCCGAGCACGACGGTGGCCACGAACGGCTCGAGCACCAGCGCCTTGCCGAACGCCTCCATGACGACGTACAGCTCGTCGACGCCCATGCCCGCGCCGCCGTACTGCTCGTCGAAGGTCAGGCCCAGCAGGCCGAGATCGGCGTACTGCTTCCACATCGCGCGCGACCAGCCGAGCTCATCGTGTTCGAGCAGCTGCAGGCGGGTGTTGGCGTCGTACCGCTTGTCCAGCATGCTGTTCACCGCATCGGCGAGCATCCGCTGCTCGTCGGACAGTTCGAGTTCCATTTGTCCCTCTCAGAACTTCAGGATGGCTTTGGCGATGATCGTGCGCTGGACCTCGTTCGACCCTGAGTAGATCGACGCCTTGCGCCAGTTGAAGTACGTCGGGAACGCGTCGAGCGACCCCTCGGGCGGCGTGCCGAACCCGTTCGGGACGTCGAGGTCCTCGCGGTAGGCGACGGCGTTCGGTCCCAGGACGTCGACGAGCAGCTCGGTGGCTTCCTGCTGCAGTTCCGAGCCCTTCAGCTTGAGCACCGAGGACACCGGGTCGGGCAGGCCGGGGCCGTTGCGGCCCTCGGCGTCAAGCACGCGCAGCACCGACATCTCGATGGCGGTGAGCTCGACCTCGAGCTTGGTCAACCGCGCCTTGAACAGCGGGTTGTCGAGCAGCGGACGGCCGTTGTCGGTGGTGCTGGCCGCGAGCCGCTTGATGCGCTGGATGCGGGCCTTGGTCTGGCCGACCGCGACGACGCCGGTGCGCTCGTTGCCGAGCAGGAACTTCGCGTAGTCCCAGCCCTTGTTCTCCTCGCCGACGAGGTTCTCGACGGGCACGCGGACGTTGTCGAAGAAGACCTCGTTGACCTCGTAGCCGCCGTCGATGAGGTGGATCGGGCGGACGGTGATACCCGGGTCGTCCATGTCCATGAGCAGGAAGGAGATACCGCGCTGCTTCTTCGCCTCGGGATCGGTACGCACCAGGCAGAAGATCCACTGCGCGTACTGGCCCAGCGTCGTCCAGGTCTTCTGGCCGTTGACGACGTAATGGTCGCCGTCGCGCACCGCAGAGGTCTTGAGCGACGCGAGGTCGGAGCCGGCGTTCGGCTCGCTGAAGCCCTGCGCCCACCAGATGTCGAGGCTGGCGGTCTTGGGCAGGAAGCGCTCCTTCATCTCCTGGCTGCCGAAGGTGGCGATCACCGGGCCGACCATCTGGGTGTTGAAGGCCAGCGGCGGCGGGACGTGCGCGAGCAGCATCTCCTCGGAGTAGAGGTGACGCTGGATCGGTGTCCAGTCCTGGCCGCCCCACTCGGCCGGCCAGTGCGGCACGGCCAGGCCGTGTTCGTTGAGGATGCGCTGGCTGGCGAGGATGTCCTCGCGACTGGCGTGCTCGCCGCGAGCACCCTTCGCGCGGATCTCGGCGGGGATCTCGGTGCGGAAGAACGTACGCATGCGCTCGGCGAACGCACGCTCCTCCTTGCTCAGGGCGATGTCCATGCGCGCTCCTCGTCGGCGAAACCTACTGACGAGTACAGCATGCCCCGTCAGGGCGTGCTTCGTGCAACCGGCGGAGCCTCAGACGGGTCCGGTCGGCAGCCCGAGGCTGCGCTGCGCGTCGCGCGGCGAGGGTCGACGGTCCAGCCGACGATGCAGGATCGAACGGGCCAGAGCCGCGCGTCCGCAGCGCGCAGCGGCGAGCACGAGCGTCTCCTCGACGATCTCGCGCTGCGCCGCACTGCCCCCGAGCCGTTCGACGCCGCGCAGCGCGAGCAGCCCGTCGGTCGCGCGGTCGGCGTCGCCCAGGACGAGGTGCACGAGCGCATCGGCCAGCGGCGCCACCGTCTCGCGGAACACCGGGTCGGGGCGGTCGGCGGCGCGGCGGCGCAGCCGGGCAAGGCCCTGCACGTCGCCGGCCGCGGTGAGGGCGATGGCCGCGTGCAGTGCGACGAACGGCGTCGGCGGATCGGCCAGCAACGCCGGTTCGACGGTGTCGAGCACCGGCGCGATGTCGACGGTGTCCCAGACCCCGGCAGCGTGGCCACGCCAGAGCAACGAGGCGGAGTCGACGAGCGCACGCACCCCGGTCACCGTCGGCGGAGCCAGCTGGGTCGCGTAGCGCGCGAGCACGGCCCGGTCGTCGCCCAGCGCGAGCTCGTGCAGCGCGGCGTGCCACGAGAAGTGCGCCCGGTGCGAGGCGCGGGCGCCGCAGGTCGAGATCCAGGCGTCGAGCCAGCGCAGACCGGCCGCGTGATCGCCGGTCTCGTAGTGCACGTGGGTCCGGGCGTGCACCGCGTGCCCGGCCGCCGGCTCGACGGCCAGCGCCAGGTCGGCGAGCTCGCGCGCCTCGTCGTAGCGCTCCTGCTCCTGACGGATGAACGCCAGCAGGCCGCGGTACCACCAGTGCTCGCCGTAGACCGGCGCGAGCCCCTCGACCAGTGCCCACGCCTCGACCGGGATCTCGGTGGCGCCGCCGAACGCGATCGTGGGGACGGCGATGCTGACTGCGAGTGCGTCCTCGGGATAGGTCTGCAGGTAGGCCAGCAGGGCCGCGGCCGACCCGGCGCCGGGCTCGCGGACCCGCTGCACCGCGACCTCGACGAAGCGCTGCTCGCGTTCGTCGGCGTGTCCGGCTGCGCGTTGGGCGGCCACCAGTGCCCCCTCGACGTCGACGTCGGCGCCCCATTCGACGCCGAGCAGCGCCAGCGCGGCGTGCCCGAGCGCGAACTGCGGGTCGGCGACGAGCGCGCCGCGCAGCAGGTCCTCGGCGCCGGAGCGCACTCGCAGGATGTTGCCGAGCGCCTCGTTGTAGAGCCCCGCCGCGTCGGTGCCCGCGGTGAGTGGCAGCCCGAACGGGTCGCGCACCCGGCGCTGCAACGTCGGCGAGGGCAGGGCGGCCACCGCCGCACGCGCCACCTCGGTGGCCTGCGAGCGGATCTCGGGGATCGCCGTGCTCTCCCAGAGCTCGCCGCGGCGCAGCGGGCCGACCGTCCAGACCGCGGGCGACGCACCACCGGCTGCGATCAGTCGTCCGGCCGCGTCGGTGGCGAACCCGAGGTCGAGCGACCCCGGCTGTGCCGTACCGGAATTGAGCAGGTTCAGCACCAGCGGGTCGTCGCTGGCCCGCATGCCGACGCACGTGCCGGTGCAGTTCAGGACGGCGGCGAAACGCTGCCGGGTGCCGTCGGAGAGTTCGACCGTCACGCGATCACCGTCGTCGACGGCGTCGGTGACCTCGGCGGCGTGCACGACGAGTGAGCCGTCGTCGACGCGCTGCGCCAGCCAACCCGACAGTGCCGGGTCGACGCGGTGCCGTACGCGGTCCCAGCGGCGTGCGGCGGTGCGCAGGAAGCCGTGGCGCGCATCGGCGTCCATGCTCGACCACAACGCCGACGTCACCGGGCGCAGGCCGTCGATCGCGCGTCGCCAGTCGCCTCCGGACTCGCGGACGTGCCGGAACACGATCCGCCGCACCTGTGCCAGCGTCAGCGTTTCGTCGAACTGTGGCGCCGACTGCATCACCAGAGCCGGGAGCGGTTCGTCGGCGTGCGGCAGCGGCAGCATGCCGTGCCGCGACACGACGTGCAGCGTGACCCCGCGGCGGCCCCACCGCTGGGCCATGTCGGCCATGGTCAGCCCGGCGCCGACGAGCAGCACGTGATCGCCGGTGCGCACGGTCGGTGCCGAACTTGCCCGCCACGGGTCGGTCACGAAGTGCGGCGAGCGACGCAGTGGCTCGGGCGCCCACGCGGACGACGGCGCGCCGTGCCCCATGGCCAGGACCACCGCGTCGGCCGGCCTGCTGGTGCCGTCGGCGAGTGTCAGGCGCAGCCGGCGACCGTGCCGGCGCAGGTCGCGCACCGGGTCGGTGACGTGCTCGACCCGCACGCCGCTGTCCGGACCGGTGAACTCCTCGAGGGTCTGCTGCAGGTAGTCGGCGTAGTGCAGGCGCGGCGCGAAGCCGCCGGCCGGGAAGTCGAGGTGGACGTGCCGGCGCAGCCAGCGCAGGAAGTGCTCGGGGTCCTCGGGCAGCGCGCTCATGCCCTTGGCCGGCACGTTGAGGCGGTGCCGCGGGTCGGGCGTCGAATAGGCCAGCCCCTGACCGGGCGAAGCGGGGTCGACGAGCACGATGTCGACGGCGCGCCCCGTGGCAGCGGCCGTCCGCGCGACGTGTGTGGCAGTGAGGCAGCCGCTCGCGCCAGCTCCGACGACGGCGACGACCGGACGACCGCTCATGAGCTCTCTCCGATCGAGTCCACCTTGTCTAGCGATAAAGTCGAGATAGTATCAAAGCGGTTCGCGCTACCGTGCGGAGATGACGGACGCACGGGGCCTGGTGCTCGTCGTCGAGGACGAACCCTCCATCGCCGACGTCGTCCAGCTGAACCTGGCCCGGGCTGGGTACGGGGTGCACGTCCAGCACGACGGCGACCTCGCACTGGCCGACGTCCGGCGCCTGCGCCCGGCCGCGATCATCCTCGACGTCGGCCTGCCCGGCACGGACGGCATCGAGATCTGCCGCGCCCTGCGCGCCGGCGAGGACTGGACGCCGGTGCTGTTCGTGACCGCCCGCGACGACGAGGTCGACCGCATCATCGGCCTGGAGCTCGGCGCCGACGACTACGTCACCAAGCCCTTCTCGCCGCGCGAGCTGGTCGCGCGGGTGGGCGGTGTGCTGCGCCGCACGCAGGGGCGCCCGGAGGCCGCGCCGCACACCGTCGGCGCGCTGAGCATCGATTCCGGGCGTCGACGGGTCTACGCGGGCGACCGCGAGTTCGCGCTCACGGCCACCGAGTTCGACCTGCTCGCGCATCTCATGCGCCGCCCGGGACGGGTGTTCACCCGCGAGCAACTGCTCAGCGAGGTGTGGGGGTACGCCGTCGCTGCCGGCACCCGCACGGTCGACGTGCACATCGCCCAGCTGCGGGCCAAGCTCGGCAGCGTCAGCCCGATCCGCACCGTGCGCGGCGTCGGCTACGCAGCCGAGGACGGCGCCGAGTGGGCCGGCGTCGAACGATGAAGCTCCGGCGCTCGTCGTTGGCCACCCGGATCGCGTTACTCAGCGTCGGCATCGCGATCGTCACCGCGCTGATCGCCGGCGTGATCGCCACCGGGCTCGTCCGCAACGCGGGCACCGACTCGGCCCGGCGGACGCTCGGCCGGCTGGCCGACGTCGCGCAGTCGGTGGCCGGCGACCGCACACCACGGGCGACCCAGTCGCGGCTGCGGGTGGCCCTGCGTGGTCTGGACGTCCAGAGCGGCGCCGTCAACCAACGCGGTGCGGTGCTGACCACCGACCCGCTGGTCCGGCGTGCGTTCACCGCTGCCGACGCGCAACGGGTGCTCGCCGGCCGGACCATCTCGGCCAGCCGGACCGTCGGCAG
>CAZZVT010000193.1:0-6194 GCA_964657545.1 uncultured Jatrophihabitantaceae bacterium
GGGTCGTACATCGGGCACGTGCCGGTCCTGACGTCGGCCATGATCGTTGATCTTGGTGGGTTGGCGCCCGTGTTTGTTGGCTTGTAGCTGTTCGGCGGGCTCGGATGTGTGCACCAATCGGTCTCGTAGCCTCGTTCGGTGGCCTATGTGCGGACGGTCCGGACGGCGTCGGGAGCGACGGCTGTGCAGATCGTGCACTCCTCGAGGCGCGGGTCGCGCGATATCGAGCATGTCGGGTCCGCTCACGACGATGCGGAGTTGGCGGCGTTGAAGGCCGCGGCGACGCAGCGGTTGGCGGCTGGTCAACGCGAGCTGGATCTCGACCTTGGGACCGCGGCGGCCGTGGTGTCCAGCTCGGGTCCGCTGGAGATCGTGTCTTCGCGGGCTGCGCATCTGTGGGTCGCGCTGTCGCGTGCCTACGACTCGCTCGGCTTCGACCGGGCAGCCGGCGGTGACGAAGTGTTTCGCCACTTGGTGCTGGCTCGGATCTCGAGCCGACCAGCAAGTTGGACTCGCTGCGGGTGCTGGCCGAGGGCGGCATACAGGCGCCGGCTTGCCGCACGGTGACCCGCCGCCTGCGTGACTACGCCATTCCCGAATGGCGCCGGCAGCTCGCCGTGGCCTGCGCGGCGCACGCCGCGTTGGGGCCGGCGTCGCTGGTGTTCTACGACGTCACCACGCTCTATTTCGAGGCCCACGAGGGTGACGGGTTCCGCGAGTCGGGGTTCTCCAAAGAACGGCGCTTGGAGCCGCAGATCACCGTCGGGCTGCTGACCGACGCGACCGGGTTCTCGTTGCAGCTGGAGGCTTTCGAGGGCAACCGGGCCGAGACGGCCACGATGCTGCCGACCATCGAGCGGTTCATGAAAGCCCACCAGCTTGAAGACATCATCGTGGTCGCTGATGCCGGGATGGTGTCCGAGGCCAACCGGCGGGCGATCGAGGCGGCCGGGTTGTCGTTCCTTCTCGGCGCGAAGACCCCCGACATCCCCTACGTGATCGCGGAATAACGCCGCAAGCATCCCGGCGCCGACATCCCGGACGGGCACGTATTCACCCAACGCTGGCCAGCCAGCGCAAGCGACAAACGGCGCGACCAGGTCATCTACTACAAGTTCACCGCCGACCGCGCCCGGCGCACCCGCACGGCATCGACGAGCAGATCGCCAAGGCCGAGAAAGCTGTCGCCGGCAAGGTCCCGGTCAAACGCAACCGGTTCGTCACCCTCACCGGCGCCGAGAAGTCGATCAACCGGAAGCTGGAAGCCAAAGCGCGCGGGCTGGCCGGGATCAAGGGCTACATCACCAACATTGACAACCCGACACCGGAGTTCGTGATCGGCGCCTACCACCAGCTCTGGCACATCGAGAAGTCGTTCCGGATGTCCAAACACGACCTGCGCGCACGGCCGATCTGTCACCACAAACGCGAGTCCATCGACGCCCACCTCAACATCGTGTTCGCCGCCCTCGCCGTCACCCGGCTCATCGAGGACCGCACCGGCTGGTCGATCAAACGCTTCGTGCGCACCACCCACCGCTACCGCACCGTCAACATCCGCGCCGGCCACCACGTCCTCACCGCCGAAGACCCACTACCCGACGACCTACGGGTCGGCAGTCCCTACCCGCCGCTGCCCCGGCGGGGCCAAGCCCAGGCACGCCTCGCCGTTGGCCTGGGTCTGCCGTCCGCTTCGTCGGCAACGTTTCGTCGTTGTTTCGGCACACAAGCGTGCCCGCCAATCTCTGTGCCCAAATCGCAAGACTTCGCCGGCCAGCTCTAGCAACATCCCTCTAGCTCGACAGCAAAGTGACCTGGGCCATAGCGCGTTACCCGCACGAAAGGAGGCAGTCCGATGTTCCCGGATACGGCAACGAGCGACGTAGCTCGTGCGGCCACTGTCGAGCCCATGGCACTGGAGGTTCGCGGATTGACCAAGGCCTACGGTGATGCAACCGTCCTGCGCGACGTCTCGATCGACGCTCGCCAGCGTGAGACGGTGGGGATCATCGGCGAGAACGGCGCTGGAAAGTCGACACTGCTGAACATCATCAGCGGTACAGCCCGGCCCGGTACCGGGTCAATGAGGCTGACCGGAGAGGACTACGCGCCCCGCAGCTACCACGAGGCCAACCTGCGCGGGGTGTTCCGCATCTTCCAGGAGCTCTCGCTGGTGCCGACGTTGAGCGTCGCGGAGAACTTCTATCTGTCCCATGAGGCGCATTTCACCAGGTTCGGGTTCCTCGACACGGCGAAGATGCGGCGCCGCGCGTCCGACATTCTGGACCGCTACGAGCACGCGTGGATCGACCCGGGCTCACCGGTCGGCGAGCACAAGTTCGCCACCCGGCAGGTCGTCGAGATCATCAAGACGCTCGCCCTCGCCGACCTGCTCGAGGTCACCGAGCCGGTCCTGTTGTTCGACGAGCCGACAGCGGCTCTCGTTCACGACGAACTCGTGTTCTTCAAGGCTCTGATGCGCCGGGCCAGCGAGCGCGCAACGATCCTGTTCGTCTCGCACCACGTCAGCGAGCTGCTCGAGATGAGCGAACGGGTGTATGTGCTCAAAGACGGCCACCTGGTGGCCGAGCGACCCTCGAGCGAGCTCGACGAGGGGCGCATCCACTCCCTCATGGTCGGTCGTGAACGCAGCGCGGACTACTACCGCGAACCTGAGCAGCGGACGCCCGAGGCGGACGTCGCTCTCAAGATCAGCGGCTTCAGCGGATCCGGCTTCCACGACGTCGACCTGTCAGTGCACGCCGGGGAGATCGTCGGCATCGCCGGCGTGCTCGGGTCCGGCAAGAGTGAGCTCGGACGCGCGCTGGCCTCCGGCGAGGGCGTCGAGAATGGCAGCCTGGCCGTCGACGGAACAGCCGTCCGCGCCCGAAGCGCCAGCGTGATGCAACGCCACGGTGTCTGCTACGTGCCGCCAGAACGGAAGGAAGAGGGCGTCATCCTGGGCGCGAGTGTCGCCCAGAACGTTGCTCTCGGCCGGGTCGCCCGCTCCGCTGACTCGCATGTCCTTGTCAGCCCCCGGGGCGATGCGCGACGGGCCCGGGATCTGATCCGGACTCTGCGGATCAAATGCCGTTCCTCGGAGTCCCTCGTCGAGGAGCTGAGCGGAGGCAACCAGCAGAAGGTTGTCTTCGCCCGCTGGCTGGCCACGGGCGTGCGGGTGCTGGTGATGGACAACCCCACCCGAGGTGTCGACGCCGGCGGCAAGGAAGAGATCTACGAGACGATGCGCGCGCTTGCCGACGACCGCACAGCCATCGTGTTGATCTCCGATGACCTGCTCGAGCTGATCGGGCTCAGCAACCGCGTCCTCGTCATGCGTTCGGGCCGGGTGAGCCGTGAGCTCGCCTCTCCCGCCGATGACAAGCCCAGCGAGATCGACCTCATTGACGCGATGGTTTAGGAGAGTTCCATGGCCACGATGCAGGCGCCCAGCGCAGCAACCACCGCGCCCGAACCGGTTGCACTGCCGACGATCTCATGGGGCAAGCGGTACCTCACCCGAAACAATGTCGGACCAGTGGTCGTGCTCGTACTGCTGTTCGTCATCTTCTCGGTGCTCAGTCCGAACTTCCTGACCGGCAGCAACATGGTGAACATTCTCAGCGAACTGGCCGTCCTACTGGTTGTCGCGCTCGCCGGGACCTTCATCGTGATCATGGGCAGCATCGACTTGTCGGTGGGCTCCACGGTCACCTTGGCCGGACTGGCCGGCGCCGTCCTAATTCAACATCTCGGCCCGTGGGCCCTGCTGCTCATCCCGGTGATAGGCCTGGGCTGTGGGCTGGTGAACGGCATTCTGTTCTCCTACGCGAAGCTTCCGTCGTTCCTGGTCACTCTCGGCGGCCTGTTCGCGTTCAATGGCATCGCTCTCTACGCCTCCGGAGGTGCCCCGACCTCGGTCGACGTACCAAGCATCGGCCGTTACTTCAGCGGCTATGCGCTGTCGTGGTTGCCGGCCATCACCGTGTGGGCGTTGCTCGTGCTGGTCGCATCGATCGGGATCGGCCGCTACACCCGGTTCGGTCGCATCATCTACGCCATCGGGGGCGGGGAACGAGTGGCTGTGCTCAGCGGGATCAACGCCCGCCGGTACAAGCTTTATGCGTTTCTGTTCTCTGGCCTGCTGTGCGGGATAGCCGCACTGCTGCTGGTGTTCCGGATCAATGCCGGCACGCCGGACATGGGCACCGGCTACCTGTTGACGTCACTGGCCGCGGTCGTGATGGGCGGAACGTCCCTGTCGGGTGGCGTGGGTGGTCCGCACCGGACCCTGCTCGGGGTACTGATCATTTCCGTGCTCAGCAATGGCATGAACGTCGCGCAGGTCGACCCGTTCCTGCAGACAGTCGCTCAGGGCGTTGCCGTGGTGGTGGCGGTCGCGCTGACGATCGACCGCTCGAAGCAGGGCCTCATCAAGTAGCTGTTCTACCCGTCACTTCTCCTCCAAGGAGCTTCACCATGACCGGAATCTTCGGTGTGCAGCACGTTGGTGTGACCGTCAGCAATCTGGAGCGGACGCTTCGGTTCTATCGGGACTCCTTCGGTCTGGAGCCGACCTTCGTGCTCGACAAGCTGAGCGGTGAGGACGTCTCCGAGGCGATCGGCGTCCCCGATGCGATCCTCACCGTGGCCTTCCTGCCGGTCGGGAACACCTTCATCGAGCTGATCCAGTACGACAACCCGGCCGGCCGGCCCTTCTCGTTGCGTCCATGCGACATCGGCGCATCCCACATCGCGATCCATGTCGAGGACATCTTCGCCTCCTACGAGCAGATGGTCGGTCAAGGCGTCGAGTTCATCGGGCCGCCCACCGCCATCGACGAGAGTGGCGGAGCGCTGGCCGGGATCGTGTTTGCCTACTGCAAGGACCCGGACGGCATCACGGTCGAACTGTTCCAGCCAACACAGGAACTGCAGGCCCGCCTCCATGACTGATCGACGCATCCTGATCGCCGGGGCCACCGGCGTCATCGGCACGGCCGCCGTCCAGCACTTCGCCGGGGGGCCCGGTTGGACAACGTTCGGGCTCTCACGCGGAAAGCCCGACTATGAGGAGCCCAATGCCGAGTTCGTCTCGGCCGACCTCACCGATCCCGAGTCGGTGACCGACGCGCTGGCACATCTGCCCGACCTGACGCACATCGTGTTCGCCGCATTGCAGGTCCGCGCGGATGCGAATGAAGCGGTGCTCGTGAATCGCAGCATGCTTGGCAACCTCATCGAGGCGGCGACCGCTGCCAGTCCTGCGTTGCGCAGGGTGATCCTGCTCGAGGGGGCCAAAGCCTATGGGGTGCATCTCGGTCCATTCAAGGTCCCCGCCCTCGAGTCCGATCCCCGGCACATGCCCCCGAACTTCTACTACGCGCAGGAGGATCTGCTGCGGGAGCGCTCGTCTGGGGCGAGTTGGGACTTCACAGTCCTGCGTCCAGACGTGGTGTGCGGCACGGCGCTCGGTGTGCCCTACAACTTGGCATTGGTACTGGCGGTGTACGCCGTCCTGTCGAAGGAATTCGGGCTGCCGTTGAAGTTCCCAGGACGGCCGAAAACCTGGACCCAGTTCGCCCAGGTCACCGACGCCGCGCTGCTGGCGCGAGCGCTGGAGTGGGCCGCGACGACACCGGAATGTGGCGGCGAGACATTCAACATCACCAACGGTGACATCTTCCAGTGGCAACACCTGTGGCCCCAGATCGCGTCCTGTTTCGATATGGCGACGGGTACGCCCCAGCCGATGCGGCTGGCAGACGTCATGGCGGACAAGGGCCCGTTGTGGCAGGCGATTCAGCAGCGTTTCGGCCTGCTCTCGATCGACTACGACCGGCTGGTGTCGTGGGAGTTCGGCGACTGGGTCTTCGACTGCGAGTTCCCGGTCGTGTCCGACACGGTGAAGGCTCGCCAGTTCGGTTTCCACGATTGCATGCACACCCCGGACATGTTCAGCCGCATCTTCACCGAGCTCACGAATACCAAAGTCATTCCCTGAGCCGCTCCGATCCGACCCCGGGCTCCCGCTGCGGAGTTGCACAGGCGCTCGACGAGCGTCGATCCAGAACTGCCAGACGGGCCGCGGCCCACCACGCCGAACAGGCAAACCGACGACGTCGTCCGACCCGTCGGGTCATCAACGTATGGAGAGTGTGCAATGGGCGCTGAACTCAGTCGCAGAAGTTTCC
>CAZZVT010000194.1:0-6121 GCA_964657545.1 uncultured Jatrophihabitantaceae bacterium
TTCGTATGCAGCCGACCCGCGGTGTCCGCTAAAACGACGGTCGCCTTGATCTGCTTTGCGTGCTCGATGGCGTTGAAGATGACGCTCGCCGGGTCGGCACCCTCGTCGCCGCGGATGAGCTTTGCGTGCGTACGGTCCGCCCAAACGGACAACTGCTCGCTCGCAGCAGCGCGGAAGGTATCGCCAGCGGCGAGCACCACGGTCTCACCACGCGAGTGTAGCTGGGCGGCGATCTTGCCGATGGTGGTGGTTTTTCCGACGCCGTTTACGCCGACGAACAGGATGACATAGGGCTGGTTGTCGCCGACGATGAGCGGATCGACGACGTGCTTACCTGCGCCAAGGGCTTCAGCGACTTTGGCTTTGAGCGCTGCCTTGACCGCATCGGGCGATTCGATTTTCTTCGCCTTCCAGTCGGCGCGGATCTCGTCGACGAAGCGGGTCGCAACCCCAACACCGACGTCGGCGGTGATGAGCGCTTCTTCGAGCGCTTCGAGCACTTTGGCGTCGATTTGGCCGCTACCGAAGATGCTCGTGATCTTGCTGCCGTTGGAGGTGAGTTGCACGACCGACCCGCGCCTCAGCGCGCCGCCTGCCTGGGCCTGCGACCACATCGCCGTCGGCACCGTGTACGTCACCGTCGGGCCGGCAAGCTCGGCGTACGACGACCCGTTCCTGTCACGCCTCTTGTAGACCCGGTGCAGCGTGACCGAGGTGTGCGATCCGCTCGTCGAGATCGAGGTGATCCGACCCCGGTCGAACAGTCGCAACGACGACGTCCGGGCGGGCAGCGTCGAGTTCTGGGCGATCTCGGTCATCGCGTCGTGGATGGTCGAGGTGACGGCCTGGCTCTCCAGGACGTAGCCGGGGTCGGTGGCGACCACGTACTGCTCCATTGCCATCGCCTGGCCGGTGGTGCAGCGGATCGTCCAGCTGCGCCAGTCCGCGGACCGGCCGCCGAAGGAGCGCGTCTGCGCCGACTCGGTCTCGGTGGCGAGCTGCGAGTACTGCCTGCAGTACTCCGGATCGCTGCTGAAGCCGCCCTGCGTATCGACGTCGACCGTGGTCGAGCCGGCCGGATCGATGGTGCCGAAGACCAGCGGGCAGTCGTCGACCGTGGCCTTGGACTTGGGCAGCGAGGCCGGGCTCAGGCACCAGGCCTGCTTCTCGGGCACGCTCGACGACGCCCCGGACCCTGCGCCGGGCAACGACCGGGCCTTCCACCCCGCGGGCAGGACGATCGTCGCGTCCCCGAGCTTTTCGGTCACGGTGGTGGGAGTCGAGGCGTGCGTCGACCTCGCGGCACCAGTGGGGGCCGACGTCGGCGGCACGGCGGTCGTGGGCGCCTGGGTTGGCGGAACCATTGTGCTGGGCGCCGGGACGGGCGCGTGCGTCGGCGTGTCGACCGTGGGCGCGTGTGAGGCGGTCAGATTCTGCACGACCACGACGCCGCCGACGATCACGGCGATGCACGCTGCGGCAGCCAGTGGCAAGATCCACCGACCGGACCGTCGGGCATGCCCGCTGTCGCGGTCGTGCACCGCGGGCGCCTCGAACGGTGGCGCGACGCGGGTCGAGCCGGCCGTCCGGTGCTCGACGCTCTCGACGAGCAGCGTCCTGATGCGGTTCTCGAACTCTTCGTCGTTCACAGCTGGCTCCCCAGATTGGTGCGCAGTGCGGCGAGACCACGGCTGGCGGCGGATCGGACGCCGACCGCGGACAGGCCGGTGACCGCTGCGATATCCGCGTCGGGCAGTTCCGCGAGATAGCGCAGGGTGAGGACCTCGCGCTGGCGGCTCGGCAGGGTCTTGAGGGCCTGCCGGACGAGCTCGTGCTCGGCCGACAGGATGGTCGTGTGATCAGCCGGCTCGGCCGTCTCCTCGACCACCACCCGCAGGTGCTTGCGCGCCGTGATCCGGCGGCGGAGCGCGCTGCGCGAGGCGTTGACCACACTGGTACGCAGGTAGCCGATCCGCGCGCCGGGCTGGATGCTGTCCCACCGCTTGTAGACGGCGGCGAAGGCGTCCTGGACGACGTCCTCGGCAGCGGCCGGCTGGTCGACCAGCCCCACCGCAAGGCGCAGCATGGGCCACCACTGCTGGTGGTACAGCTCGTCGAAGGTCCTCGGACCGAAGCTGGGCGCTCCGTCCGGTTCGACCTCCACCCCGGGCTCCGCACTGCTCATGGCTCAGCACCTCTCGTCGTGCGTCGGTGTACGACAACAGGACGCACGCGAAGAGCGATTGTTGCAGCGCGAACGCTCAGGCCACGCTGCGGCGATGCACGGCCTGCAACAGACCCACGGCCAGCGCTTGCGCGAACATCGACGAACCGCCGTAGGACACGAACGGCAGCGGGACGCCGGTGACCGGCATCAATCCGAGCGTCATGCCGATGTTCTGGAAGGCCTGGAAGGCGAACCAGCAGACGATGCCCGTGGCGATCAGCCGGCCGACTGCATCGCTGTCACGGGCGATGCGCAGGCCGCGCCAGCAGAGCAGCCCGAACAGCGCGATGATCACGCCCCCACCGACGAGCCCGAACTCCTCGCCCGCCACGGAGAACACGAAGTCGGTCTGCTGCTCGGGCACGTAGCCGCCGTTGGTCTGCGGGCCGTGGAACAGTCCCGTCCCGAACAGCCCGCCGTTGGCGATGGCGATGTGCGCCTGCGCCACGTTGTACCCGTCGCCCTGCAGGTCGTGTCCCGGGTTGGCGAACTCGCGGAACCGGGCCAGCTGGTATTCGGCCAGTACCCCGGCCTTCACCGCGACGACGGCAACCAGCACGCCGACCACGATGAGTCCGATCGTCCAACGCGCCGGGACGTTGGCCGTGATGAGCACGCCGAACGCCGCACACGACAGCACCATCGCGGACCCGAGGTCGGGCTGGAGCATGATCAGCGCGAACGGCACGGCGATGAGCCCGAGCGCGAGCAGGACGTCGCGGGTGGTGGGCGGACCGGCTCCGTTGGATTGCGTAGCGTCGCGCTGCTCGGAGCGCTGGGAGAAGTGCACGGCCATGCCGACGACGAGCCCGAGCTTCATGAATTCGGCCGGCTGGATCTCGACACTGCTGCCGAGACGGATCCACGCGTGCGCGCCGTTGATCGTGGTGCCCGCGACCATGACGAGCAGCAGTCCGCCGACGCCGGCCAGGTAGACGATCGGCCCGATCAGGCGCAACAACCGGGCATCGACCCGCGAGGCGGCGAGCAGCAACCCGGCGGCGATGACGATGTTGATCAGGTGGCGGTACAGGAACGACTGCGGGTTGCCGCCGAGCGCCGCCTGCGAGTCCCTCGTGGCGGCCCACACCAGCACGCCGCCGATCAGCGCGAGGGCAAGCGAGACCGCGGCGAGCGGGATGTCGTAACCGCGGGCCCGTTTCTCGAGCGGCAGCGCCATCGGCGTCAGGACGAAGGGGGCACGCGGATCGCGGGCGGCGAGGGTCATCTGTGCGTCGCCGCGCTCTGTGCCGTGACGGTCGGCAGGGTGGTCTGGGGAGTGCTGCCGGCGATCACCGGCGTGCTGCCGTTCGCCCCGAAGATGCCGTCCCAGATGCGCTTCTCCATCGGCCCGGCCGCGGTGGCACCGGTACCGGCCTGCTCGACGATCCCGGCCATCACGAACTTCGCCCGGGTGTTGCCCTTCGCGTCCTTGTAGGTCGGCCCCCAGCTGACGAGCCAGGACGAGTCCGCCTTGCCGAAGACCTCGGCCGTGCCGGTCTTGCCGCCGAGCTCGTTCTGGTACGTCGACCCGATGTAGGCGAACGCACCCGACACCGCGTACCCGCGGCTGAATGACAGGGAGTTGGCGATGTAGTTCAACGTCTTCTGGCTCACCGGCACCGTGTTCCGCACCTTCGGCGTGATCGTCTGCTGCACCTTGCCGTCGGCGCCGATCACGCCCCACCCGTACGTCGGCTCGTAGATCTTGCCGCCGTTGAGCAGCGCCGAGTAGGCCACGGCCAGCTGCAGGGGCGACATCGTCGTCTCGCCCTGACCGATCGACATGTCCGCGTTGTCGCCGGCCCGGTAGCGCCAGCCGTCGGTGCAGTTCTCCGACGCAAGCTCCGTGTAGTAGGCCCGGTCGGTGAGGTTCTTGACGTCGGGGTAGCCGCGCTTGGCCTCGGCGCAGTAGGTCGTGCGATTGGCCTTCCAGCGCGCAAGACGTGTCTCGCGGTCGGCGTAGCTACCGGTCGACTGCTCGCCGCTCGGCAGGTCGACGCCGGGGCTCTGCCCGACGCCGAAGGCGGCGGCCATGCGCTGCAGGTACTCGCGCGCCGCCTTGCCCTTCGCCTGCCGGGCCTGGTCGGCGTAGTACTCGGCGGCGGCCGGGCGGTAGAAGAACGTGTCGCACGAGTAGCCCAGCGCGTCGCGCAGGTCGATGGTGCCGAGCACCTCGGAGTCGTAGTTCGTCTTCGTCCGACCGTCGATCGTCAGCGAGCCCGGGCAGCCGTAGGTCTTGGTCAACGAGATCTCGTGATGGGTGACCAGTGACGACGCCGTGATCAGCTTGAACGTCGAGCCCGGCGCGTACTCCCCCGCGGTGGCCCGGTTCAGCAGCGGGGTGCCGGAGCTGTCGGTGGTCAGGGTCTTGTAGTCCTGCTCGGAGATACCGCCGGTGAACACCGACGGGTCGTAGGTCGGGTAGCTCGCCGAGGCCAGGATGCGCCCGGTGTTGGGGTCCATGATCACCACCGAGCCCGACGGCGCCGCCTTTCCCGCCTTGCGCGAATCCCGGATCTGCTGCGCGAGCGACTTCTCGGCCAGCGCCTGCAGATGCGCGTCGATGCTGGTGACCAGGCTGCTGCCCTGCTGCGCCGCGGTCTTCGTGCCGCTGCCCACGGTGACGCCCTGCGCGTTCAGCGCGACGTCCTGCGTACCGTCCGTGCCGCGCAGCGCCGAGTCGTACTGCTCCTCCAGGCCCGACGCGCCGATCGTGTCCTGGTCGTTGAGCGTGGAGTTGCTCGAGACGTCGTCGGCCGTGACGTCGCTGGTGTAGCCGAGCACCTGCGCGGCCAGCGAACCGCCGGGATACGTCGGCTGGCTGACGGTGACGACCGCGACGCCGGGGAACTGCTCGCGGTGCTCGCTGATGGCCAGCACGACCCTGGTCGTGACCTCGGTCGCCACGGTCACCGGCGCGTAGGGCTCGCCGGTCGAGCACGGCGCCGGAACCTTCGACGAGCAGGGCGTGATCTCCTTGGCCAGCTGTGTGGCGCTCGTGCCGAGCAGCGCGCCCAGCCGGGTCAGCACGGCCTGCCCCTTGTCGGCACGCCGCTGCAGGGTGTCGCGGGTGACGGTGATCGTTTCGACGGTGGTGTTGCCGACGAGCACACGGCCCTGGGCGTCGAGGATCTGACCTCGTGGCGCCGTCAACACGATCGCACCGGAATGCGTCGCCTGCGCGGTCTGCGTCGGCTTGTTCGGGTCGAGCAGCTGGACGTAGTACAGCCGGGCGAACAGCGTCAGCATCATCGACACGACGAGCGCGACGACGATGCCGAGCCGACGCGGGGTCGGCGGGCGACGCATGGCGGTGCGGGGCGGACGTCCGCCGTTGAGCGATCCGGGGCGCATCACGGTGGACTCAGCCACGGCCCACTCCGGTCAGTTCGGTGTAGACGGCGGCAGGCCGGCGCAGCGCATCGGTGTGCAGCATGCGGCGTACGAGTGCCACCACTGCGAATGCGAGCACGACGTCGCCGAGCACCGACGGCACGAGGTCGCGCACCGCGTCCCACGCACCGGCCAGGTCGGTGACGAGCGCGAGGACGAGCGTGGCGACACTGCTGCCGATTCCGCTGACGACGCCCGCCGTCACCGCGTCGCGCCGCAGGCTCTGCCGGTCGGCGACCAGACCGCTCAGCAGGCCGACGCCCATCCAGACCAGGGCGAACACGCCGGCCGGATGCGCCGAGCCGAGGTCGGCGACCAGACCGGCGGCGAAGCCGAAGCCGAGTCCGGTGGCCGGCCCGTCGACCAGCCCGACCGCGGCGACCAGCACGAGCGGCAGGCTGACGGCGTAGGGCGCGACGACCGGCCCGATCAGCGCTGCCTGCAGCAGCAGGGCGGTGAGGATGCCGGCCATGGCCACCGCGACGCGTCCGCGGGTCA
>CAZZVT010000195.1:0-1494 GCA_964657545.1 uncultured Jatrophihabitantaceae bacterium
GGTGGATCTCTTCGGGCTCGAGCTCCGCTTTCTCCGAGGAAAACCACTCGCGGCGTTGATCGCGGGGCCGGACCTCGCCGCCGTCCGCACCGCGCTCGCCGCGCTCGTCGTCGGAGAGCCGAAGACCGTCGAGCTCGCGATCGGTGGCATGACCTGCGCATCGTGTGCGGCGCGCGTCCAGAAGAAACTCAACAAGCTGGACGGCGTGACCGCATCGGTCAACTACGCCACCGAGAAGGCGCTCGTCGACCATCCCGACACCGTGGCCGTCGAGGATCTCGTCGGGGTCGTCGAGAGCATCGGCTACTTGGCTGCCGTCCCCCGCGTCGAGGCGCAGGACGAGCAACAGGCCGATCCCCTGCGACTGCGACTGCTGATCACCAGCGCACTCGCGCTGCCGGTCCTCGTGCTGTCGATGGTGCCAGCCTTCCACTTCGACGGCTGGCAGTGGCTCGCGCTCGTGCTCACCACGCCCGTGGTCGTGTGGGGTGCGTGGCCCTTCCACCGGGCGGCGGCCGTCAACCTGCGCCACCGCGCCACGACCATGGACACCCTCGTGTCACTCGGGGTGCTCGCCGCATACCTGTGGTCGGTGTGGGCGCTGTTCCTGGGCGGGGGTGACACCTACCTCGAGGTCGCGTCGGTGGTGCCGGCGTTCCTGCTCGCCGGGCGCCATGCCGAAGCGCGGGCGAAGCGCCACGCCGGCGCGGCGATGCGGGCCCTACTCGATCTCGGCGCCAAGGACGTCACCGTGCTGCACGACGGAAGCGAGCAGCGCATCGCGATCACTGCACTGGCCGTCGGCCAACGCTTCGTGGTGCGGCCCGGCGAGAAGATCGCCACCGACGGCGTGATCGACGAAGGCACCTCGGCCGTCGACGCCGCGCTGGTCACCGGCGAGGCGGTGCCGGTCGAGGTCGGCCCCGGCGACCCGGTGGTCGGTGCGACGCTCAACGTCGGTGGACGGCTGGTCGTCACCGCCACGCGGGTCGGCGCCGACACCCAGCTCGCGCAGCTGGCCCGGCTCGTCGAGCAGGCGCAGAACGGCCGCGCCGAGGTGCAGCGGCTCGCCGACCGGGTGTCGGCGGTGTTCGTGCCGGTGGTCATCGCCCTGGCCGCGCTGACGTTCACGCTCTGGTTGACGCTCGACGGCAGCGCCCACGCGGCGTTCACCGCCGGCGTCGCGGTGCTGATCATCGCGTGCCCCTGCGCCCTGGGGCTCGCCACCCCCACCGCCCTGATGGTCGGCACCGGGCGCGGCGCGCAGCTCGGCATCGTGGTGAAGGGCCCACAGATCCTCGAGAGCACCCGCCGCATCGACACCGTCGTGCTCGACAAGACCGGCACGGTGACGACCGGGCAGCTGACGCTGCACGACGTCGTCGCCGACTCGCCGGACGACGTGCTGCGGTTGGCCGGCGCGGCCGAGTCGGCCAGCACCCACCCGGTGGCGCAGGCGATCACCGCGGCGGCCGGTGAGCGCGGCGGCCCGCT
>CAZZVT010000195.1:1594-6119 GCA_964657545.1 uncultured Jatrophihabitantaceae bacterium
CGCGAGCTGCGCGAGCTGGGGCTCACCCCCGTCCTGCTCACCGGCGACAACCGTCGTGCGGCGCAGGCCGTCGCTGCGGCCGTCGGGATCGACGAGGTCGTGGCCGGAGTGCTGCCGCAGGACAAGGTGGCCGAGGTCGAACGCCTTCGGGCCGGCGGACGGGTCGTGGCCATGGTCGGCGACGGCGTGAACGACGCCGCCGCCCTCGCCGCCGCGGACCTCGGCATTGCCATGGGCAGCGGGTCCGACGTCGCCATCGAGGCCTCGGATCTCACCCTCGTCCGCAGTGACCTGCGTTCCGCCGCGGTCGCGATCCGGCTGGCCCGCGCCACGTTGCGCACGATCAAGGGCAACCTGGTGTGGGCGTTCGGCTACAACGTCGCGGCGCTTCCGCTGGCCGCGCTGGGGTTGCTGAACCCGGTGATCGCCGGTGCCGCCATGGCCGCCAGCTCGGTCTTCGTCGTCACGAACAGCCTGCGGTTGCGCCGCTTCACCTGACCGATGGCTCAGCCGAGCGAGGCGTAGAACCGTTCATGTGCAAGGGCTGCGGCCCGCCAGGTGTGCCTCGCTGCGACCTTGCGGCCGACCTCGACGCGGTGCAGGTCGGGCGAGGCGGTGGCATGCAGCAGCTCGATGGCCAGCTCCGACTCGTTGCCGACGAACGCCACCGAGCCGGCGAACACCTCGCGCAGCACCGGCAGGTCGCGCATCACCACCGGCACTCCCGCGGCCAGCGCCTCCATCGGCGCCATGCCGAAGCCCTCCTTCACGGACGGGAAGGCGAACGCCGACGCCTGCGCCACCAGCGACGGCAACTCGTCGTGCGGCACCGGGCCGAGCAGCTCGGGCCGCACGCCGAGCTCGGCCGCGCGCTCGAGCACCCGGGTGCGGTAGTCGCGGTAGTCGAACAGCGTCTCGCCGCCCGCGATCACCAACCGCAGGCCCGGATCGCGGCGTTGCATCAGGGCCATTGCGTGGACGAGATCCTCGCTGCCCTTGCGCGGTTCGATGCCCCCGACGGCGAGGACGTAGCGGCCCAGGCGCCGCGCCCACCGCTCGCGACGCGCGACGTCGGACTCCGCCGCGGCGAACCGCGCGCCGTCGATGCCGTTCGGGATCACGGTGGCCTCGATCCCCCACCCGGCCCGGACCTCCTCGGCCACCGCGGCCGAGACGCACACATGCGCCCGTGGTCGCACGATCGCCCGCTCATGACAGGCCGCGAGCTCCGGCGTCGTGAACTGGTCGAGGTGGTGGATCGTGCGTACGCAGTCGGGGACGGCGTTCGCGCTGATGCAGTCCTGTGCATGGACGAGGTCGTAGTCGGTCGGGTCGAAGGCTGCGCCCAACGTCGCGATGGAGCGCAGGATGCGCGGGCCCACGCCCTCGCCGGCGACATCCGGGAACGGCACCAACCGCACGCCCACCGAGGAATGGACGGGCCGGAAGAACCCGTCGTCGCCACCGCGGCCCAACGACCAGACATCCACGCCGTGCCCGCGGGCAGCGAGCGCCTCCGCCAGCGCCAGCGTGTGGACGACCCCACCACGTGGACGGGAGGAGTAGGTCAGCAGTGCGATCCGCAAGCGTCGCTCACTTGTCCGCGTAGAGGTCGGGGCGTCGCTCCCGCAGGTGGTGCAGCACGAGGCGGGCGCGTTCGATCTCGACGTCGACGTCGAGCTCGGCGACGGCCAAACCCGCTTTGGCCCAGGTGCGAGCCAGTACATCGCCGCCCGGACCGACGACCTTCGACTGGCCCAGGAACCGCAGCCCACCCATCGAACCGGTCTGGTTCGACGACACCCAGACGACCTGGTTCTCGGCCGCCCGCGCGCAGTCGTACAGATCGAACAGCCGCGATTGGCGGTCCTGCGTCAGTCGCGGCGCGCGCTGCGTGAACGAGGCCGGCCAGGCGCACAGACAGGCGATGATGCGGGCCTCGTCGAGGGCCAGCGTGCGCGCCGCCTCGGGGAAGGTCTTGTCGTAGTCGATCAGCATCCCGAGCCGGCCGACCGGGGTGTCGAACGCCGCGATCCGATCACCCGCCGAATAGACGAGCGCCTCGCCGGGTGGCTGGTGCACCTTGCGGTAGCGGCCGAGCACGCCATCACCGGACAGGCAGATCGCCGAGTTCCAGCGCCGACCGTCGAACAGTTCGGAGTACCCCAGGCAGACGACCATGTTGCCGGCCATCGCGATGATGCGACGGAACTCCGGCGCGTCAGGGGCAATGGCCGGCGGCAGCGCGTCCGGATCGGGCGAGCGCAGATCGGCCAGGTACCCCCCCAGCGCGGCGTCCGGCAGCACGAGCAGCGAGGCATCGGCCTTGCGCGCGGCTGTGATGATCATGCCGATCCGCTCGACCGAGCGTGGCAGCTCGCGCCCGAAGTGCGCCGACGCCGCCGCGAGTCGCTGCAGGGGCACGCGTCAGACCGTGACCGAGGCGCTCAGCTGCTCGGCCACGTGCCGCGCGTCGCGGTCGAGCCCGGCGAACCGCCCCGAGCCCCAGGTGTGCTGCCAGGGCAGGCCGACGAACGAGACGCCCGGGACGGGCGTCACGCCGCGCACGTGCTGCGGATGCCCGGCGCCGTCGAACACCGGGACGTGCAGCCACCGGTAGTCGCGGGTGAAGCCGGTGGCCCACACGACGGCGGCGAGATCGGACGCCGGCAGGCGCGAACCGCGGTAACCGTACGGCCGCCATACCGCGTGGTATCTCGACGGGCCCTCCGCCGTCTCGATGCCCTGCGCGGCGATGAAGTCGTCGATCATCGTGTTGATGCCGTTGTAGACGTCGTCGGCGCCGTCGAGGCTGCGCTCGAGGTCGGCGTCGAAGCGCAGCTGCCCGTCGGCGATGTCCAGAAGTCTGCCGTGCAGGGTCATCCCCTGCTGGGCGAAGGCCCGCAGGTCGATGTCGCGCCCACCGTCGCGGCCGGTGACGTAGTGGTTGGTCCTGTCCTGCGTGCGTTCCTCGACCGGCTTGTCGGTGACCGGCTTGTCGTAGTGGCCGGTGTCCTCGAGCCAGGCGATGACATCGCGGCCGCGGTAACGGCGGGCGAAGCGTGGCGCCTTGCCGACGGCCAGATGCACCTGCCGTCCGGCGAGCAGCAGGTCCTCGGCGATCTGCGCCCCGGACTGCCCGGTGCCGACGACCAGCACCGGCCCGTCGGGCAACGACTCGGGGTTGCGGTACGCCGAAGAGTGCACCTGCTCGACGCCGGCCGGCAACCGCTCGCCCATCCGCGGGATCTGCGGCGTGTGATAGCCGCCGGTGGCCACGACGACCTGCTCGGCCAGGTAGGTCTCGCCGGTGGTGCGGACGTCGAATCCGCCTTCCACTGCGCGCACCGACGTGACCGCGGTGTGCTCGCGC
Organism: uncultured Jatrophihabitantaceae bacterium; assembly: GCA_964657545.1. Taxonomy (GTDB): domain Bacteria; phylum Actinomycetota; class Actinomycetes; order Mycobacteriales; family Jatrophihabitantaceae; genus Jatrophihabitans. The sequence continues at coordinate 4,968 of CAZZVT010000195.1, forward strand.
ACCGGCGGGTCGAAGCTCGCCACGAACCCGGCCAGCCACTCGAGGATCTCCTTGCGGACCATGAAGCCGTCCGGATCGCCGCCGTCGTAGGCGTAACCCGGCAGCCGACACTGGAAGTTGGGGGTCACGAGGCAGAACGTGTCCCACCGCGCGTCGGCCCAGGTGTGCACCAGCGTGTCGCGCTCGAGGACCACGTGCTCGATGCCGTCGTGCTTGAGGTACCAGCTGACCGCCAGGCCCGCCTGTCCACCGCCGACGATGACCACGGGAACCCTGGAACTCATACCGTGACCCCCGAGGCGTAGCTGTCGGGGCGGCGGTCGCGCAGGTGGAACATGTGCCGGCGCGCGCCGCCGAGCATCTCCTCGAGATCGACGCCGGCGTAGGCGACACCGGCGTCGTAGCCGGTCGTGGCGATGACATCGCCACCGGCGTCGACGACCTTGGCCGAGGCGACGAAGCGCAGGTCGCCGAACGTCCCGGCCTGGTTCGCCGACACCCACAGCACCTGGTTCTCGAGCGCGCGCGCCCGGTCGAAGAGGTCGAAGCGGCGCGCCCAGCGGTCGTCGGCGATGTCCGGGGTGGACTGCGTGCGTGCGGTCGGCCAGGCCGACATGCAGCAGATGATCTCGGCGCCGTCGACGGCGAGCGCGCGGGCGGCCTCGGGGAACGCCTTGTCGTAACAGATCATCATGCCCAGGCGTCCGACCGGCGAGTCGAACGCGGCGAAGGCCTCGCCCGCCGAGTAGGACGCGCCCTCGCCCAGCGGCTGGTGCACCTTGCGGTGGACGCCCAGCACGCCGTCGCCGGTGACCGCGATCGCGGTGTTGAACCGGCGCGGACCCTCGGCCTCGCACATGCCTGCGGTGACGACGAGGTCACCGGCCAACGCAGCCAGTCGGGCGACCTCGGGCCCGTCGACGTCGAGAGCCGGCGGCAGTGAGACGTCGCCGGCGCCGTCGAGATTGGCGAGGTACCCGCCCAGCGTCGCCTCGGGCAGCACCACCAGCTGGCTGCCGCGGGCGCGCGCGTCGTCGAGGATGGCCGCGATGCGGGCGAACGCGTCGTCGAGGTCCCGGCCGAAGTTGGCCGCGACAGCAGCCACTCGTGTCTCGGTCATGCGCCCTCCTCCGTCGGGCTTTGACGGCGTGC
>CAZZVT010000196.1:0-6005 GCA_964657545.1 uncultured Jatrophihabitantaceae bacterium
CGCCGCCGTCCGCCGCTGAAGCCTGACCGCCGGCGTCCTGCGGTGGATCTTCCTGCGTCTCACGCGGTGCGGCGCGCGTGGTGCAGGACGATCGCGGCGCTGCGGTGGATCAGCCGAGCAGCTCGTCGACGAAGCACCAGCGCCAGGCCTCGCCCGGCTCGATCGATCGCATCACCGGGTGCCCGGTGTCCTCGAAGTGGCGCACGCCGTGCCGCCCCGGCGAGGAGTCGCAGCAGCCGACGTGTCCGCAATCCAGGCACAACCGCAGGTGCACCCAGCGGACGCCGTCGCGCAGGCACTCCTCGCACCCGTTCGGCGTGGTCGCCCGCATGACGTGCGGTGCCTTCTCGAGATGCTCGCAGTCACCGGCGCGCTGCTGGGCGGTGACGAGTTCCGAGTCGACCTGCGCCGCGGCGTCGGAGATCCGGTCGAGCAGCGACTCCTCGAGGTCGATGGCCAGCAGCGACTGGCGCAGCACGACGTCGTCGTAGATGCCGCGGTCGCGGGCCTCGAGGATGGAGCCACGCTCGGCCGAGAGCATCTGCAACCGCAACCGACGGTAGGCCGCCGACGGCGGTTCGATCTCGCTCTGCGAACGCCCGAGCTGCTCCCAGATGCGGTTGCTGCGGGTCATCGCGCGGTCGCGCAGATCGGCCAGCACCTCTTTCGGGTCGTCGTCGGTGCTGACCTCGTCGAGCACGGCCAGGCCGGCATTCGCGGCCGCGTTGACCAGCTGGGCGCTCTGCAGCGCGTCCTCGGCCGCGTCGGGTGCGGGCAGCCGCAGCCGCCGTACCAGCGTGGGCAGCGTCAGACCCTGGACGACCAGCGTGCCGGCCACGACCACGAACGCGCACAGGGCCAGCAGCCCGCGCTGCGGGGTATCGGTCGGCAGCGCGAACACGGCAGCCAGCGTCACCACCCCTCGCATGCCGGACCACGACACGACCGCCGAGGTACGCCAGTCCCACGTCCGCACGCCGACGACGCGCAGCAGGGCGGTGACACCGAAGACCCACCCGATCCGCACCACGACGGTCGCCACCAGGACGGCGGCGCACGGCACGACGACCTGGGTGAACGTCAGGTCGGAGTCGATCACCGTGCGCAGCAGCCGGCGCACCTGCAGGCCGATCAGCAGGAACACGACGTTCTCGAGCAGGAACTGCACGGTGCGCCAGTTGACGTTCTCGGCGATCCGCGAGCTGGCCGTCTGCAGCACCGGCGCCTTGTGCCCGAGCAGCAGACCGGTGACGACCACGGCCAGCACGCCCGAGCCGTGGATCTGCTCGGCGGGCAGGAACGCGACGTACGGCGCTGCGAACGACAGCGTGGTGTCGAGCACCGGGTCGTCGATGAAGCGGCGGATCCTGGCCAGCACGAAGGCGGCGGCGAGGCCGACGAGCAGCCCGCCCCCGGCCGAGCGGACGAAGTCCCAGCCGACCTCGACCGGCGAGACCGTGGCCGTGATCGCCGCGATCGCGGTGTTCAGGGCGACGAGCGCAGTGGCGTCGTTGACGAGGCTCTCGCTCTCGAGGATCGACACGATCCGCCGCGGCATGCCGACCCGCCGCGCCACCGTCGTCGCCGCGACCGCGTCGGGCGGGGCCAGCACCGCGCCGAGCGCGAACCCCGCCGACAACGTGGCTGCCGGAACCACCCACCACGCGATCAGCCCGACGGCGAGCGTCGAGAACACGACCAGGCCGACCGACAGCAGCAGGATCGGACGGCGGTTGGCCTTGAAGTCGATCAGGGAGGTCTGCAGCGCAGCCGCGTAGAGCAGGGGCGGCAGCAGCCCGATGAGCACGAGGTCGGGCGTCAGACGGATCTCGAGGACGCGCGGGACGTACGACAGCCCGATGCCGACCGCGACGAGGACCAGCGGCTCGGACCACCCCATCCGCCGCGCGAACGCGGCGCCGAAGCCGACCACGGCAACCATGGCCAGGATGTCGAGCGCTACATGCACCTGGTCATTCTGCCGAACACCCGCCAGTCGACCCGGTGCCAGCAGGTCAGCGCGTCCGCAAGCGCGGCCACCTGCGGCCGGTGGACCGGGGCGGGGCGTCGCGCGGCTCGGCCAGGCCGAGCGCGACCTGTCGTTCGTGGCTGACGTACGGGCCGCCGCCGTGGGCCGCGAGGTAGGCGGCCGCGTCCTCGCGAAGGTCGGCCAGATCGTCCGGACCCAGGCTGTAGGCCACCGCGTGGATCAGGGCGGCACGCGGCCCGGACGGGGTGGGTTCGGTGAGTGTCCCGTCGGCCCCGAGCGACGCGATGCCGGCGTGGACGATGGTCGCCGAGATCCGTTCGGGCCCCTGCTTGCGGCGCGCGAGCACCCGCTCGGCACCGACCGCCCCCACCGTCAGCTCGAAGACGTCACGGGCGACGACGAGCGCCGGGCCGATGCCGCCGACGACCAGCGCGGGACGTGAGCGGGCGAGCACGGCCTCGGCCGGCAGCCCGTCGTCGGTGATGCGCAGCCGGACGCCGAGCTCGACGGCCAGCTGGTGCAGCTGGCGCTCGGGGCCGTTACCGGCCGTCGGGTGCGGCACGAACACTGCCTCGCGATGCCCGCGGGCGGCGACCGCGCGCAGCAGCTCGGCGGGCTGCGTGTCGGACACTCCGGGCCGCTCGCCGACCAGCACGACCGCGTCGTCGGCAGCGGTGACGGCCGGCAGCTCGGCGAGCGTGGCCGTCCACGCCTGCGCCGGCACTGCGCAGGTGTTCGGGCGGGCGTCGCTGCCGGCCAGCAGCAGCGGGCGCAGCCCGTCGAGCACGGGCAGGTGCAGCAGCCGCGTCGCCCGGGCGGCCTGCTCGCTGGTGGCGGGCCTGGCGGGCGGACCCCAGGCGAGCAGCGAGTCGCTGAACACGGTGATCGGCGCGTCGGGCAGCAGGGCGGCGATGGAGCTCGCCGGGGTGCTCGACAGGCCGTCGAGCACGAGTTCGACGCAACCGCTCCCGACGCCCAACCGCTGACTCATCAGTCGGCCCAGCAGCGGCAGCTCGGCCGCGGACGGGTACCAGCCCACAGGGTGCAGCGGTGCGATGAGCGCGTTCCAGTCGATCACCTCGTCGAAGCGGCGGGCGAGCGTGTCGAAGCCGGGCGCCTCCCGCGGGGACGGGACGGTCTCGGGCGGCTCGGCAGTGTTCGCCACCAGCAGGACGCGCCGGTCGGCCGGCGCAAGGACACCGTCGTCGATCGCGGCGGCCAGCAGCGCGGCGCCCAGCACGCTGCCGACGCACATCACCTGGGTCGAACTCATGCGACGCTCACGCCGTACCCGTCGGGCCAGTAGGGCTCGAGCAGTTCGCGACGCGCGGACGTCATGGTTCCCGAGTCGCGCAGCTGCGGTCCGAGTTCGGCCAGCGCGGCGCGCGCCCGGACGGTGAACTCATCGCGGGCGGCCGCGTCGTAGATGTCGAGGCCCTGTACGTGCCAGGCCAGCAGCGAGACGAACTGCCGGACGGCCTTGGGCCGGATGTCCGGCTCGTCGCGCACCTGCTCGAGGACGAGCCGGTAGGCGTCGAAGAAATGCAGCCGTCGCGCGTCGCCGATCCGGGTCAGCGATCCCTCGACCTCGCGGCGGTAGAACAGGCCGGACAGCGAGACGGTGGCGAACGAGGCCGCCTCGCGGTGCAGCCGCCAGATCCACGGCCGGTCGGTGGCGGTGTGCAGCGTCTCGGGGAAGCGCAGCACATCGCCCAGCTCGCGGCGGTACACGCCGGCCCACGAGAACGGGTAGTCGATCATCGTCTCGCGCTGCACCGGCATGATGTGCGCGCGCGGGTCGAGGACGACGTCGCGGACGCAGGGCGCGCGGTGCAGGACGCGGCTGCGCCCGTGGACCTGCACGTGGTCGGTGCGCACGAAGTCACAGCCCAGGCCGTCGATGGCCGCGACCAGATCGGCCAGGTGCCCCGGCCCCAGCCAGTCGTCGGCGTCGAAGAAGGTGAGCAGCCGTCCGCTCGCGTGGTCCAGCCCGACGTTGCGGGCCGCGGCGGCGCCGATGCTTTCCGCATTGCGCAGCACCGTCGACATCGGCCGGTCACTGGCCCATGCGTCGAGCAGGTCGGGCGTCGTGTCGGTGGAGGCGTCGTCGACCACCACGACCTCGACGTCCGGGCCGGCGTTGCGGTCCAACGAGGCCAGCGCGGTGGGCAGGTGCCGGGCGCCGTTGTGGACGGGCACGATCACGCTGAGGGTGGCCACCGGAAGTCCGCCTCCGTAGCAGGGTCGAGGTCCGAGGGCGTCTGATCGGGCGCCCGAGCGTCCGAGGCTATTCTGTCCCCGCGCGACCTCGACGGCGTGTGGAGTTCTGACGGGGGTGGTCGTGGGCATGCGTCCTGTCGCCGACGTCGCCCAGCCGTCCCCGATCCCCCGTGACTGGGTGGATTGGGCGGTTGCCCGCCTGCGCGCCGACGCACGACGCAGCGCCGACACCCACCTGTTGCAGCTGCCGCTCGCGGCGGATCCGGGCGTCGAGGTGTACCTGAAGGACGAGTCGACCCATCCGACCGGCAGCCTGAAGCACCGGCTGGCCCGCTCGCTGTTCCTGTATGCCATCTGCAACGGCGACGTCGGCCCGGGCAGCACGATCGTGGAGGCGTCGAGCGGTTCGACGGCGATCAGCGAGGCCTTCTTCGCGCGCCTTCTCGGGCTGCCGTTCATCGCGGTCATGGCCCGCTCGACCAGCCCGAACAAGATCGCGCTGATCGAGCGGGCGGGTGGCAGCTGCCGGCTGGTCGACTCGGCGGGTGAGGTGTACGAGACGGCCCGGGCCCTCGCCGCGAGCCTGGGTGGGTGCTACCTCGACCAGTTCACGAACGCCGAACGGGCCACCGATTGGCGGGGGAACAACAACATCGCCGAATCGATCTTCGAGCAGCTCGAGGCCGAGCCGCATCCGGTGCCGGCGTGGGTCGTCGTGGGTGCGGGAACGGGCGGCACCAGTGCCACCATCGGGCGGTACCTGCGCTATCGGGGCCTGCCGACGCGTCTCGCCGTCGTCGATCCCGACGGCTCGGCCTTCCTGCCGGCGTTCGCCCGGACCGACTACACCGGGTTCGGCTCACGGATCGAGGGCATCGGCCGACCGCGGGTCGAACCGTCGTTCCAGCGCAACGTCGTCGACCGCATGATCGGCGTCCCCGACGCTGCGTCGGTGGCCGGAATGCGCTTCCTCGACGACCGGCTCGGCATCCGGGCGGGCCCGTCCACCGGAACCAATCTGTACGGGGCGCTCTACCTGGCGTGCGAGATGCACCGCGCGGGGGAGACCGGCAGCGTCGTCTCGCTGATGTGCGACCGCTCCGATCGTTACGACACGACGTTCGGTGACGACGCCTGGCTGACCGCCCAGCACCTGGACCCCGACCCCTACCTCGAGGTCCTGGACAAGGCGTGGGCGACGTTGACCTGGATCGGGTCCTGACCGCCCGAGTCAGCATCGATGACGTCCGTCGCGTTCAGAGACGAGGTTCCGGTCGGAGCATGGTCCGACCGTGGGCAGCGGGTCGCCCGCCGTACAAGTCCTGTGTGCTCCAGAGCGTCGTGGGCGCGGCTTGCCGCACCACCGGGATGACCTCGCTCGCCATCCGTTCGAGCATGTCGAGCTGCTGCTCATGGGGGATCATCGTGGGCAAGCTGAACGACTGCAGGTCGTGCCCGAACGCCTCGTGCCAGTACAGGATCTTCTCGACGATCTGCTGAGGTGACCCGACGAGCACCGGGCCACGCTCGATGGCGTCGTCGATGGTCGCGAACGTCATCTCGTTGCCCACGGTGTGGTTGCCGGGCTGGTTGAAGAACGCCACCATCCGTTCGTACGTCGGCCCGAACGCCTCCTTCGCCTCCTGGGTGGTGTCGGCCAGGAACAGAAAGCCTGCACCGGCGGCGACGTAGGCGGTGCTGGGGTCATGGCCGTGCTCGACGAAGCGCTTGCGGTAGTGCTCGATCAGCACCGTGTAGTTGTCGCGGGGCTGGATCGCGTTGGCGCTGAACAGCG
>CAZZVT010000197.1:0-5955 GCA_964657545.1 uncultured Jatrophihabitantaceae bacterium
CCTCCACACCGCGCTGGGCTCGACCTGCTCACAACTGCCCTTCGTCGGCGACAACGCCGCCGACATCGCCGCCGCGATCGGCGAGGCGACGGCGCTGCTGAGCTCGCTGCCCAGCGACGAGATCACCGACCCGATCCTCGACGCGCTCCTGGACGCCCGCGCGGCCGCAGCGCAGCTCCCGGACACCGCGAGGTCTGACACCGCGAGGGCCGACGCCTCGACATCGCACGCCGCGACGTCGCCGACCGATCCCCCGCAGGCGGTGCGGTGATGCCCACCAGCATCCGCGACCTCCTACAAACACTCGAAGACGAAGCGCGCTACGCGGCCGGCACCGAACGCCAATCACGAGACGCCGCGGGCGCATTGGCCGAACTCGGACGTGCGCTGCACCAGCTCGCCCAGGACGGACTCGAGCTGGACGTCAACGGCCGCAGGGAGACCATTGCCCGCGATCTTGCCGACTCCTGCGAGCAGAACGCCGCCACCCTCACCATCGACCGTGCCGGTCGACTCACCGGCCTGGCCGGCGGCGTCGCCGACGTCGCCGCGGCACTACGCATGGAAACCGGCCGCGACCAACGCTGGGCCATCACAGTCGAGGTGGCCAGCGCCGCACGAGTGCTGACGACCTACGCCGCCGAAGGCGACAACCGCCGCACCGCCGACCTGGCCTGGACCCACCTCACCGCGCGTGCGCTGATCGTGCAGGCGCTGAAGGACACCCCGGCAGTACAGGCGCGCGCGGTCCTCGACCGGCCGGTCCCCCGGGCCATGCTGACGCCTGACATGAGCGCGGCAGGAGCCGCGCTGGAATCTCTGACCGTCATCTCTGACCGGCTACGCCGCTCGGCCGCCGACCTCGGCCGACGACCCACACTGCTCGAAGTGTTCGCCGTGACCCGCGCCGCCGAATCCACAACCCGCTACGCCACCACGACAGCCGCCGCACTGGCCGGCGACGCCATGCCAGACGCACGCCCAGCGGCGGCGATCTGGTACGAGGTGCGCGATCGGCTCCGGCCGTTCGTCACCTCCGCGCCCCTGCACCTCGAGGACCGCGACTTGGGCTTGTGGGCGCAACGAACCCACAGCGAACTGCGTCGCGAGTTCGGCTCGCCCGACGCCCCCCAACTGCACGAGTCAGGCGGTGAGCTCAAGATCGCGGCGGTGCGGCACCTGCAGGCCATGGCCAACGAGATCCCCGCAATCGCCGAGCATGTCGCCACGGCAGTCCAGCAACTGGCCGACCACGGCGAGCTGCACGCGCTGGCCGACCGGCTCCCGTTCCGCGAGCAGCGACTCGACCAGTTCCTGAACCGCCACGCGGTGGTAGCCGACCGCTTCGACGTCGTCACCGTGATGGACCGCCTCGGCGACGCCGCCAAACTCGGCGCCGAGGTGGCCACCGGACTCAACCACGCTCGCGGGCCGGCGAGCCCAGAGCTGCAGCCGGACCTGACCGCAGCAAACGCCGCCCGAGCGACCCCCGCGCAGGCGGACCCACACGCCGCCCTCGTCGCGCACGTTCGCGACGGAATGAGCACCTCCACCGAAGCCGAGATCGTCCACGAACGCCCCAACGAGCTGCACGTCGACGACACGTCGGCGTCGTATGAGATCGAGCCGGCGGCCGGCCCTGACTGGGACGTCGACTAGACCCCAGCAGGCGATTACAGGTCCGCTCACCACACCCCTAACGGTGTCGGTGAGCGGGCCTAGAACCAGCAGCAAAGCTGGCTGCCTGAATTCGCGCCCACAGTCTGACTTGCGTCAAGTAGTTGGCAGGGACGGCATTTGTCACAAGTAGATCCCTAGACGGGACCGGCTCCCGGTCGGTCTTCGGCCGGCGTGAACGCGGCGATTGCGTCTGCGTCGCTGTTGGCTGCGCGCACATACTCTTCAGCCCAGCCGTGACGGCCCGGGTAGCTTGATCCGTCGGTCACGGCGGTCACCGCCTCATCGATATCGATGGCTGTGTGGTGCAGCGAGACCGTGCCGTCCTGCAGGAGTGCCCAACTGCCGCCCGCCCGCCCGTACGGCATGCCGATGCTGCCGGCGTTGATGGCCAGACGTCGATCGACCAGCCGGATGAAGGGCATGTGGGTATGGCCGCAGACCACCGTGCGTTGCTTGTCGGTCAAGTCGCTGAACGCTGCTGCCCACCGTTCTAGCGGTGAATCGACAAGCACCAGCTCATTGTCTCGACGGGGGCTGCCGTGACAGAACACCACTGGCCCGAAACCAATGACGTCAAGGACCAGGGGATGCGGCAATCCGTCGAGCAGGTCGACCTGCGCGGCGGTGAGCTGTTCTGCCGCCCACGGCGTGACGTCATCGGGTATCTCGATCTCGACCCCGCGCCGCAGAGCGACCAGTTCCCGGTCGGCGTTGCCACGAACCAGTCGCAGTCGGTCACCTTCGGCGAGCAACCGGTCCAGCACCAGACCAGGTTGCGGACCAGACGCATGATCACCCGTCACGACCACCAACTCAGCTTCCTGCACGACCCGCTCAGCAAGTACCGCTTCAAGGACGGGCAGCACGCCGTGGATATCCGACAAGACCGCAACCGACGAGAACATCTTCTGATCGTGGCACGCGATCGATCTGCGGACCCGTGTTGTTCCTCAGCTGCCAGCGAACAAGCTCTGCGCCCGAAAGATCTAGGTTAGCTAGAGCTAGTGTCGTCCCCGTGGAGCCCACCTGCACGCGCTGCGATCACGCAACATGGATCATCTGGGACGCGAAGCCGTGGTGCCGCGAACACTTCCACGAGGCGCAAGATGAGGCCGCTGCCAGCGCTGCAGAGGGCGCCGGCTCCACCGTCTGACGGCGCTCGTCCTGTTGACCAGCCGGCCGGGCTAGCTAGTTGAGGTTGTGTCCCGTTCCGGGCGTTCGCGACAGCAGGACGTCCTTCCAGTAGGTCTCACGGTCGATGACGTGCTGGTCGTCAGTCCGCATCGACCAGAACTCCAGCAGGGCGAACCTGAGGTTGTGGTGGAAGTAGTCCGGGCCCTTGTCCGCCAGCAGCGCCTGGAGGCCGATGTTGTTGCCGTGCAGGGTGGCGGCGTAGACGCTCCATCGCTGCCAGATCCCGGTGTCACCGTAGGCCGAGCCGACATAGCGTGCGCCGGTGACCTGGTCGTGGATGACGTAGACGCCTTTCATCGACTCGAGAGCGATGCGCCAGTCGGGGCGGGCCTGCGCGACGATGACCTGAAGCTCAGCCAGCGAGTGGTTGATTCGGTCGTGCCCTGGGAAGGGGTCGCCGACGAAGGCTTCTTCGAGGATCGACGCGACGGTCATGTCCGCCAGGCACGCCTCCATGCTGCGGCGCCGCTGCCGTCCCACCAGTGTCGAACGGACGTACAGCCGTCGGATGTAGGGCCCCATGAGGTCGTCGCGTAGCGCTACGTCGTAGGAGTGTGTCTTCGGGTCGGACCGACGTGCCAACACTTCCCAGACGCCGCCGAACAACCACAGCGTCGGGTCGCGCCGGTCCTGGGCGAGCGAGAACACGAACTGGCGGTTGAAGTCGTTCTTGGTGCCTCGCCAGCTGTTCCAGTTCTGCCACTCGGTCGCGTCGTTGCTCAGCACTTCGATGGGATACCGATCGCCGTTGTACACGGCGAAGTGGACCTTGCATTGGGTCGGCTCGATCTGGTTCCCCAGCAACCCGGCGAGAGGTATGGCGTCCATGGTGGGCAGCGTATTTTCCGGCTCGGGCGTCGGCCTGGGCGCAGCGGCTAGAACCGGTCGGACTCGGCTTCGGCGCCCACGTCGTGCCACTCCTCGAACTCGGAGCGCAGGTCGCGGTCGTCGACCTCGCCCTCGACGTCGACGTCGGACGGGACGGGCGCGTCGTCGAGGCCCATCGGCTCGTAATCGCGGTCCTCGTCCGGGAAGACGACGTCGACGAGGTAGCGGTTGAGCTCGGTCAGCGGCACCGCAGTGCGCTCGGCGATGCGAGCCAGCTGACGCTGGATCTGCGCGGTATCCACTGCGCTCCAGGTCTGCCGGTCTCGTACCGCATCTGCGACCAGGCGGGTGACCTCGTACGCGGCGTGCGAGGCGATCGGCATCTGGTGTAGCGGCACGGCGTTGGTCGACGAGTCGTACTGATCGAGCCGGTCGTCGACGAGCAGGTCCAGCAGCGTCGCGTGCCGCTCGGGGTCGGCCAGAGTCTCGGCGAGGCGGGCCGGGCCGGCGTCGGCGAGGATGGCGGCCGGGTCGGCCCCGGCTGGTGCGGTGAACAGTGCGAGGTCGCTGGCGCCGACGCCACGGTTGGCGAGCTTCTTCCCGGCAGCCATCGTGGCCTTGCGGCCGGCGGCGTCCGCGTCGAAGCCGAGGATGACGCGGTCAAGGGACGTGTGTTCGGCCAGCAGGTCGAGGTGGGCGTCGGTCAGAGCAGTGCCGCAGGTGGCGACGGGGACCAGGTCCGGGGCGGCGAGCTGGACGGCCAGACGGTCCATCGGTCCTTCGACGACGATCGCTTGCGCGCCGGCCTCGAGCTTCGCCACGGCCGCGGCGTCCAGGCCGTAGAGCACCCGGGACTTGTCGTAGAGCGGCGTGCCGGTGGGGTTGAGGTACTTGGGGTTGTCGGGGTTGGTGTCGCCGGCGGGTTTGCGGCCGAGGAACCCGATCGGGCGGTCTTCGGCGTCGAGCACGGGCAGGATGACTCGGTCGCGGAAGCGGTCGATGAGTTGGCCGCGGCTCGACCGTGTGGCCAGCCCGGCGGTCTGGATGGCGTCGTCGGCGTAGCCGAGGCTGCGCAGGTGGTCGGTGAGCAGCGTCCACTGGCCGGGGCGGCTGGGTGCGTAGCCGGCCTGAGCGGCTGCCGCCGGCTCGGTGAGCCCGCGCTGCTCGAGGTAGACCGCTGCCCAGCGCTGGGAGGTCTCGTTGGTGATGTTGGCGCGGAACCACGCGGCGGCCGCGGCCTGGATCGCGTACTGCTGCGCGATCTCCTCTGCCGACACAGGCGACGAAGCCGCCGTGGCCGCGCCTGCCCGCGGGCGTGTCCGCGTCTGCTGGATGGTCACGTCTCGTGCAAGTGCGTCGGGCCGGGCCTGACGCGACAGTGTCGCCGTCTCGACCTCTGCGGGTGGGTCGATGCCGCGCAGTCCGAGTTCCTGAGCGGCCAGCCGGGCGCGTGTGCGAACGTCGCGGCTGCCCTCTTCCCACTCCTGCCAGGTCTGGTGCATCTCGGTGACCGAGCGCAGGTCGCGCTCGACCTCGTCGAGGGTTGCGGTGCCGCGTGCGAGGCGACCGGAGACCTGCTCGTGGCCGCGGGTGAGGCTGGCGATGGCGTTCTCGTCGCGGCGCCAACGGCGTGCCTCGGCGGTCTTGAGCAGCCCCGCGGCGGTCGTGACCTCCTGACGCAGCCGGTTGACGCGGGTGCGCTGCGCCCGGGCGCGCAGGCTGAGCGCGCGCAGCTCGTGACCGACGTAGGCCGGCTGGTCTCGCGTCTCGCTGTGCAGCCCTTCGGAGACCCAGGCCTGCAGGCGATCTGGCTGCATGGCGCGCATCGTGGCGGCCATGGGTGCCTCTGCCAGGGCTCGGCGAGCGGCGGCCCACAGCTCGCGGGCCTCTGCGTCGCCGGCCGGTGGGCGTGCGCCGATGGGGTCCGGCTCGCTCGCGGTGCGGTCCCGGGACGCGTCGCGGTCACGGTGCTGGTCGTCGCCGTCGGGGTGGGCGACGGCCCGGGTTGGCTGCTCGTCAGCGGGTTCGTAGCCGACGGCGTCTTGGTAGAGCGCGACCGCGCGGGCCTGCTCCAGCCACGCCGCACGGCGCGCCGGCACATCCTGCCCGGAGGTCGGCACCGGCCCGAGCGCGCGCAGCCATTGAGGGGTGGCGCCGCTGTCATAGCCACCCTGCTGACCGGCAATGGCGTCGTCGGCCATGCGCAGGGCCAGCGCGTCGATACCCTTTGCGACGCAGACCGGCGCGTCCATC
>CAZZVT010000198.1:0-5949 GCA_964657545.1 uncultured Jatrophihabitantaceae bacterium
CTGCCGTCGATGGTGCCGGTGCCGGCGATGAACCGGCCCTTGGTGAGGTCGGTGCTGCCGACCTCCTCCATGATGCCGAGCGCGAACATCAACCCGGCCGACGGCCCGCCGATCTGGTTGCCCAGACCCAGGTCGACCGTGAACGGGGCCAGGCAGGTGGTGGCGACACTGACGCCGAGCCGAGCACCCTTCGTGCCCTTGGGCGGGGCGCCCAGCGTGACGTCCGCGACCACCTGGGTGCCCTGCCGCGAGACCGCGACCGGGACGGTCGTGCCCGGCTCGAGCACCGAGAGCACCGCCGTCAGCGTCTTGGCGGTGGTGGTCGCCTTGCCGCCCACCGACTCGAGCTTGTCGCCGGTGCGCAACTTGCCCTGCGACGGGCCGTCGCCGATCACGCTGAGCACGCCGAACCCGCTCGGGTACTTCAGCTCGCACAGCGCGGCCTGGGTGGCGCTGTCCTGCGAGGTGAGGAAGTCCTGGGTGTTCTGCTGGTTCGTCTGCTTCTGCGACTGCCCCGGCGGATACACCGACGCGCGCGGCACGACCACCTCGTCGTGCTCGAGCCACCCGACGACGGCCTGGAACGCGCTCACCGAGTCGGTGGTGACGCTGACCGTGGTCAGGTTCAGGTGGCCGGCGCTGTGGTTCCGCGCCCGTCCGACGATCTTGATGATCGTGTTGCCCTGGTCGTCGCTGCCCAGCGTGTTGTATGTCGGACCGGGCGAGAGGATCACGTAGGGCACCGGCATGGTCAGCGCCAGGACGAACAGCGCCAGGAACAGGATTCCGGCGACGGTGAGGGTGCGAACCCGGCGGCTCAGCGCGGCCCAGGCACGTCCGCCCGGAACACGCTCGGCCGACGGCAGCGGAAGACGAGCCACCCGGGCAGCGTAGCCGCGAAGGTCATGAGCCTTCGTCGGGACGAGACGGCGAACCTTCAGGTGGCGGCCGACGGTGCCGACTCGAGGCGCCCAGCGCGTCGAGATAGGCCGCGTGCGCGCGCATCGACTCGGTGGTGTCGGGCAACCGGCGCGGTCGCGCCCTGAACCACGACCAGAGCGCGGCGAGCAGCGTCACCATGACCGGGACGGCCAGCCACAGTGCCCAGCTCATGCCCAGATCACCAGGCGAACGCTACCGGCGCCGACCTGTTCACCCACGGCGCAACGCGGGTCGGGTAGGAACCACAGGCGCTTGCGGTTCGTCGCTACTACCGTGGGCGGTATGAGCAACTTCGGCTTCGGCTTCGGACCCGGCAGCGGATCTTCCGGTGGGGACGGTGACCCGGACAACCCGATGGGTCAGATGCCGTTCTTCGCCGAACTGCAGAAGATGCTGTCCTGGACGGGTGGCCCGGTGAACTGGGATCTCGCCAAGCAGCTGGCTGTCACCACGCTGGCGCAGGACGGCGGGGGCGGCAACGCCATCGTCAGCCCGGCCGACCGCCTCGGCGTCGCCGACGCGATCCGCCTTGCCGACCTGTGGCTCGACGACGCCACCGACCTGCCGTCCGGCGTGCAGTCGATCGAGTCCTGGTCACGGACCGAGTGGCTCGACAAGACGTTGCCTATCTGGTCGGCGTTGTGCGAGCCGGTCGCTGCCCGGGTGGTCGCGGCCATGTCGGCGGCGATCCCCACAGACCAGATCCAGATGCTCGGCGGCGGCGAGGGAAACCCGCTCGCCGGGATCATGCAGCAGGTCGGCGGTCTCATGTTCGGGGCACAGGTGGGCCAGGGCCTCGGCGGCCTGGCGCGGGAGGTCGTGTCGGCCACCGACATCGGCATCCCCCTCGGCCCGGCCGGGGTCGCCGCGCTCGTGCCGGCGAACATCGCCGCGTTCAGCGAGGGCCTCGAGCGCCCCGCCGATGAGGTCCGGATCTACCTCGCCCTGCGCGAGGCCGCCCACCAGCGGCTGTTCGCCCACGTGCCGTGGCTGCGCCAGCACCTGCTCGACACGATCGACAGCTACTCGCGCGGGATCACGCTGGACACCTCGGCGCTCGAGGAGGCGATGCGCACCATCGACCCGATGAATCCGCAGGGCATGCAGGAGGCCCTCGGTGGCGGGTTGTTCGCGCCCCAGGAGACACCCGATCAGCAGAACGCCCTGCGCCGCCTCGAGACGCTGCTGGCCCTGATCGAGGGTTGGGTCGACACCGTCGTCACGGCTGCCGCCACCGAGCGCATGTCCGGCGCCGTCGCCCTGCGTGAGGCCGCCCGCCGCCGCCGCGCCTCCGGCGGACCGGCCGAGCAGACCTTCGCGACGCTCGTCGGTCTCGAGCTGCGTCCCCGTCGCCTGCGCGACGCGGCGACCCTGTGGTGGAGCGTCACGGAGAAGCGCGGCATCGGGGGACGCGATGCCATCTGGACCCACCCCGACCTGCTGCCCACCGCCGACGATCTCGACGACCCGCTCGACTTCGGCGACAGGGTCATGTCCGAGCAGGACTTCATCGCGCCGGACGACCTCAGCGAGCTGCTCGGCGAGCAACCGGACGACCCGCAGGACCCGCCGACCACCTGAGCAGCACGTCGGCCGGTAGTTGTACACATCGTCATCCACAGGTGTGAATATTGACTTCAGGGTTATCCTTCGTCACCGTCCGTGATTGCTGACCCACACATCGACGACGCTGTGGATAACCGGCGAGGTCGGTCCGCAGGCACGCGACGATGAGCGCGTGACGCCGAGCAGCACGCCCTCCACGCAGCAGCCCGCCGGCGATCCGGGCTTCGTCCTGAGCCCGGCCGCCCGGTTGCTGTGGCGCACCGCCGACTCGGTGCACATCGAACTCGGCGATCGGGGCGTCGTTGTCGACGGCCTACCCGCCTCGGTCGTCACCCAGGTCGTCCCCGGCCGGCCTGTGCCGCCCGGCGGGCCCGAACTGGAGTCCGGTGCCCGGGCCGCGCTCGACACCCTGGCCGACGACGGCTTCCTCTGGACCAGGATCGGCGACGACGACCTGCGCCGAACGCCACCGGTCCCCCGACTGGCCGGCCAGCTCACCGCGCTTGCCGCCCGGCACGGCGAGGATGCCGCCGAGCTGCTCCATGCGCGCCGTCACTACGCCGTCGTCGTGACCGGCAACACCGCGGCCGCCGTCCACCTGGCCGCGCTGCTCGCCGCCGCCGGGGTGGGCCGGGTGCGCTGCGCAGTCGACGGCACCGTCCGGTTGCTGCATGCCGTGCCGGGCGGGGTCGGTCCCGACGACGAGGGCGACGACCTGCAGGTGGCCGCCGTCGATGCCGTGCTGCGCGCCGCCCCGGAGGCTGATGTCACGCCGCTGCCGTCCGACGACGTCCCCGATCTCACCGTCCTGGCGCAGCCCGGTCCGGTCGACGACGACCGCCGAGCAGCGCTGCATGCGACGAGATCGGCCCACCTGCGCATGACGGTCGGCGTCGATCATGCCGTCGTCGGGCCGCTCGTCCTGCCCGGTCTGACGAGCTGCCTGCGCTGCGCCGATCTGCACCGCCTCGACCGCGACCCTGCGTGGTCGGTGCTGTCGGCCCAGCTCGCGGTGCCCCGCCGCTACGGCGCCACCGCGGACGTCGTCGTCTCGACGCTTGCCGTCGGCGTCGCGGCCATGCAGGTCCTGGCCTTCCTCGACGGCGGCGACCCCGCAGGCATCGACGGCACGCTCGAGATCCACCCGCCCGACTGGCGGGTCCGGCGCCGCTCGTGGGCACCGCACCCCGCGTGCGACTGCGGGCTCGCGCCCGCCGGTGGTGAGCCGCACGTCTCCGGCAGGCCACCGGACGGGTGGTGATCGACGTCCTTGGGCAGAATGGGCTCGTGCGTTCTGACAAGCCCGAGATCCCGCAGCGCCGAGTCGCCCGTACCGCCAAGCTCGCGTCCTTACCGCTCGGCGTGGCGGGCCGGGCCACCCTCGGCCTCGGCCGTCGGATGACCGGCCGCTCGCAGGAGGACGTCGCCGCAGAACTGCAGGCCCGCACCGCCGAGCAACTGTTCAGCGTGCTCGGCGAGCTCAAGGGCGGAGCCATGAAGCTCGGTCAGGCGCTGTCGGTGTTCGAGGCGGCGCTGCCGGAGGAACACGCTGCGCCGTACCGCGAGGCACTGACCAAACTGCAGGAGGCCGCCCCGCCGATGGCGTCGAGCACCGTGCACCGGGTGCTGGACGAGCAGTTCGGCACGAGCTGGCGCGACCGCTTCCAGGAGTTCGACGAGCAGCCGGCCGCGGCCGCCAGCATCGGCCAGGTGCACCACGCGGTGTGGGCCGACGGCCGCGAGGTCGCCGTCAAGCTGCAGTACCCGGGGGCCGGGCCGGCCCTGATGGCCGATCTGACCCAGCTCACCCGCTTCGCCTGGCTGTTCGGCAAGATCTCCCCCGGGCTGGACGTCAAGCCGCTGCTCGCCGAGCTGAAGGACCGCGTCCTGGAGGAGCTCGACTACACCCTCGAGGCGCAGTCCCAGCGGGCGTTCGCGGCGGCCTACGCCGACGACCCCGAGATCGCGGTGCCACGCGTCGTGGCCAGTGCCCCGAAGGCCGTCGTCAGCGAGTGGATGGCCGGTACGCAGCTCTCGTCGATCATCAGCGGCGGTACCCAGGAGCAGCGCGACCGTGCCGGTTCGCTGATGGCCCTGCTGCACTACTCCGCCCCGGCCCGCGCCGGCCTGCTGCATGCCGACCCGCACCCCGGCAACTTCCGCATGCTGCCCGACGGCCGGCTGGGCGTGATCGACTTCGGCGCGGTGGCCCGACTGCCCGACGGCTACCCCCGCGACCTCGGCCGGCTGACGCGGCTCGCGGTCGACAACGACGCCGACGGCGCGCTGGCTCTGCTGCGCGATCTGGGTTTCGTGCGCCCCGACGTCGACGTCACGGCGCGCCAGGTGATGGACTACCTCGGCCCGATCCTGGAACCGCTGCGTGAGCCGACGTTCACGTTCACCCGCGAGTGGATGCGCGGCCAGGCTGCGCGACTCGGCGACCCGCGCAGCGAGGAGGGCCGCGTAGGGCGGCTGTTCAACCTGCCGCCGGACTACTTCCTCATCCACCGGGTGACCCTGGGCTCGCTCGGCGTCCTCTGCCAGCTCGGCGCCACCGCGCCGTACCGGAAGCTCGCCGAACAGTGGCAGCCCGGGTTCGCCGACAGCTGACCCGCCGATGAGCGACGGTGGGCCGGCCGGGGCCGAGCTGCCCACCTGCTCGTTGTGCGCAGCGGTGGCCGACGGCGCGCTGCCGCTGGGCTGGTCGACGGATCTGGTCGAGACCAGCGAGGGCGTCGGCCGCCGGTGGGTCTGCGAGTCGTGCACCCGCCGTTTCGTCCGTTCGATCGAGGCCAAGCTCGACCACGACTGGTGGTGACCGGTCAGCTCCGACGACGACGGCCGCCGGATCGCGATGATCCGGCGGCCGTGTCGGCGGTGCTAGCGGGCCAGCGTCCAGTCGGCCTGACGACGGTGCCGGCGCCAGGGGTAACGCGAGACTCGGTGCCGGCGCCGTTCGATGGACAGCTCGTGGGCCAGGCTCGCCCCACTACTCCGGCGGTGCAGCTCGCGAATACGTTCACGAACCAGGGCTTCGTGCAGTGCGTACATCTCTGTTCTCCTCAGAATGCGTCGATGGGCCGAACCCGGAGGTCGTCATGCGGCGACCTCGGTCCGGTCGGCCTTGCGCGGGCGTCCGCGGGGCCGCTTGCGGGCGACGACGGTCCCCCGCTCGAAAATCTCGCCGCCCCAGACGCCCCACGGCTCGCGACGCTCGATGGCGCCGGCGAGGCAGGTCGTCCGGGCAGGGCAGCTGTGGCAGAAGGACTTCGCCCGCTCGAGCTCGGCCGGGGTGTCGGCGAACCAGAGCTCGGAGTTCTCCACCCGGCAGGGCAGGTCGTCCGGGCACTCCTTGGAGAGCGGGTCCAGCGCGTCGATCCCGATCGGGTCGAGCACGAGCTCGTCGGTGCAACTGGTCAACACGTCGGGTCACCTCCT
>CAZZVT010000199.1:0-5862 GCA_964657545.1 uncultured Jatrophihabitantaceae bacterium
GTACGTCAGTGCGTCGGCCGACGTCGTCGTCGCCGACACCGAGGCTGCCGCGCGCGAGCTCGCCGCCGGGTTCGCGCCGTGGGTGCGCAGCATCAGGACCGCCGAGGGCGCCATCCCTTTCCCGACACCCGACGAGGCACGCGCGCATCGCTGGACGCACGCCGATCGCACGCTCGTCGCCGACCGGGTCGAGACGCAGTTCGTCGGCACCCCGCGACGGGTCGCCGACCAGCTCGAGCAGCTGCGCGACGCCACCGGTGCCGACGAGCTGATCGTCACGACGATCACGCATGATCACGCCGACCGCGTCCGCTCCTACGAGCTGCTCGCGCAGGAGTGGGCCTGCCGGTGAGCGCTCCGGACATCGTGGCCTCGAACCATCTCGACAATCCGGTGCTCGCGTCGCTGACCGGCCCGCACGCGCAACTTGCCGAGCAGCACGGCGACGTCCTGCGTTACCCGGCCGACGTCTCGCCGTTCGTCGCGCTCCCCGCGGACCCGACCGATCAGGACTGGACCGACCTCGCTGCACTCACCGGACCCGGCGGTGTTGCCCTTCTCGTCGGCGGCGCGACCCGGCCGCCGACGGGATGGGCGATCGTGGCGAGCATCCCCGGAGTCCAACTGGTCGGCGACGACGTGGTCGGCGCACCGGATCCGGAGGCCGTCCGGCTCACCGCCGCCGACGTCCCCGAGATGCTGGCACTGGTCGACCGCACGAAACCGGGCCCGTTCCTGCCACGCACTGTCGAGCTGGGTACCTACCTCGGCGTGCGGCGCGGGGGAGAGCTCGTGGCCATGGCGGGGGAGCGGCTGCATCCGCCGGGCTGGACCGAGATCAGCGCGGTCTGCACGGATGCCGCGCACCGCGGCCAGGGCTTCTCAACCCGGTTGGTGCTCGCGGTGGCCGACGGTATCCGCGCCCGCGGCGAAACCCCGTTCATGCATGCGGCCGCGGACAACATCAATGCCATCCGGTTGTACGAGTCGCTGGGTTTTCGACTGCGTCGCCCTGTCACATTCCGAGCCGCGCGTGTTCCGCTGTAGCAACGTCCAGCGCATTCCCGGCATGACGCCCGTTCCGGATTCGGTCAATGCGGGGGGCGTGTCGCGTTTCGCCGCCGAAGTATCTGGGCAGCCGCAACCGCTATGACGAGTGCTCCGCCGTAGAACAGTTGCTGCACGAAGCTCGGCGCGCCAAGCAGTTGCAGCCCGGTGATTCCGGTAGCCAAGAAGTACACCGCGATCACTGCGCCCCAGACGTTGTAACGGCCGGGTGTGATGCCGGTGGCCCCGAGGAATGCGGCCGCGAAGGCAGGCAGCAGGAACGACAATCCCGAGTTCGGGTCGGCCGACCCTGTGGTGCCGGAGTACAGCACGCCGGCGATGCCCGCCACGAGGCCCGAGCCGACGAATGCGCCGATGCGCAATCGACCGACCGCGAGCCCACTTAGCCGCGCGACCTCGGCGCCACGCCCGACGAACAGCATCTGACGACCGAGGGCGGTGAGTTGCAGGACGTACCAGAGGATCACGCTGAGCAGCAGCCCGTAGTAGAACAGCATCGGGATCCCTATGAACTTGGTGCGAATGACGGCCGTGACGAGGCCTGCATTCACTCCGGCAATTGTGGCCGAGTTGCTGATGTAGAGGACGAATCCCTGAAGCAGCGTCGATGTTCCGAGGGTGACGATCAACGAGTTCAGGTCTAGCAGGACGATGAGCAGCCCGTTGACAAGACCCGCGGCGGCTCCGACGGCGAGGGCGATGACGATGGCAAGCGCGATATTCAGGTGGTGCTGCACGTTCAGCAGCGCCAAGGTCATAGATGCGGTCACGGCGATCGCGGCGACGGACAGGTCGTAGTCCCCGCACACCAGGGGCAGCACCAGCGCGAGGGTCAGCACGAGCGGCACGGTGTAGGTGCCGAGGATGTTCGCCGCGCTCGCGGTGGTCAGGAAGGTGTCCGGTCGCGCCACGCCGAAAATGACGATGATCAACAGCCAGGCGAAGGGCAGGGCCAGCGGTTCGAGCGCCCGTCGACGGGTTCGGCCTAACCGCACCGGCCGCCCTGTCTCTGTCGTAGCGGGGTCAGTGTTCTGCGTCATGGTCGTCCTCGGTCGGAGGGGCAGCGGACGGAGGTGAGTCGCCCGGCGTGGTGTTGTCGAACAGGGCGAGCATCAAGTTGTGCTTGCTGAGCTGGGGACCGGCGACCTCGGCCACCATGCGTCCGCGCCGGAACACCAGGACGCGGGTGCACAGCTCCGTGAGCTGATCAAGGTCCGAGCTGGCGCACAGCACCGCGCACCCGCTCGCCGCGATGGATCGCAGGACCCCGGCGATCTGCTCGCGCGCGCCGATGTCCACGCCCTGCGTCGGCTCAGAGATCAGCAGCATGCGCGGGTCGATGCTCTGCCATTTGGCGATGACGACCTTCTGCTGGTTACCGCCGGACAGTGATTGCAAGGGCAGATCCGGGTCTGCCGGCCGGACGTCCATCGGGGCGGTCAGATCCGAGCTGCGACGCCGCACGGCGCGTGCCGTGAGCAGTCCGAGCCGGCCACTCAACTCAGAAGTAACGCCCGCCGTGACGTTCTCGGCCACCGTCAGGGTCGGCGCAGTGGCGTTGGTCAACCGGTCGGCGGGCACCATGCCGACGTGGTTCTTGACGCTGCGCCGAGGAGAGTTGCTGCTGAGCTCGATCACATCGTGGTCAAGCACCAGGCTGCCGGACCGGGGGCGTTCGCTGCCGAACACGAGACCCGCGACGCGCTCGAATCCGGAGCCGATCAGCCCGGTGATGCCGACGACCTCCCCACGGCGGACGGTGAGGTCCACCGGACCGAGGCCGTCCGCGCGAAGATCGCTCACGCGGGCGACGACCGGCGCCGTCTCGATCCCCGCGGTAGCGACCTTCCCAGCGAGGCCCAGGCCGTGCCCGAGGATCATCTCGACGATGTCCGGCACTGCCGTGGTGGAAACGTCCACGGTTTCGATGAGCCGGCCGTCGCGGAGAACGGTGGCCCGGTCGGTGTGCTGCATGACCTCCTCGAGGTTGTGTGTCACGAACAGCACGCCTGCGGAACGGCTGGCTACTTCACGCATGGTTTGGAACAGCGCGGCAGCCGCATCCGGGGGCAGGAATGCGGTCGGTTCGTCCAGCACCAGCAAGCTGCCCTCCTCCTGCCCGTCCAGCCCCGCGACGGCCCTGACGATCGCGAGCTTTGCCCGGTCGAGACGGCTCATCGATTCCACTGGTGCTCGCGCGGACACCTCGACACCCCAGCTCGACAGCAGCTGTTCGACTTCCCGATCGCGCGTGCGGTCACGGACCAGGGAGAGCGCCGATCGGGCCGCGAGTCGTTCGAGATCGAAGTTCTCGGCCACCGACAGGGAGGGGACCAGCGCGAGGTCCTGGTGAACGAACCGAAGGCGGCCGTCGCGGATGTCGCCGCCGGACAGCGGCATCGGCACCGTCCGACCGCGGATCGTCAGCGTGCCGGCATCCGGGGTGTGAAACCCGGCGAGCACCTTGATCAGCGTGGATTTCCCCGAGCCGTTCTGGCCGAGCAGGCCGTGGATCTCGCCCGGGCGCACGGTCAACGAGACGTCCCGCAGCGCCCAGTTGGACCCGAATCTCTTGGCGAGCCCGGTGACGCCGATGATCGATGCCCTAGGCATCCGGCACCGTCAGCCAACCGGCCCGCTCCGGCGGGGCGATTACTACACTCCCCACAGGGTCTTGTAACTGGCCAGGTAACCCGCGCCGAACCCGCCGTTGGCCCGGGGCGGGTCGCCGGCCTCCTTGACGTTGCCCGCGTCGAAGGCGCGGATGGCGTCCCGTTCGGTCGTGGACGGCGCCGAGCCGGTGAGTAGCCGCAGCGCTTGGTCGATGTTGGCGTAGCCGATCTGCGCCAGGTTCTGACCCACGTCGATACCCACGGCGCCGCCGTTGCTGATCAGCTGCAGGACGGCCGGGGTGCCGTTGAACGTCGAGATCTTCACCTGGCCCGTGTGCCCGGCGACGCCGATCGCGGTCGCGGTGTTCGCGGCCATGACGTCGTACACCGGCAGCACATAGTTGAGTGTCGGATCCTTGCCGAGCGAGGACTGGACCTGGGACTGCGTGTTCGTGGCCCACTGCGATGAGGGAATGTTGACGTAGGTCTGCTTGCAGTCGGGGCACTGGGCCGCGAATTCCTTCTTGATCTCGGCCACCTGATAGGCGTTGGGGCCGACGTCGTTCGACGTGAGTACGAGCGTGTGTGCCTTGCCGCCGGAGTGGGCGATGATCCAGTCGGTGTCGAGCTGCGCGGAGTCCCGGTACGGCGCCGGCACGACCGCGTCGAGCCCGGCGGGGCAGTTGAGAGTGAGCGTGGCGCCGCACGCGGCGCCGATCCGGACGGAGTTGTCGAAGAACTGGCTGGAGATCACCTTGATGCCGCGCGCCCGCGCGTCGGCGATCTGCGGCAGGAGCAGGCGGGGATCGATGCCGCCGCTGAGCACGATGACCCCCACCTTCTGCGAGATCGCCTCGTTCATGCCGGCGACCCATTGGTTCACCTGGCCCTGGTTCTCGAAGACCCGCACGCTGGTATCGGTGAGCCTGCCGGCCTGGACCATGGCGGCGTCGATGAGTTGGTTGTACTGGTTGTTGCTGAACAGTGGAATGACGAAGATCGACTTGCCCTTCGCCTCGCTGCTGTCGATCTTGCTTCCGGGGTTCACGAGGGTCGGGATCTGGGCCCCCGCCGTCAGCCGCGCCGTCACCGCGGACGGCGCGGTTGCAGACCCGCTCGACGGGCCGGTGGCGGCGGAGGGATCGGAGGTGGTGCTACATGCGGCCAACACCGTGGCGAGCACTGCTGCGCCGGCTGCGATCCGTGCGGAGGCTGCCCGCGGTCGTGGCATGGTGATCATGAAGTATCTCCTGTGGTGTCGAGGCTGAGAAAGGTCACGATGGTGGTGCTTGCTGCAGGACTTGACGTTGACGGCACGGGCCGTAGGGCGCTGTCTCGCTGCCGGTGCTCCAGGCCCACCACTTGTCGCCGTAGGACCAGTGCCACCATTCGGTGGGGTAGTTGACGAAGCCGGCCGCAGTCATGGCCGACGCGACCCGGGCCCGCAGCTGACGGACCTCGGGAGGCAGCTGGGCGTACCCGGTGTAGCAAGCGGTGTCGAGGTGCATGTCGTAGCCGTTGACCGGCGTGCCCATGTCGACGTCCCGGCCCGCGGCGTCGAGCACGCAGATGTCGATCGCGCCGCCGGACAGGTGCGGCGCGTTGTTGTCGGCCGGAGCGACGAAAGCGCTGGCCTCGAGGGCGAGTCGATCCTGCGACCAGAGCGGGTGGGCCTGGGCCAGTCGCTGCCGCTCGGCCCCGTACTCCGCGTCCTGCCTGGACGCGGGGCGCATTCCCTCGACCACGGCAATCGAGAGGTCGTCGAGCATTCGCGATGCGTCGATGAGCCGGGCGAGCACTCCGGTGCGGACCAGAGTTCCGGCCGGCCCGAGCTCGGCGCGCTGGCCGAGCTCGGGGCGCACAGCCAGGCGGCCGGTGACGTCGACGAGTTCCTCCCCGCACTCCTCCACTCGAATGGCGGTCACGCGGGGGTCGGCTACGCGCGGTGCGTCCGGGTCGGTCGCGGCGCGCCACAGTCGGTCGAGGTCGACGCTCATCGCGCCGGCTCCTCGATCGGGCTCCACGCGTCGTCCAGTCCGAATGCGGCCGGGCCGAAGACCTCCAGGGCGCGCTCGGATCGCATCACCTTCGGCGTCGCGATACCGAAGACGGTCACGCGTTGGCCGTAGCGCACTGCCTCGGTGTTGATCGGCGTGGCGGTCTCGGCATCGAGGATCGAGAT
>CAZZVT010000200.1:0-1514 GCA_964657545.1 uncultured Jatrophihabitantaceae bacterium
CTGCGGGATGCACCACCGCGAGTTCGAACGCATGGGCTGGCGCCTGCGCCTGTCCGACGGCCGACCAGAATGGACACCACCCCGCATCATCGACCCAGACCAGAAACCCATCCGTACTTAGTCGACGGGCCGTCAAGGACGGGCGAGTATGTGGAACAGGTTGCCGTCGGGATCGGACAGGTCCACGCCGGTCCGGCGGGTCGCGCCCAGGGACAGCAGCCGGTCGATCTCGGTGTCGTGGTCGAAGCCCGACGCGGGGACGATCTCGAAGGCCAGCCGGTCTGTCTGCGACATCGGCGGCCGGCCGCCCCAGGTGATCTTCGGACCGCCTAGCGGCGATCGAATCGCGGTCTCCTGATCGTGGTCCCAGACCAACGGCCAGCCCAGTGCGGCGGCCCAGAAGTAGCCGGCCTCCTGCGAACCGTCGCACGCGAGCGCTCCGACGAAACCGCAATCGGCGAGGAAGGCATTGCCCGCTTCGATGACGCAGAACTCGTTGCCCTCGACGTCGGCCAGAACGACGTGGCCCTCGTCGCCGCGTTGCCCGACGTCGACATGCTGCGCGCCGAGCCGCATCGCCCGGTCGACGGTCGACTGCTGGTGCTCGGGCGACGAGCTCGTCAGGTCGAAGTGCATCGAATTCTGCGCGACCTTCTGGCTCGACGACGGCACGAAGCGCACCGTGAACGTGCCGTCGTCCGGTAGCGACAGCTCGAGGCCGCTGTCGGAGCAGGCCGGTGCCGGTTGATCCAGCAGCGCGGCCCAGAATCGGCCGACGCGCTCGGGCGCCACGGCCCCCACGCGCAGTGCCGCGAGATCGCACGTCATCGGCAGAGGATCAGTGTTGCTGCAGAACGGAGAGCACGTTGCCCCCGGGGTCTTTGAACCAGGCGATCAGCGGGCCGCCGTGGCGGTTGATGCCGCGTTCGTCCGTCCAGTCGTAGTGCTCGAAGCGCACGCCGGCGTCGACCAGGGCGTCGACGGTGGCCTCGATGTCGGCGACCGGGAAGTTGAGCACGGTGAAGCCAGCCGGGACGTGATCGGCTTTCGGGTAGACGAGAACGTCCCGACCCGGCAGGTGCAACTGCAGCATGCCGTCGTCCTCGGTGACCCGCAGGCCCAGGACGTCGGCGTAGAAGCTGCGCGACGCTGCGATGTCTGCGGTGCTGAAGCCGCTGAAAGCGGGACTGTCAGCGAGCGACATCGGCGCTGACCTCGGCGAGGCGTTTCAGGGTGCCCTGGATACCGGCCCGGTTGCGCTTGGGAAATCCCGCGATCCTGAGGAACAGCTTGTTCCACACCTTCGTCGCGTCCCACTGCTCGGTGACCTTTGTGCCGCCGTCGACCGGTTCGAAGGTGTAGCGCCAGACGTGGCCGTTGAAGTGCCGCCACGCAATGCGCCGGCCCTCCTCGAACTCGACCACGGTGTTCTCGATCTTGTACGACGCGCCCATCTTCATGTCCATGCCGAACTTGGCGCCGAGCGAGAGCCGCTCGGGGCCGCCGGCGCGCGC
>CAZZVT010000200.1:1614-5819 GCA_964657545.1 uncultured Jatrophihabitantaceae bacterium
GCGGGTGGCACTGCGCGCATGTACGTCTGCGGCATCACCCCCTACGACGCCACCCACCTCGGCCACGCCGCCACCTACCTGGCCTTCGACCTCGTCCAGCGTCAGTGGCGCGATTGCGGTCTCGACGTGCACTACGTCCAGAACATCACCGACGTCGACGACCCGCTGCTCGAACGCGCGGCACACACCGGCGAGGACTGGCAGGCCCTCGCCCTACGCGAGACGCAGCTGTTCCGCGAGGACATGACGGCGCTGCGGGTGCTGCCGCCGGACGACTACATCGGCGCGGTCGAAGCCGTTCCCGAGATCACCGCGGCCATCGCGACGATGCTCGACGCCGGGCAGGCGTACCGCGTCGAGCAGGACGTCTACTTCCCGGTCTCTGCCGCGCCCGGATTCGGGTCGGAATCGCACTTCGACCGCGAGACGATGTTGCGGCTGTTCGCCGAACGCGGCGGTGATCCGCAGCGCAGCGGCAAGCGCGACCCACTCGACTCGCTGCTGTGGCTCGGTCGCCGGCCGGGTGAGCCCTACTGGGACTCACCCATGGGCGCCGGTCGTCCCGGCTGGCACATCGAATGCAGCGTCATCGCGCTGAACCGGCTGGGCATGAGCTTCGACGTCCAGGGCGGGGGATCGGATCTCGTCTTCCCGCACCACGAGCACTCGGCCGCGCACGCGGAGGCAATCACCGGCACGACGCCCTTCGCGCGGCACTACGTGCACGCCGGCATGATCGGTCTCGACGGCGAGAAGATGAGCAAGTCGCGCGGCAACCTCGTACTGGTCTCCAAACTGCGCGCCGCTCACGTCGACCCGATGGCCGTGCGCCTCGCGCTGCTCGACGGCCACTACCGCGCAGACCGCGAGTGGACGGGCGGCCGGTTGCCCGCTGCCGAGGCCCGTCTGGCCCGCTGGCGTGCTGCGACGTCCCTGCCGAGCAGTCCTGCGGCGGACGCCACGCTGGCCGAGGTGCGTGAAGCGCTGGCCGACGACCTGGACTCCACCCGCGCCATCGCGGCGGTCGACGCCTGGACCGACGCCGCGCTCAGGTCGTCCGGCTCGACGGGCTCACCGGGCGCCGGTGCGCTCGTGCGCGACCTCGCCGACGCCCTGCTCGGCGTCCTGCTCTGACACAGTTACTCGGACGCCTGCCCCTCGTCGAGGTGGCCCGAGAGGATGTCGTCGTCGCCGGCGAACGGTTGGGCGTCCTCGGCTTTCTCGTCGGGATCTGGCGTCTCCGGGTCCTGCGGCTCGGTGGTCACGGTGTCGGATCTACCCATAGGAGCGCGGCGTGACTCGTGATGCGGTGCTCACCGAGGTCGCCCACCGGCTCTGCGCACGGGAGGTGGGCCACCCGCTGCGGGTGGGCGTCGACGGCGTCTGCGCAGCGGGCAAGACCACCTTCGCCGGCGAGCTGGCCCAGCACATCCGAGGGCTGGGCCGGTCGGTCGTGCACCTGGACTCCGACGGCTTCCACCACGTCCGATCAATTCGCAGTCGTCAGGGCGCGGAGTCAGCACGCGGTTACTACGAGGACGCCTACGACTTCGACGCGCTGCGCGAGCACGTGCTCGTGCCCTTGGCCACCGACCGCTCAGGCCGGTACGCATCGCGCGTCCACGACCTGGCGAGCGACGAGGTCGACGTCGAGTGGGCCACGGCACCTACCGACGCGATCCTGCTCTTCGCGGCGACGTTCCTGCAGCGGGACCACCTGCGGGAGCACTGGGACGAGGTGATCTACCTCGATGCCGACTTCTCCCGCGCGCAGTCGCGGGGAATAGCCCGTGACGCCGACGCCCTCGGCGGGGTGGCCCGAGCGGAGGCTGCGTACGAGACGCGGTACATGGCCGCGTGCCGGATCTATTGCGCGGAGCAGGACCCGAGACGGCGAGCGTCGATCGTCATCGACCACGACGACCCGATGCATCCGTCGATCGTGCGCGCCTGAGGCTCAGCCGCTGCTGGTCCAGGGGCCGCCACCGGCGTGCCCGCCACCGCGATCGCGGCGGCGCAGGTAGCGCTCGAACTCGCGGGCGATGGCGTCGCCGGACGCTTCCGTCATCTCGGTGCGGTCGATCTCGTCGTCGCGTTCCTCGAGGTTGCGGATGTACTCGATGACCTCGTCGTCCTCGGCGGCCATCTCGTCGACGAGCTTGGCCCACTCGTCGGCCTGCTCGGGTAGCTGGCCGAGCGGGATCGGCAGGTCGAGCACCTCCTCGACGCCGTGCAGCAGCGCAAGGGTGGCCTTGGGGTTGGGTGGCTGCGAGACGTAGTGCGGCACGCCGGCCCAGAAGGAGATCGCCGGGATCCCGGCCGCGACGCAGGCGTCCTGCAGGACTCCGACGATGCCGGTCGGGCCCTCGTAGCGCGAGCGTTCGAGCCCGTAGCGAGCCGCCGAATCGGGGTCGTAGGCGGCGCCCGTGACCTGCGTGGGCCGGGTGTGCGGGGAGTCCGACAGCAGGGCACCCAGGGTGACGACCGTGGTGATCTCGAGACGCTGGATGACGCCGAGCACCTCGTCGCAGAAGGCGCGCCAGCGCATGTTCGGCTCGATGCCGTGCAGCAGCACCAGGTCGAACTCGGCGCCGGGCGGGCGGCAGTAGGAGAAGCGCGTGGTGGGCCAGGTGATGCGCCGCGAGATGCCGTCGACCTGCGACACCGACGGCCGGTTGACCTGGAAGTCGTAGTAGTCGTCGGGATCGAGTTCGGCGAGCGGGATCGCGTCCCACACCAGCTCGAGGTGCTCGATCGCGCCGCTGGCCGCGTCGCCGGCGTCGTTCCAACCCTCGAAGGCCCCGACGAGCACCGGGTTCACCAGTTCCGGGAAGGCAGCGCCTTCCGGGAAGGCAGCCCCCAGGGAGACCGTGGGCACGCCGTCCACGCCCGGGTTGTCGGGTGTGGTCACGCAGCAACCGATCCGTGGCCGTCCATGCAACCAGCCTAACGACCGCCGCGCCGGTACCCTGGGAAGGCACAGAGTTACGGCTTGCGCCGATCATCACCGCTCGAACCCGAGGACCTCGACTTGACTGCATCCAGCGCCGCACACCCGGACGTCCGCCCGGACGTCACGGACGAGCTCACGGCCGCGCTGCGCGAGCGGCTGCTCGTCATCGACGGTGCCATGGGCACGATGGTGCAGCGGCACAAGCTGGAGGAACACCACTACCGGGGCGAGCGGTTCGCCGACTGGCCGAGCGACGTCCAGGGCAACAACGACCTGCTGGTGCTCACCCAGCCCGACATCATCCGCGGCATCCACACCGAGTACCTCGAGGCCGGCGCGGACATCGTCGAGACCGACACGTTCAACGCGCAGAAGGTCTCGCTGGCCGACTACGGCATGCAGGACCTCGCCTACGAGCTGAACGTCGCGGCGGCGCGGCTGGCCCGTGAGGCGTGCGACGCGATGACCGCGGCGACGCCGGACAAGCCGCGTTACGTGGCCGGTGCCATCGGACCACTCAACCGCACCGGGTCGATCTCGCCCGACGTCAACGACCCGGCGGCGCGCAACATCGACTTCGACACCATGGTCGAGGCCTACCTCGAGCAGGCCCGCGGTCTGGTCGACGGCGGCGTCGACGTCTTCATGATCGAGACGATCTTCGACACGCTCAACAGCAAGGCGGCGATCTTCGCCGTCGAGACCCTGTTCGAGGAGCGCGGGCGGCGCTGGCCGGTGATGATCTCGGGCACGATCACCGACGCCTCCGGTCGCACGCTCACCGGCCAGGTGACCGAGGCGTTCTGGAACTCGGTGCGGCACGCGCGGCCACTCATCGTGGGCCTCAACTGCTCGCTGGGCGGCAAGGAGCTGCGGCCCTACGTCGCCGAGCTGTCCCGCATCGCGGACTGCTTCGTGCACGCCTACCCCAACGCCGGACTGCCGAACGCCTTCGGCGAGTACGACGAGCTCCCCGACGAGACCGCGGCCACCATCGAGGAGTTCGCGACGTCGGGCCTGATCAACATGGCCGGCGGCTGCTGCGGCACCACGCCCGCGCACATCGCGGCCATTGCCGACCACCTCGACGGCCGCACGCCACGGGTGCCCACCGAGATCAAGCCCGCGCTTCGACTGTCCGGCCTCGAGCCGCTGACCATCGACGCCGACTCGCTGTTCGTGAACGTCGGCGAGCGCACCAACATCACCGGCTCGGCGAAGTTCCGCAACCTGATCAAGGACGGCGACTACA
>CAZZVT010000201.1:0-5797 GCA_964657545.1 uncultured Jatrophihabitantaceae bacterium
CAGCACCGAGATGCCGACAAGGGTGCGCAGCACGAACGGCAGGTTGGCCGCGATGTCGGCGACGTCCAGACGGGTGCCGTCGGGCCGTCGCACGAACAGCCGCGAACCGGCCCGCGCCTCGACCACGTCGTGGGAAACGTCCGCGGGGCGCGTGGCGTCGGCGTCGGAAGGCGCAACCACGCGGCGATTGTCCCGCACCGGCCACCACCCGGCGAGGCGGAACCCGGGCTACGTCGCCCGCGTCACCGCCTGCCGCAGGCGCCGCCAACGCTGCAGCGGATGGTCGTCGGCGGCGGCCGGACGCCGACGCAGAACGGCCAGCACCGCCGCGAGCTCCTCGGCCGACGCGCCGCCCCGGACCCGCACGTCACTCATACCGGCGGCACGCCGTGGCGCTTGTCGGCGAAGTGGCGGTCCTTGCCGGCGAGGACGGCGTAGCGACGCGACAGCTCCGCGCGCAACTCGGGCGCCTCGATGACGACGTCGAGCACGAGTTCGGCAGCCAGGCGCAGGACGTCGACGTCCTGCTCGAACTCCGCGCGCCGGTCGGCCACGAACGCGGCTCGCTCGTCGGCGTCGTCGAATGAGGCGATCTTGTTGGCGTACACGGCGTTCACGGCGGCCTGCGGGCCCATGACCGCGATCTTCGCGGTGGGCAGCGCGATGCAGACGTCGGGCATGAACCCCGGACCGTCCATGGCGTAGAGCCCGGCGCCGTAGGCCTTGCGCACGATCACCGAGATCTGCGGGACGGTGGCCTCCGAGACGGCGGTGATCATCTTGGCGCCGTGGCGGATGATCCCCTGCCGCTCGACCTCGCTGCCGATCATGAAGCCCGGGACGTCGGCCAGGTAGAGCAACGGGATGTTGAAGGCATCGCACAACCAGATGAAGCGCGCGCTCTTGTCGGCAGAGTCGACGAACAGCACGCCGCCGCGCACCGCAGAGTTGTTCGCCACCACGCCCACCGGCCGGCCGTCGATTCGTCCCAACCCGATGACGACCTCGCCGGCGAACAGCGGCTTGACCTCGAAGAACGAGTCCTCGTCGACGAGGCCGTCGATCACCTCGTGCATGTCGAAGGGCACCGACTCGTCGGCGGGGACGCTCTGCTCGGTCAGGGTGAGCGCCGGCGGCAGCGCCTCGACCTCGGGCGCCGGTTCGCGCCAGCACGTCGGGAAGTAGGAGAAGAACACCCGCGCCTGCTCGATGGCGTCCTCGTCGTCGACGGCGAGATTGTCGCCGCAGCCGGAGACGGTGGCGTGCATGCGGGCGCCGCCCATCTCGTCGAGCGTGACCTTCTCACCGACGACCATCTCGGCCATCCGTGGCGAGCCCAGGTACATCGACGCGTTGCCCTCGACCATGATCACGATGTCGCAGAACGCCGGGATGTAGGCCCCGCCCGCGGCCGACGGCCCGAACAGGCAGCAGATCTGCGGCACCTTGCCCGACAGCGCGACCTGGTTGCGGAAGATCCGCCCGGCGCCGCGCCGACCCGGGAACAGCGCCACCTGGTCGGTGATCCGCGCTCCCGCGGAGTCGATCAGCCAGAAGATCGGCAACTCCTCGGACAGCGCCCGCTCGGTGATGCGAATGATCTTCTCGACCGTGCGGGCGCCCCACGAGCCGGCTTTCACCGTCGGATCGTTGGCCACCACCAGCGCCGGCCGGCCGTCGACGAGCCCCTGGCCGGTGACCACGCCGTCGGCGGGCAGGCCCGCGGCCAGCGCGTTGGCCAGCTGGCCGTCCTCGACGAAGCTGCCCTCGTCGACGAGCAGGGCGATGCGGTCGCGGACGTAGAGTTTGTGCTGCTGCGCCAGCTTCGCCGCCGCCTTCTCCGGCGGGGCCAGCGTCGACTCGCGGGCGACCGCGACGTCCTTCGAGGTCACTGGACCGGCAGGCCGAGACCGCGGGCGATGAGCATGCGCTGCACCTCGGACGTCCCCTCGCCGATCTCGAGGATCTTCGCGTCGCGGTAGAACCGGGCCACGGGGTATTCCTCCATGAACCCGTTGCCGCCGAAGACCTGGGTGGCGGTGCGGGTGGCGGTGACCGCGGCCTCGGTGGCGTAGAGCTTGGCGATCGACGCGGCCTGCTTCAGCTTCGCGGGCGCGGTGCCGGCGTCCTTCAACGCGGCCGCCTTGTAGGTCAGCAACCGCGCGGCCTCGACCGAGACGGCGAGGTCGGACAGCTGGAAGGCGACGCCCTGCCGCGAGCCGATCGGCAGGCCGAAGGTCGTGCGGCCCCTGGCGTAGTCGACCGACAGATCGAGGCACGCCTGCGCCAGACCGACCGCCAGCGCCGCGATCGCGATCCGGCCGTCGTCGAGCACGGCGAGGAACTGGCGGAACCCGTCGCCCCGCCGGCCGAGCAGGTTGTCCTCCGGCACCCGGCAGTCCTCGAAAGTCAGCCCGTGGGTGTCGGAGATGTGCCAGCCGAGCTTGTCGTAGGCAGGCTCGACGACGAACCCGGGCGTGCCCGCCGGCACGATGATCGAGGAGATCTCGTTGTCGGCGGTCTTCGCCGTGACGGTGACCAGGGAGGTGATGTCGGTGCCCGAGTTCGTGATGAACGCCTTGGCCCCGTTGATAGTCCAGGAACCGTCGTCCAGCGTTGCCCGGGTGCGGCTGGCGCCGGCGTCGGAACCCGCCTCGGGTTCGGTGAGCCCGAAGCCGGCCAGCGCGCGGCCGGCGACGAGGTCGGGCAGCCAGGTCTGCTTCTGCTCATCGCTGCCGTAGGTCAGGATCGGGTTGATGCCGAGCCCGACGCCGGCCTCGAGGGTGATGCCGATCGACTGGTCGACGCGGCCGAGTTCCTCGATGGCCACGCACAGGCTGGTGAAGTCGCCACCGCCGCCGCCGTACTCCTCGGGCACGACCAGGCCGAACAGCCCGAGATCGCCCATCTGCCGGACGATGTCGAGCGGCAGGTGGTGGTCGCGGTCCCACTGGGCCACGTGCGGGCCCACCTCACGCTCGGCGAAGTCGCGCACCACCTTGCGGAAGTTCTCGTGGTCGTCACTCAACTCGAAGGACATCGTCTGTCTCCCTGGGGCGAAGGTTGACGTTTACGTAAAGGTAAGGCAATCATAGCGGCATGACGGCCCGCCACCAAGACCGCGCCGACGAGCGGACCTGGACCGTCGGCCAGCTCGCCGAGGAGCTGGGCGTCACGACGCGCACGTTGCGGCACTGGGAGGCAGAGGGCCTGCTGACGCCGTCGCGAGTCGGTGCGAACCGCATCTACGGCGTCGGCGACCGGGCCCGGCTGCGGCTGATCCTGCGCGGCCGCCGCTTCGGGATGTCGGTGGCCGAGTGCCGCGAGATCGTCGGCATGTACGACGGCGCCGAGACCTCCGAGCGACGTCAGCTGACGACCCTGCTCGGCCGCCTCGACGAGATCGCCGACGACCTGACCCGTCGTCGAGCCGACCTCGACCGCACCCTGCGCGAGGTCGTTGACGTTGCCGCGCAGTGCCGTCAGCGCCTCGACGAGCTCGACTGACTCGGTGCGCCCCGGCGAGTGGGCGGTTTCGCTGCGAGTGGTCAG
Organism: uncultured Jatrophihabitantaceae bacterium; assembly: GCA_964657545.1. Classification (GTDB taxonomy): domain Bacteria; phylum Actinomycetota; class Actinomycetes; order Mycobacteriales; family Jatrophihabitantaceae; genus Jatrophihabitans. The sequence goes on from CAZZVT010000201.1 coordinate 3,553, forward strand.
TTACGACTGACCACTCGAGACGTAACTGACCGTTCGCCCGGGGTCGGCGGCCTGCCGTCCACCGCGCCGGTCGTACCGCAGCGAGGCGACGGCCACGCCCAGGCCGAGCAGTGCAAGCACCGCAGCCACCGCGTTGGGCGAGGAGTAGCCCCACCCGAAACCGATGGCCAGGCCGCCGAGCCAGGCTCCAATCGAGTTGGCGATGTTGAACGCGGCGTGAATCGACGCAGACGCCAGGTTCGGCGCCCCGCCGGCGATGGTGACGATGCGGGTCTGGATCGCCGGCAGCATGGCCATGCTCGCGAACGGGAACGCGAAGATGGTGATCGCCGACGCGACCTTGTTGTGCGAGGTCAGCAGGAAGGCGAGAGCCACCACCACCTCCGCGCCCAGCGCCGCGAGGATCGTCGGCATCAGCGAGCGGTCGGCCAGCCGGGCGCCCACGACGTTGCCGACCGTCATACCGAGCCCGAAGAGCACGAGCAGCCAGGTCACGGACGACGTGGCGTAGCCGGCGACGTGCGTCATCATCGGCGAGATGTAGCTGAAGGTGGCGAACATGGCGCCACCGCCGATGGTCGCGATGCCCAGCGCCAGCCAGACCGGCGGCGTGGTGAAGACGCGCAATTCGCGGCGCAGCGCCTCACGGCCGTGGTGCTCCACCGGCACGCGGAGCACGAAGGCGGCGATGAGCGCGGCGCTCAGCAGCTCGACGACCGCCACCGCGACGAACACGACGCGCCAGCTGGCCTGCTGGCCGAGCCACGTGGTCGCGGGCACACCCACGATGTTGGCGATGGTCAGGCCGGCGAAGACCGCGGCCATGGCCTGGCTGCGGCGCTCGGGCACGACCAACCGACTGGCCACGACCGACGCCACACCGAAGAACGCCCCGTGCGGCAGGCCGGACAGGAAGCGCAGCACCAGCACGGCCCCGAAGTTGGGTGCCACGGCCGAGCCGAGGTTGCCGACAGCCAGCGCCACGGCCAGCGCGATGAGCAGTCCCTTGCGTGGCAGGTGCGACGTCAACGCCGTGACGGTTGGCGCGCCGACGACGACGCCGAGCGCGTACGCCGAGATCAGATAACCGCCGTGCGGGATCGAGGTGTGCAGGTCGTGGGCGACGTCCGGCAACAGCCCCAGCATCACGAATTCACCGGTGCCGATGCCGAATCCGCCGATCGCCAGAGCGAGCAGGGCGCGTCGCGTCGGGCTGAGCACGAGCATGACGCACCTTCGGTCGACGGCCGGGAGACCAGTAGAACCGAAAGCGATTACGGCTTTGTTCCGAGGCAGGGCTCGCGGACCATCGCCGGTCGCCCGGTAATCTGCGCCGGGGCGTAGTGCCGCCGACGAAACATGGAGGCTGGACCGTGCAGAAAGTGCTCATCGCGAACCGGGGCGAGATCGCTGTTCGGGTCGTCCGGGCGTGTCGCGACGCCGGATACACCTCCGTGGCCGTCTACGCCGAGCCCGATCGCGACGCCCTGCACGTGCGGGTGGCCGACGAGGCGTTCGCCCTGGGCGGCACGACCCCCGGCGACTCGTACCTCGTCATCGACAAGCTGATCGACGCCTGCGCGAAGTCCGGCGCCGACGCGGTGCACCCCGGCTACGGCTTCCTGAGTGAGAACGCCGACTTCGCCCAGGCCGTCATCGACGCCGGGCTCACCTGGATCGGCCCGTCGCCGCAGGCCATCCGCGACCTCGGCGACAAGGCCGTCGCCCGCCACATCGCCGCGCGGGCCGGTGCCCCGCTGGTCGCCGGCACCAAGGACCCGGTCGCCGGGGCCGACGAGGTCGTCGCCTTCGCGCAGGAGCACGGCCTGCCGATCGCCATCAAGGCCGTCTACGGCGGCGGCGGACGCGGCATGAAGATCGCCCGCGAGATGGGCGAGGTCGAGGAGCTGTACCACTCCGCGGTCCGCGAGGCCGTCTCCGCCTTCGGCCGCGGCGAGTGCTTCGTCGAGCGCTATCTCGATCGCTCGCGGCACGTCGAGGCACAGGTCCTGGCCGACACGCACGGCAACGTCGTCGTCGTCGGCACCCGCGACTGCTCGCTGCAGCGGCGGAACCAGAAGCTCGTCGAAGAGGCTCCCGCGCCTTACCTCACCGACGAGCAGCGCACCAAGATCCACGAGAGCGCGAAGGCCATCTGCCGCGAGGCCGACTACTACGGCGCCGGCACGGTCGAGTACCTCGTCGGCAACGACGGCGTGATCAGCTTCCTCGAGGTCAACACCCG
>CAZZVT010000202.1:0-5748 GCA_964657545.1 uncultured Jatrophihabitantaceae bacterium
CACATGACGCCCGTTACATGACTAAGGGCCCGCCCGGATGATCCGGACGGGCCCTTCGTCGTCTGCGGGAGGCTTACTTACCCACGGTGTAGCTGTACGGCAGCGTCGCGAGCTGGTCGCCGGTCGTGGCGAAGGAGAGCGCGAAGCTCGGCGGGGTGTAGATGTTCAGCACCCCGCTGACCTTGCTGCCGACGGCGGCGTCCGGCGTGATCGTCACCGTGATCGTCTTGCTCTGACCCGGGTTGATCGTGACCGCGCTGCCGACGTCGGCCACCGGGTTGGTGGATGCCGCCCAGTAGTCACCGGTCGATGACGTCACCGCGTCGTCGAAGCCCAGCGTGTGCGCGCTGAGGTCGACGTGCGTGGTGCCGGCCGGTGCGCCGTCGGTCCCGAAGTAACCCACCTGGTCGACCACGGCCGCCCAGAGCCCGGTCGCCACCGAACCGGCGGACGGTGTGTCGGTGACGGTCGAGATGGTGTCACCGCTCTGCCCCGTCTTCAGGTCACCCACCAGGTCGATGCCGCCCACGTACGGGGTCAGCTCGACCAGGGCCGGGTAGGACGACGCGGATGTGGCCGTCAGCGCCAGCGTGCTCGGCGGAACCAGGAAGTCGGCCTCCGCCGGACCCGGCAGGTTCAGGTTCTGCGAGCCGAACGGTGCGGTCAGGGGAATGTCCTCGACCTTGTTCGTCCGCGGGTCGACCTGCACGTTGATCGGGGCCACGCCGGTGTTCTTGACGGTGACCTTGGCCGTGGCGGCCTTGCCCTTGGCGAGCAGGGTCTTGGCCGAGGTCGGCAGCCCACTGGTGGTGACGCTGACCTGGTCGTAGGCGATGGTGCCCGAGAAGTTCTCGGTCAGCGCCGCACCCGGAACCGGGTTGACGACCAGGATGACCACGCGCCAGCGACCCGGGACCGGGTTGGCCGCGGTCAACTGCAGGGCCTGGCTCTGCGCCGAGACGGTGTCCGTGGCCGGGTCGATGACCCGGTTGCCGTCGACCGCTGCGAGCTCGCCGGTGGGGGACACCAGCACGCCTTCGAGCAGGTATCGCTTGTCGGTCGCGAGCTTGATCCCGACGCTGACGTCCTTCTTGCCCTTCGGCACGTCGAAGGCATAGGTGAACGTCCCGGCCGGCGCACCCGCGCGGGCGTTACCTCCGGTGATCGAGCCGCTGAACGTGCCCGTGCCCGACGACGTGGGCACGACGGCCCGTTCGACGACCGCGACCGCGGTGGCGTGCCCGCCGGAGCTGGCCACCGTGATGGCCTGCGAGTTGTCACCACCGGACGCCGGCAGCTTCACGCTGACCGCGACAGTCTTGGTCTGACCCGGGTTCAGCGTCGTGACGGCCGGGGTGACCGTGCCGACGGAGGTCGCCCGCTGGTCGGTGCCCTGGAAGGTGACGGGGCCGGTGTAACCCGACGCCCCGGCGGCCGTGTAGAGCACCGCGGTCCAGGTGCCGGCCTTCGGAGCCCGGACGTCGAGGTTGGCGTAGTTGGCCGACACGGCCCCGCCCTGCGGACGACTGTTCGCGACGTACGCGCCGGACGGGTCGATCAGCGTCACCCGTACGACCGGGGTGACGGTGGCGGTGCCGACCTGCTTGGCCGCGCCCTGCCAGATCATGTTGCCCGCGAGTCGGTCGGTGCCGGACGGGACGGTGAACGTCACCGACTTGTAGACCCACGGCGCACCGGTGGTCGGGTACGGGAAGGTCTGGGCGTTCGAGGCGTCGATCGACGTCTGGACGGTGTCCGTCGCGAAGGTCGTGAAGTCGCGGGTGCCGGTGGCCACCGTGACCTTCTTCGTGCCGGCGTTGGTCAGGCCCAGGCTGACGGACTTGCTCGTGCCGGGCGCACCCGAGAGGTCGACCTGGGAGGTCGACGTCAGCACGTTGGAGGCGACGCCCGCGGGCACCGCCGTCTTCGCCTGGTAGCTCAGCGCAGCCTCGACGGCCGCACGGGAGTTCAGCAGACCGGCACCCTGCTCGTAGGGCGGCAGGCCCAGGTCGGTGGCGGTGCTCGTCAGGAAACGCTTGACCAGGGCCGGAGTCGGGCTGGCGCCCTTGTGCGTGGAGCGGTAGGCCTGGATGACCAGGGCCGCCGCACCCGCCGTCAGCGGCGCCGACTGGCTGGTGCCGCCGAAGAGCTGGATGTCGCTGCCGGTGCCGTTGTAGTTGGTGCATTCGCCGGATTTCGAGTTCTTGTCGCACAGCGCCCAGCCGGCCTCACCCGGAGCGGCGAGGTCGACGGTGCCGCCGGCCTGCGTGAAGCCGCCCGAGGACAGCGAGCTGATCTCGTCGTCGACCCACTTACCGTTGGAGAAGGTGCGGGCGCCGGCGTAGTTGGTCTGCTCGTAGGCGCGGCTGTCCGTGCTGGCGGCAACCGAGATGACGTTCGGGTCGGAGGCCGGGCTGCCGATGGTGCCGGTGGTGCCGGCGTCGCCGCTGGAGACGGTGACGGTGGTGCCGGCGTCGACGGCCATGTCGTTGAAGGCCTGGATGGCGGCCTTGGACGACGTGTCGGGCGTCGGGTTGCTGCCGAAGGACTCGTTGAGGACGTCCACGTGCTGGTCGCTCACCGCGTAATCGATGGCCTGGATGATGGACGAGGTGTAGAAGTCCGTCTTCAGGGCGACGATGCTGGCGCCGGGGGCCATGCCCAGGATGCGGATGTTGCAGCCCTTCGGCAGGGCGTATGCCGAGTTGACGAACTGCGACAGGTCGTAGGAGACCCGGCCCTGGGCCCCGATGGACGACGCGTCACCGAAGGCCTCGGCACCGCCCTCGTCCGTGGTGGGGCCATCGCCCGAGAAGGCCTTGTAGTCGCTGACGACGTGGCTGCCGTCGGCCCGGATCAGGTCGGGAAGGTCGGGGTTGATCGCGTCGGCGATGTAGGCGACCTTGACGCCCTTGCCGGTGGCCAGCTGCTGGGCCGTCTTGTCGGCCGGGTTGTCCGAGGCGGTGTGGGTGTCGCTCAACGCCTCGGGCTCGAGCAGCGGCTTGGCCGGGTTGGTCGGGCAGGTGCCGGCCGGCGCAGCGGCGACCGCGTTGCTCTTCGCACCCGTGTTGGTCACGGCGGGTTGGGCCGCCGTGGGCACGCTGATCTTGGTGTCGGGCACGACGGCCTCGACAGCCGGGTTGTCCGAAAGCTGGGCCAGCTGGCTGGAGCTCACCTTCAGGGAGACCGCGTTCACCGCGGTGTAGTGGTGCACGTTCGTCGCCTTGGTGCCGCGCAGGGCGCTGACGACCGAGCTCTGAGCCGCGTCGAGCTTCGTGCGGCGCGCCGCGACGTGGGTGCGGTTCGCCGGCAGCGACGTGAGCTGGTCACGCAGGACGACGATGACGGACGTGTTCGCCGCTCCGCTGGTGGCGGTAGGTGCGGCAGTTGCCGGGCCGGCGGTGGCCAACCCTGTTGCAGTGACCGCAGCAATGGCACCTGCGGTCAGACTCATCAAGACGCGGCGCTGTGGCGCTCTCGACACACGGACTCCCTGAAGACACGAATTCGCTCGCCAACGCGACGGATTGCGCGTTGCCCAAGCACTGTGTCCTGTGCACCACTTAGAACACAAGTGGGAGGAGCGTCAGAGTTTGTCCTGTTATCTCACATGTTCAGCTGGGCGGCCGCCGCTGAGTCCACCAGCCACAGCGTGCGCTGCGTTCCCCGCGGCCCGGCCGAGGGCACGTCCTCGCGGGACGCGCCACCCAGCGCGCGGGCCACCGCGTCGGCCTTGCCCTCACCCGCGGCCACGAACCAGATCTCGCGGGCGGCGTCGAGCGCCGGGAAGGTCAGGGAGAGCCGGTTCGGCGGCGGCTTCGGCGATTCCCGCACCCCGATGACCGAGGTGTCGAGCACCCGGGTACCGGGATGGCCGGGGAACAGCGACGCGCAATGCCCGTCCGGGCCCAGACCGAGCAGTACGACGTCGAAAGCCGGTACCCCGATTCCGGCGCCGGCGGCGTCGCCCGCGACGGCGGCGAGAGCGGCTGCGTAGGAGTCCGCGGCGGCGCCGAGATCGTCGCCGAACCCGGCGTCGGAGGCGGGCATCGGGTGCAGATGCTCGGCCTCGACCGGCAGGTGGTCGAAGGCCTTGGCCATGGCAGGGCGGTCGTTGCGATCGGTGTCGCCGGCGGGCACGTAGCGCTCGTCGCCCCACCACACGTGCACCCGCTGCCAGTCGACGGGCGCGGCCTGGGTGGCGGCCGGCAGCTCGGCGAGCACTGCCTCGAGGATCGATCCGCCGGTGACGACCAGGTGGGCCTGCTCGCGCTCGGCCAGGGCCTGGCCCAGCGCGGACACCGTGCGTTCCGCCGTGCGGACGGCTAGCAGGTCGGCGTCGCCGTGCAACACGACCTCGGGTTCGCTCATGCCTGTGCCCGGTGCGAGCGCGAACCCCGGTCGACGACCTCGCCGGTGGCCGGGTCGAACCAGATGTGCTTGCGGTGGGGCGAACGGTCCTCGATGCCCTCGACACCGGTGACCGCCGATAAGGCCTCGGCGTAGACGTGATCGTGGTCGAGGCGCTTGAGCTCCTCGGCCAGCAGATCGCCGAGGGGCCGTTCGCCGAACGGCATGAAGGAGTCCTGCTGGCCCTCGCGCCGCAGCACCAGGCTGGCGCCCTCGACCGTCGCGCGGGTCGTGCGATCGTCGTCGAAACGGATGCTGACCCCGCTGATCGGCTCGTCGTCGACACCGTCGACCTCGACGTTCAGTTTCAGGCGGGCGGTGAGCCAGCCGGCGAGCAGCCGGGCCGACGGCTCGTTGACACCGCCGTGCACCACCACCCCCTGGGGTGCGGCATGCGCGCCGTCGAAGGCCGAGGCCAAAGCGGCCCGCCACGGCGTGAGGCGGGTCCACGCGAGGTCGGTGTCACCGGGCGCGAAGTCGTCGGCGCGCCGCTGCAGCGCGGCGCTCGGATCGGCCGAGCGCAGGATGTCGGTGATGCGTCGCTCGGCGAAGACGCCGAGCGGGTCGTAGGCGATCTTCTCCGGCGCCTCGCCGTACCACCACGTGACGACGGGCGCGTCGGGTGCGAGCAGCGGCAGGGTCACCGACTCGGCGTGCAGTGCGAGCCGCCCGTACATGCGCAGCACCACGGACTCGCCCGGACCCAGCCGGCCACCCATCGTGACCTCGGCGTCGAGACGGGGCACCGGCGCGTCGATCTGGCGCCGGATGACCATCAGCATGCGCATCGGATGCCGGCTGGCCGCCAGTGAGGCGGCCTCCTCGGCAGCCTCGACGTCCTTGTGGTCGACGACGATGACCAGCGTCAGCGCGATGCCGCTGGTGACCGCGCCGCCGGTGCGCCGCTCGGCGGCCAGTGCCCGGACGACGGCGGTGCCGGTGGTGTCCCAGAGGGTGGTCATGGCTCGTTCCTCGCTTCGCTCGGACCGGCGCAGCACGCTGTGCCCATGATTCGCTCGGCGTCGCTCACGGACGCCTCCACTGCCGGCCGTCGCTCGCCAGCATCTCGTCGGACTCCTTGGGCCCCCACTCACCGGCGCGGTAGAGGTAGGGCTCCTGGCCGTCCCAGAACTTCTCGAGGGGGTCGATCACCCGCCACGAGGCCTCGACCTCCTCGCTGCGCGGGAACAGTGTCGCGTCGCCGACGAGGACGTCGAGGATGAGTCGCTCGTAGGCCTCGGGGGAGGACTCGGTGAACGCCTCGCCGTAGAGGAAGTCCATGGCGACGTCGCGGACCTCCATGGCGCTGCCCGGCACCTTGGACCCGAACTTCAGCGT
>CAZZVT010000203.1:0-5741 GCA_964657545.1 uncultured Jatrophihabitantaceae bacterium
GTCTACAAGCACTGGCCCGGCAAGACGGTCACCGAGTACGACGACCACCTGTTCTGCCTCATCACGATGAACCACCACCCGCTGCACCTCGACAGCAACTACGCCGAGAAGACGACGGACTTCGGCAGGAACGTCGTCGTCGGCAACTACGTCTACTCGCTGCTGCTGGGCATGTCGGTGGCCGACGTCAGCGGCAAGGCGATCGCCAACCTCGAGGTCGAGTCGCTGCGGCACGTCGCCCCCACCTTCCACGGCGACACCATCTACGGCGAGACCACGGTGCTCGACAAGACGCCGTCGAAGTCCAAGTCCGACCGGGGCGTGGTCCACGTCGAGACGATCGGCTACAACCAGGACGGCACCATTGTGTGCATCTTCCGGCGCAAGGTCATGGTCCCGACGCGCGAGTACATCGACGCGCGCGGTGGCGAGCAGCCCGGCCGTCCCGAGCCGATCCCGCGCGAGAAGAAGTAGCGGTTCGCGGGCGCGGCAACCTCGAGTGCTGTCCGCGGTGCGGTAGGAACGGTCGAGGTGCGCCGGTCGTGCGCGTGCAAACGGAAGGCGAGTGCCGTGCCCAAGGTTGTCATTGCGCTGGTCGCCATCCTGATCGTCGCCTACGTCGTGGCCTATCCGAGCCAGTCCGCCGACATGGTCCACTCGGGGTGGGGACAGACCAAGAGCATCGCGCACGGACTCGGTGACTTCGTCAACCAGCTCCGCAGCTGACCCCGCGCATGCCCGCGCTGCTGCCCTCGGAGGGACCGATCCGGGCGCGGGCCCGCCAGCACTGGATCGTGCTGCTACGGCGGCCGCACCGCTGGGCGTTCTACGCTGCGCTGATCCTGTTCGCGGTGGCCCTGCTATCGCGCAACGGCACGGCCTGGATCGTGCTGCTGCTCTTCCTGGCCGTCAGTGCGTGGCTGCGGGTCCGCGAGTGGCGCGCCGAGCGTTTCCTGCTCACCGGCAAACGCATGATCCACGTCTCGGGGACGGTCGAGACCACGACGAGTGAGGCGTCGCTGCGCGTCGATCGGATCTCCGGGATCCGTCTCATCGAGACGCCGCTCGGCAAGGTGATGCACTACGCGAACCTCGAGGTCGAGGCGCCCGGTGATCACCCGGGCCTGAGTCGCCTCATCCGCCTGAGCAATCCGAGCCGGTTCTACGACGAGCTGCGCTACCTGGTCTACGGCGAGCCGGGTCGCCCCGACCCGGACGACGGCCCGACCGAATACGTGACGGCACCCCTGCCGCAGCTGGATTCCGGCGCACCCCAGGACACCGGGCGCCACCGCCGCGGCCACTGATCACGCCCGTAAGGTCGGGCCCAGCATGCGTATCGATCTGCACACCCACAGCACCGCCTCGGACGGGACCGACTCCCCGGCCGAGCTCGTCCGTGCCGCGGCGGCCGCCGGGCTGGACGTCGTCGCCATCACCGATCACGACACCACCGGCGGGTGGGACGAGGCGCTGGCCGCACGACCCGACGGGTTGACGGTCGTCCCCGGCGTCGAGTTCTCGTGCGTCCACCACGATGCCGACGGCGCCCGGGTGAGCCTGCACCTGCTCGCCTACCTCGCCGACCCGGACGACGACGCGCTGCGGGCGGAATGGACCCGGTTGCGTGCCGGTCGGGTGGCCCGCGGCCGGCAGATGGTCGAGCACCTCGTCGCCGACGGCTACCCGATCAGCTGGGACCAGGTCAGCGAGCTCGCGGCCGACGGCTCGGTCGGCCGTCCGCACATCGGCCGTGCACTGGTCGACAGTGGTGTCGTGCCGGACGTCTCGGCCGCCTTCGACGACCTGCTGTCCTCGCGCCGGCCCTACTACGTCCGCAAGTCCGACACCGACGTCTTCGAGGCCATTGCGCTGGTGCGCGGAGCCGGTGGGCTGCCGGTGTTCGCCCACCCGCTCGCGCGGCGCCGCGGGCCCGTCGTCGGCGACGAGACGATCGCGGCCATGTCCGAGGCGGGTCTGGTGGGCCTCGAGGTGCACCACCCCGACCACGACGACGCCGACCGGGCGCACGCCGCCGGGCTCGCCCGCGACCTCGGGTTGCTGGGCACCGGTTCGTCGGACTACCACGGCACCAACAAACCCACCCCGATCGGCGTCTGCCTCACCGACCCGGATGTCTACGAGCAGTTGATGAACCTGCCCACCGCGCGCAGGCCCGTTGGCCCGTGAGCGACCCCAGCAGCGACGCAGCCGAGCAGCTGACGTTCGACGCGATGCCGGCACGACTGTTCGCCTGCACCCCGTCGCGGCTGACGAACTTCGGCTGTCCGCGCCGGTACCGATTCACCTATCTCGATCGCCCGACCCCGCCGCGCGGGGCGCCGTGGGCACGGAACACGGTGGGCGCGGTCGTCCATCTCGCGCTCGCGCAGTGGTGGTCACTACCCCGGGCGCACCGCACACCCGACGAGGGTGCAGCGCTGGTCGAACGCAACTGGCAGCCCTACGGCTTCCGCGACGACCTGCAGTCCAACCGGGCGTGTGCGGCCGCCGCCGAGTGGGTCCGCGGCTACCTCACCGACGGCGCGACGAGCCGAGCAGAACCGATCGGGGTCGAGCGGACGGTCGCCGTGCGCACCGAGCAGCTGGCGGTGTCGGGGCGCGTCGACCGCATCGACGAGCGCGGCGACGAGCTCGTGGTCGTCGACTACAAGACCGGCCGCCGCCCCCTCGACGCCGACGACGCCCGCGGCTCGCAGGCGCTGGCGCTGTACGTCCTCGGGGTGCGACGCACCCTGCGCCGCGCCTGCCGCCGGGTCGAGCTGCACCACCTGCCCACCGGCACGGTCGCCGCCTTCGAGCACACCGACGACTCGCTGCAGGAACATCTCGAGCAGGCCGAGGGCACCGCCCGTCGAATCGTGTCCGCCGTCGATCGGCTCACGGCCGGAGCCGACGCCGACGTGACGTTCCCGGCTGCGGCGTCGCCGTCGTGCTCGTGGTGCGACTTCCGAGGTGCTTGCCCCGAGGGCCGCGCGGCCTCCGAGCCGCTCCCGTCATGGGCGGGCCTGGCCGCCGAATCGGCATGAGCTGGTGGTCGGTCCCGCTCCTGCTCCTCGCCGGAATCGCAGCCGGGCTCTCGGGCAGCATCGCCGGACTGGCCTCGCTGTTCAGCTATCCCGCGCTGCTCGCGGTGGGCCTCGCGCCGATCACGGCCAACGTCACGAACACCGTCGCGCTGGTCTTTAACAGCATCGGATCGATCACCGGCTCGCGTCCGGAGCTGACCAGCCAGTGGGGACGGGTGCGCCGGCTCGCGCCTGCCGGGATCGCCGGCGGCATTGTCGGCGGGGTGCTGCTGCTGCTCGGGCCGGCCGGCGTGTTCGAGCGCATCGTGCCGTGGCTCATCGCCCTCGGCTCGCTGACGATCCTGATCAACCCGCGGCCGCCCGTCGACCCCGACGCGCCGCCCCGGCGGGAATCCAGGAAGCTGCTGGCCGGCACGTTCGTCATCGGCATCTACGGCGGCTACTTCGGCGCCGCGGCCGGCGTCCTGCTGCTGGCGCTGCTGCTGGTCGCGACGTCCGAGTCGCTCGCGCGCAGCAACGCGGTGAAGAACGTGGTCCTCGGCGCGGCGAACGCGGTGGCGGCGGTGATCTTCGCCGTCTACGGGTCCGTCGACTGGTTCGCAGCCGTCCCGCTCGCGGTCGGCCTGTTCATCGGCGGCCATACCGGTCCGATAGTCGTTCGACGCACCCCCGCCCGGCTGCTTCGTCGATGCATCGCGGTCGCCGGGCTCGGACTCGCCGGTTACCTCGGCGTCACCGCCTATACCTAGAGCCGTTTGCGCGACAGTGCTTGAGTGGAGCCATGACGAACACGATGTACAAGGTGATCAACCCGGCCACCAACGAGACCGAGGCCGAGTACCCGACGGCCACCGACGCCGAGATCCAGGACGTCCTGGCCCGCGCCGACGCCGGGTTCCACGCCTGGCGGCGCACCAGCATCGAGGAACGGGTGGCGGTGCTGAACCGGGTCGCCGAGCTGTTCACCGAACGCCGCGACTCCCTCGCCGCGATCATCACCCGCGAGATGGGCAAGCGCACCGTCGAGGCCAAGGGCGAGCTGTCGATCGTCATCGACATCTTCGGCTACTACGCCAAGGAGGGCCCGGGGATGCTGACCGAGACCCCCCTGAGCCCCCGCGCGGGCGGCCGGGCGACGGTGCGCAAGGAGCCCATCGGCGCGCTGCTCGGCATCATGCCGTGGAACTTCCCCTACTACCAGGTGGCCCGTCTGGCGGCGCCCAATCTTCTTGCGGGCAACACGATCGTGCTCAAGCACGCGCCGCAGTGCCCCGAGTCGGCGCTGGCCATCGAGACACTGCTGCACGACGCGGGCGTGCCTGCCGACGCCTATCTCAACGTCTTCGCCAGCAACGAGCAGATCGCCGACATGATCGCCGACCCGCGCATCGCGGGCGTGTCGGTCACCGGAAGCGAGCGGGCCGGCACGGCGGTCGCCGAGGCGGCCGGCCGCAACCTGAAGAAGGTCATCCTCGAGCTCGGTGGGTCCGACCCGTTCATCGTGCTCGACGCCGAGGACCTCGACAAGACGGTGAAGGCCGCGGTCATGGGCCGCATGCAGAACACCGGCCAGGCGTGCAACGCCGCGAAGCGGCTGATCGTCGTCGACTCGGTGTACGACGAGTTTGTCGAGAAGTTCAGTGCGGCGCTGGGCGGCATGACCCCCGGCGACCCGAGCGAGCCCGACACCCAGTTCGGCCCGCTGTCCTCCGAGCAGGCGGCGGTCACCCTCGTCGAGCAGATCGACGACGCGGTCACCAAGGGCGCGACGGTACGTGCGGGCGGCAAGCGAGTCGACCGCCCGGGCGCGTACGTGCAGCCCACGGTGCTCACCGACGTCACCCCGGAGATGCGGGCCTACCGCGAGGAGCTGTTCGGCCCGGCCGCGGTCGTCTACCGGGTGGCCGACGCCGACGCGGCCGTTGCGCTGGCCAACGACTCGTCGTTCGGGCTGGGTGGCGTGGTGTTCGGTGCCGACCCCGATCAGACCGCCGACGTCGCCGACCGTCTGGACACCGGCATGGTGTGGATCAACAGCATGCAGGGCAGCATGGCCGACCTGCCGTTCGGCGGTACCAAGCGATCGGGCGTCGGCCGCGAGCTCGGCGCGCTCGGCATCGACGAGTTCGTCAACAAGAAGCTGATCTACTCCCCGCGCGGCTAACCTGTCGGCGTGATCCGTCGACTGCTGATTCTGTGCGTGGCCCTGGTCGGTCTGGCAGGCGTCGCCGCGACGCCCGCCCTCGCCGACGATCCCGGCGCGCCGCCCGGAACGCCCACCGCCTCGTCGTTCGGTGGCGTTCCGGGCGTCGGGGCGATCTTCCGGTCCGGTCTGGCCGAGCCGCACGGCTGCTCGGCCAGCGTGGTGCTCACCCCACGAGGTGGGTTGGTGCTGACTGCGGCGCACTGCGTCTCGGGCTCCGGAGCGGGCCTGCTGTTCGCGCCGGGCTACTTCGACGGCCGGACGCCCTACGGTGTGTGGACCGTTCAGAAGGCATGGGTGTCGCCGCGCTGGACGGCCACCCAGGACCCGTTGACCGACTACGCGTTCCTGCAGGTGGCGCCACAGACCTCGCACGGCCGGACGGTGCACCTGCAGGACGTCGTCGGCGGCTCGCTGCTGGGCGTGGCGCCGAGGGCCGGCACGACGATCACCAGCGTGGCGTACCCGTACGGGATCGACGACGAGCC
>CAZZVT010000204.1:0-5704 GCA_964657545.1 uncultured Jatrophihabitantaceae bacterium
CAGCTCGAGCTCGGCCAGCCGGGACTTTTCCGGACGGCCCGGCGGATGCAGCGGGAATGCCAGCGCCACCACGCCGTGCGCCCCCGCGGCGGCTGCCGTTCGGCAGGCGACGCGGGCGCCGTTCGACCGGCCGCCGAGCGCCAGCGGCACAGCGCCCAGGCCGCGACGGCGGCGGACGGCGGTCACGATCTCGAGCCAGGCCGGATCCTGCCGGGCCGGCGCGGGCGGGGCACCGCGGCCGGCGACACGGTAGGGCTGGGTCACCAGGCCGACAGCCGCGCCGACCGCGACGACGGTGTCGCGGACGGCGAGCAGGTCGGCGCTCCGGACACCGCCACCGGCCCCGTGCGTGAGCAGCAGCAGCGCTCGGGCGTGACGCGGGCGGGTGAGCTCGACGGTCGCCGGCCCGGCGACGGTGTCCACCGTGATCGTGATCGGCACCGGCATCCGCATCGGCATCCGTACAGAGTGCCGCACCGGTCTTACCCGGCGGTGCGCAGCCCGGCCGTCTCCAGGCCGCTGCGGGCGGCGTCGGCGTAACCGTTGCGGGCCACGACGTCGTAGCGGGTGGCCACCAGGGTGCGGGCCGACGCGAAGTCGCGGGTGCCGCGGGTCGCGGCGTGGCCGAGGTAGCCGAACACTGCGCCCCAGGCCGCACCGATCGCCGCGCCGGCCAGGAGCAGACCCAGCCATGAACCGCTGGTGAAGATACCGAGCAGCATGCCCATCAGCAGCCCGAACCAGGCGCCGCTCGCCGCACCGGCAGCTGCCGCCCGGCGCTTGGTGAGCCGGCCGGTCACCCGCTCGACCAGACGCAGGTCCGAGCCGACGATGTCGAGGTACGCCACCGGGAAGCCGTCGTCGGACAGCCGGTCGACGGCGCGCTGCGCGTCGGTGTCGTCGTCGTAGCTCGCGACCGTGTTCCACGCCATGTAGGTGGCGTCGAAACGCGGCGGCGCGGGGAAGGGGACGGGCTGTGTCGCGAAGGTGGTCATCGTGCTCAACTCCTCTGGTCGACCCCACTGTGGAGCCTGACAACGCCTACGATCCCCTCCCCTACTGAGCGTCTGCTGTATCGCTGCCGTGTTCCGGCTGTGCCCTTGATGCGGCCGTGGCACAGTCACACCATGACTCCTGAGCGCAGCTCGCCGATCGTCGTTGCCGAGCACGAGGACACCCGGTCCGACGGCCCGATGCTCGGCGACGAGCGCGCGGTGCTCGAGCACTGGCTCGAGCTGTACCGCCGGACGGTCCTGCTCAAGATCGCCGGCCTCGACGCCGAGCAGCTCGCCTGCCGCGCCGCGCCGCCGTCGACGCTGAGCCCGACCGGCATCGTCCGGCACCTGACCGAGGTCGAGGCCTACTGGCTGCGCGTCGTGCTGCTCGACGAGCAGGACGTCCCGGACTACTACTGCACCCCGGCCAGGCCCGACGGTGATTTCGACGATGTCAGTGCGTCGACCGCGGCCGCGGACGTCGAGGCCTACCGGGCCGAACTGGCGTTGACCCGGGCCGCAGCGGCGCAGTGGACCGACCTCGGTGTTCCCGTTCGAGGCCTGCGCCGGGGCAAGCCGGTCAACCTGCGCTGGATCCTCGTGCACCTCGTGGAGGAGTACGCCCGCCACCTCGGCCACCTCGACCTGCTGCGCGAGGCCGTCGACGGTCGCACCGGTTACTGACGGCGGGATACTCAGGCGTATGTGTGGCCGCTACGTCAGTGTCGCGTCGGACGGGGATCTGACGCTCGAGTTCGATGTCGATGTCGACGCCACGGCGGCGTCCGACGACCCGCCCCCGCCGTCGTGGAACGTGGCGCCGACGGATCCCGGGCGGATCGTGGCCGAGCGGCGGCTACGCACCGCTCGCTGGGGCCTCGTGCCGAGCTGGTCGAAGGATGCCAAGGGCGGCGCTCGGATGATCAACGCCCGGATCGAGACGGTGACCTCCAAGCCCGCGTTCGCGAAGGCCGCGGCCGCACGGCGGTGTCTGGTCCCCGCGCTGGGCTACTACGAGTGGAAGAAGCTCGACGGCGGCGGTAAGACGCCCTACTTCCTGCACGACCCGGACGGCCGGCTGCTGGCGTTCGCCGGGCTCTACGAGCTGTGGCGCGACCGCGCACGCGCCGACGACGACCCGCAGCGGTGGCTCTGCACGTACACGATCATCACCCAGCAGGCGACGGACCTGCTCGGCGAGATCCACGACCGCACCCCGGTGGTCGTACCGAGCCGGCTGCGCGCGCGGTGGTTGGACTGCTCGGGCAACGACGTCGCGACGGCGCAGCAGTTGCTCGACGAGGTGCCGGCCGCCGCTCTCGAGCCCTACGAGGTCGGCGTTGCGGTCGGCAACGTCAGGAACAACGGACCCGAGCTGATCGCGCCGGCGTCGACGCCTGCGGTGGCTGCACAGCCCGAGCAGCAGGCCCTGGAGATCTGACCCGATTACGCTGACCGACGTGACCACCGTGCAGCCATGGCCCGCGCCGTGCGTCCACCACCCGGTGGACTCGGTCGTCGCGCTACCCGGGTCGAAGTCCCTGACCAACCGGCTGCTCGTCGTGGCGGCGCTCGCCGACGGCCCCTCGCGACTGATCGCCCCGTTGCGGGCCCGCGACACCGAGCTCATGGCCGCAGCGCTGCGGGCGCTCGGGGTCGCCGTCGCCGACGACGGGCCCGACTGGGTTATCACGCCGGGGCCACTGCACGCAGCAACCATCGACACCGGCCTGGCCGGCACGGTGATGCGTTTCGTGCCGCCGCTGGCCGCGCTGGCCACCGGCGATGTCCATTTCGACGGCGACAGCTACGCCCGGGAACGCCCGATGACGACGCTGCTCGACGGGCTGCGTCAGGCCGGAGCCGAGATCGCCGACGACGGCCGGGGTCATTTGCCGTTCACGGTGCGCGGACGCGGGTCGCTGGACGGTGGCAGCGTGCGCATCGACGCCGCCGCGTCGTCGCAGTTCGTCTCGGGTCTGCTGCTGTCGGGCGCTCGCTTCGACAAGGGTCTCGAGATCAGCCACGTCGGCGATTCGCCGGTGCCGTCGCAGCCGCATCTGGACATGACGCTGGACGTCCTGCGCATGGCCGGTGTCGATGCAGGCGCGCCGTACCCTGGGGTATGGCGAGTGGCACCCGGGCCGGTCGCTGCCCTCGATCAGGTCGTCGAACCCGACCTGTCCAACGCCGCACCGTTCCTGGCCGCGGCGATGGTCACCGGTGGCACGGTGCGGATCCCGCGGTGGCCCGAGCACACGACCCAGCCCGGCGTCGCGTTGCGCGAGCTGCTCACGACCATGGGTGCCGACGTCACCCTCGACGGCGACACCCTGGTCGTCATCGGCACTGGACGCATCGAGCCGCTGGTCGCTGATCTGCGCGACGTCAGCGAACTGTCCCCGACGCTGGTCGCGCTCGCGGCCCTGGCCGACGGCGAGTCGGTCTTGACCGGCCTCGCCCACATGCGCGGCCACGAGACCGACCGGCTGGCCGCGCTCAACGCCGAGCTGACCGGTCTGGGCGGCGACGTCGTCGAGCACCACGACGGCCTGACCATCCGCCCGCGCCCGCTGCACGGCGGCACCTGGCACGCCTACGCCGATCACCGCATGGCCACCGCCGGTGCCGTTCTCGGGCTCGCCGTCGACGGCGTCGAGGTCGACGACATCGGGTGCACGTCGAAAACCCTGCCCGACTTCCCGGGCATGTGGTCCTCGCTCGTGGACGCGACGCCCGTGGGAGCTTAGAGCCGGTGGCGCAGCGCCCCCGCGAGCTCGACGAGGACGACGTCCGCTCACGCGCCAATCCGCGCGGCACCCGGCCACGCTCGAAACAGCGCCCGGCCCACGAGAACGCCGTCGACGGCTTCGTCGTGGCCGTCGACCGCGGGCGGTACCTGCTGCTGGCCGCCGGCACCGAGGTCACTGCCATGCGGGCCCGCGAGCTCGGCCGCAAGAGCATCGTGGTCGGCGACCGTGTCGGCGTCGTGGGCAAGATCGACGACTCCCCCGACGCGCTCGTGCGCATCGTCCGTCTCGACGAGCGCGACACCGTCCTGCGCCGTACCGCCGACGACAACGACGAGCACGAGCGGGTGATCGTGGCCAACGCCGACCAGCTGGTGATCGTCTCCGCGCTCGCCGACCCCGAGCCGTCGTTCGGGCTGATCGACCGTTGCGTCGTCGCCGCACTCGCGGCCGGAATCGAGCCGGTGCTCTGCCTGACCAAGTCCGACCTCGCCTCGGCGCAGCCGGTCACCGAGCGGTACGCGGCACTCGATCTGCCGGCCGTCACGACGCAGCGCGGCGGGTCGCTCGACGCGCTGCGGGAGCTGCTGACCGGGCACGTGTCGGTGCTCGTCGGACACTCGGGCGTCGGCAAGTCGACCTTGATCAACGCGCTCGTTCCCACCGCCGACCGCGCCACCGGCATCGTCAGCGCGATCGGCAAGGGCCGGCACACGTCGTCGTCGGCGGTGGCACTGCGTCTGCCCGATCGCAGCGCCGAGAGCTGGGTGATCGACACCCCGGGCGTGCGGTCGTTCGGGCTGGCCCACGTCACGGCCGACGACCTGCTGTGGGCCTTCCCCGATCTCGAGGACGGCGCGAACCAGTGCCTGTCCGGCTGCGAGCACGTGTCGGCAGAATCCGGCTGCCGGCTCGACGCCTGGGTGGCCGGCGGGCACTCGACGCCCGAGCGGCTGGCCGCGTTCCGTCAGCTGCTCGTCAGCCGCTGACCCCGTGCTGTACGGGCCCGGGGTGGACGGGGCCCGGTCGGTCGCGCAGCGAACCGCCACCGGACTGCGTGCGGCTGCCGAGGATCTCGGCCACGATCGAGATCGCGATCTCGCCAGGGGTGTGCGCGTCGAGGTCGAGCCCCGCCGGGCCGTGGATGCGGGCCTGGTCGTCGGCACCCACGCCGTGCTCGGTGAGCCACTCGCGGCGCGCGGCCTGCGTGCGTCGCGAACCGAGCGCGCCGACGTAGCCGACGTCCCCGGCCAAAGCGGCGGACAGCGTCGGACCGTCGACGTCGCGCGAGTGCGAGAGCACGACGAAGGCGTCGCTGCGGTACAGCCGGCCCGCGGCCCGCATGGCGAGCTCGACGTCCGTGGTGACCTGCGAGGACCAGCCGAGCAGAGTGGCGGTGTCGGCGAGCGCCGCGCCGATGAGGCCGTCGCCGACGACGATCAGCGTCGGCACCGGCCACAGCGACACCACTGCATCGTCTGCCACCAGCTCGGACGCGCTGACCCCCCGACCGAAGATCCAGGGCGCCTCACCGGGTGCTGAGCGCGCGGTCTGCGGCGTGAACGAGGCGACCGCACCGGTCGACACCGAGGTCACCAGCAGGACCGGCACGCGGGTCGCCAGCCGGTCCCACACCTCGGCCCCGAGCGCGGATGCCCGCTGCACGAGCACGCTGGCCGAACCGCCGCACGACAGGCCGGCCCGGTGCGCGTCGTCGTCGGAGATCACGATGTCGTGCAATCCCGGCTCGCGGCCGACAAGGGCCTGCGTCCCGATGCCGTCGAGCACCTGGCCGACGGTGTCGCCGCCGGCCCAGGCCGCGGCCGCTGCCGGGTCGCGGGAGCTCAGGCCCCGGGTCGCGACGACCTGCGCCACGCTGACGTCGCGGCCGGCGGCGAGCCAGTCCCGGACCTGTTCGGCGATCTCGTACACCCGCCCATCGTGCCTCCTATCCTGGGC
>CAZZVT010000205.1:0-5666 GCA_964657545.1 uncultured Jatrophihabitantaceae bacterium
TCGAGGTGCCGGTGGTGCCCGACGACCAGCAGGTGGTGGTCAGTCCCTCACGCATCGACGCCTTCTTACGCTGCGAGCTGCGCGCACTGCTCACCGATCTGGGCGCGAAGGACGGTGACCAGCTCTCCGCGTCCCTCGGCATCCTCGTGCACGCAGTGGCCGCCGAGGCACCGCCGGGTGCCGACCTCGCCGAGTTCGAGCGGCGCCTCGACGAGCAGTGGGCCAGTCTCGATTTCGGGGCACGTTGGTTCGCGGCCAACGAACGCAAGCGGGCAACCAGGATCCTGTCCCACCTCGTCGCCTGGCTGGCGGGCAGCCGCAAGGACCTGAGCCTGGTCGCGGTCGAGGAGGCCTTCTCCGTCGACCTCGGTGTCGCCCAGCTGCGTGGCCGCGTCGACCGCATCGAGCGTGACATCCAGGGCAGGCTCGTCGTCGTCGACTACAAGACCGGCAAGAGCAAGCCGAGGGCCGAGGACCTGCCACTGCATCCACAGCTCGCCGCCTACCAACTCGCTGTCGAGTGCGGCGGTTTCGGCCCTGCCCGATCGGGTGGCGCGCTGCTCGTCCAGCTCGCCAGCCCGGGCCGAGATCCCGCGCAGTGGCAGGGCGCACTGGGGGAGTCCGAGGATCCCGGATGGATCGAGGCCAGGGTCGCCGAGGTCGCCGACCTGCTGCACGGCAGCGACTTCTCGGCCGCCACCGGTCCCGACTGCCGGATCTGCAACCTGAAGAAGTGCTGCCCGCTGCAGCCCGACGGCCGCCAGGTGACGCAATGACCCGGGACGCGGTCCGCACGATGATCGGTGCGGCCGAGCTCAGCTCTCGGCTCGGCCTGCACCCACCGACCGCGGAGCAGGCGGCGGTCATCGAGTCCGACCTCGCGACGTCCGTCGTCATCGCCGGTGCCGGATCGGGCAAGACCGAGACAATGGCCGCCCGGGTCGTGTGGTTGGTCGCCAACCGCATAGTGCCCCCGGACGCGATCCTCGGCCTGACCTTCACCCGCAAGGCCGCCGCCGAACTCGGACGCCGCATCCGTCGTCGACTCGCGCAGTGGCGCGGAGTCGTCGAACGCGATCAACCCGACGACGTCGAGTTACTGACGATGCTGAGGGCCGCCGAACCGACGGTGTCCACGTATGCCGCCTACGCCGGTCGGCTCGTCAGCGAGCACGCACTGCGCCTCGGCACCGAACCCGACGCCCGCCTCATGACGCAGGCCGCGTCGTGGCAGCTCGCCGACCAGGTCATGCGCGAGCACGGTGCGGAGTTGCCCGAGGACATCGGGGCGCCGTCCTCGCTCGTGAAGTACCTGCTGCAGATGTCCGGGCAGTTCGCCGACCATCTCCTCGATGCCGACCGCGTCGAGCGCTACTGCGCCGAACTCGAGGCCTTCGTCGACGACCTGCCCGGCAAGCGCAACACCTCCGACGCCGTCGCCAAGCTCGGCAGGTCGCTCGCGCACCGCCGCGAGGTGCTGCCACTCGTGCGTGCCTTCGCCGTGGCCAAGGCGCAGCGCGCCGCGGTCGACTTCGGTGATCAGATGGGGATCGCGGCCCGGCTCGCCGACCTGCCCGAGGTTCGCGACGTCGAGCGCGCCCGGTTCCGCGCCGTGCTGCTCGACGAATACCAGGACACCGGGCACGCGCAGATCGAGATGCTGCACGGGCTGTTCGGTGATGGGCACCCGGTCACCGCGGTCGGCGATCCGTTCCAGTCGATCTACGGCTGGCGCGGTGCCAGCGCCGGGAACATCGGAGCTTTCGCCGGCGTGTTCCCGCGCGCCGACGGCAGTCCGGCCACCGTGCACCCGCTCGCCACCAGCTTCCGCAACGACCGCATCGTCCTCGCCGCCGCCAACGCGGTGGCCGCGCCGCTGCGGTCCGCACCCCACACGCGCGCCGCCGCGGTCACGCAGTTGCGGCCCGGTCCGGCGGCGGCCGACGGCCGGCTGCAGCTGACGTTCGCCGAGACGCACATTGCCGAGGCGGCCTGGCTGGCTTCCCGGCTGGGCGAGGCATGGGACGACCTGCCCGACGTCGGCCGGACCGCGGCCGTGCTGGTCCGTCGCCGTAGTCAGATTCCGGTCGTGGCCGACGCGCTACGCGCAGCCGGGTTGCCCGTCGAGGTCGTCGGGCTCGGCGGCCTGCTCACCACTCCCGAAGTCGCGGACGTCGTCGCCACCTTGCGCGTGGTGGCCGGCTTCACGGCGGGCAGCTCGCTGGCGCGGTTGCTCACCGGTGCGCGGTGGCGGATCGGGCCCTACGACCTCGCTGCGCTGCACCGCCGGGCGCGCTCGCTATCGCGCGGCGACCTGCCCACCCCGGTGGTGGTGGCCGCCGAGGGTGCCCATACGCCCGCCCCGGCCGGCAGCGACGACGAGCCGCTCAGCCTCATCGAGGCACTCGACGACCTCGGGCCCGAGCAGCACTACTCCACCGAGGGATACCGGCGTCTGTCGGCGTTCTCCGTCGAGCTGCGCCGGTTGCGACGTCGGATCAGCTCCTCGCTGCCCGAGTTGATCGCCGAGATCGAGCGGGTGTCCGGGGTCGACATCGAGGTGCTCGCCCGACCCGACCGCGCTGTGGTCGGCCGGGTGCACCTCGACCGTTTCCTCGACGAGGCCGTCCGGTTCGTCAGCGACGC
Organism: uncultured Jatrophihabitantaceae bacterium; assembly: GCA_964657545.1. Taxonomy (GTDB): domain Bacteria; phylum Actinomycetota; class Actinomycetes; order Mycobacteriales; family Jatrophihabitantaceae; genus Jatrophihabitans. The sequence continues at coordinate 2,647 of CAZZVT010000205.1, forward strand.
CGGCGACGCCTCGACGGCTACGCTGTCGGCCTTCCTCGCCTTCCTCGACGCCGCCGAAGCTGAGGAGAACGGGCTCGAGGCCGGCGAGGTCGAGGTCGCCGCCGAACGGGTGCAGATCCTCACCGTGCACGGGGCGAAGGGCCTCGAGTGGGACGTCGTGGCGGTGCCCGGGCTCGACGACAAGATCTTCCCCGCGACGCCGAGGAGCACGAACTGGACCACCGCCCGCCAGGAGCTCCCGGCCCCGTTACGCGGCGACGCCGCCGACCTGCCCGGTTTCGACCTCACCGGCGTCACCGATCGCAGCGACCTGCAGCGCCTTCTGGCCGAGCACGACGCGGAACTCAAGGACCGGCACGCCGACGAGGAACGGCGCCTGGCCTATGTCGCCCTCACCCGGGCCCGGCACGTCCTGCTGGCCAGCGGTTACGTCTTCGACGACCTGGCCAAGGGCGCCCGCCAGCCGTCGGAGTTCCTGCTTGCGCTGCGCTCGTTCGCCGAGCCTGACGACTGGTTCGAACCGGCCGTCGACGCGGTGAACCCGGTCGCCGATCAGGCCGCGGTCGCCAGCTGGCCCATCGACCCGCTGGCCCCGGCCGATCCCACCCGACCCAGTCGACGTGCCGACGTCGAGCGAGGTGCCGCACTGGTGGCGGCCGCACGATCCGAGCGCGCCGACGATCGGCCCGAGCAACTGCTGCTCGGTGAACCGATCGGCCGCGCCGAGATCTGGCAGCACGACGTCGAGATGCTGCTCGCCGAACGCGCCCGGCTCGCGGGTGCCGACGCCCTTGCCGTCGAGTTGCCCGACCAGCTCTCGGTGTCCCAGCTCGTGGAGTTGCAGCGCGACCCGTCCGGGCTGGCGCGTGCACTGCGTCGCCCGCTGCCCCGCCCGCCCGCGCCGTGGGCCCGCCGGGGGACGGCTTTCCACACCTGGCTCGAACAGCGCTGGAACAGCCAGACCCTCCTCGACATCGACGAGCTACCGGGTGCCGCCGACGAGCAGGCCGACGACGCGGACTTCGAGGCGTTGCGCGGGGCGTTCGAGCGCAGCGAGTTCGCCGCACGCACCCCCGTCGAGGTCGAGGTGCCGTTCGAGATGGCGGTCGCCGGGCGCGTCATCCGCGGCCGGATGGACGCCGTGTTCGGCGACGCGGCCGGCGGCTGGCTTGTCGTCGACTGGAAGACCGGCGCCCGACCCACCGGTGTGGCGGCGCAGGCCGCCGCCGTACAACTCGCGGCCTACCGCCTCGCGTGGGCCCGGCTCAAGGGGATCAGCGACGACGACCTGCTGTCGGTGCGAGCGGCGTTCCACTACGTCCGCAGCAGCGAGACGGTCGAGCCCACCGGGCTGCTCGACGCCGCAGGCTTGCGCACGCTGCTGGCCGGCGACCCCGGCGACGGCGCGCGACGGCGATGATCATGCTGAAACGACCACCAGGCCCCTCAGAGCGAGACGGTGCCACTCAGTCCTCGGGCGTGCGCGGCGAGCCGGAAGCGGTCGGGCACTGCGCCGTCGCGGCCGGCGACGAGATCAGCCACGAGATCGCCGATCAGCGGTGCGAACTTCGCGCCATGGCCCGAGCAGGGCGAGCAGACGACCACCGGGCCGACCCGGTCGAGCACGAAGTCCTCGGTCGGAGTCGTCGTGTAGAGGCAGGTCGATTCGCCGCGCGGCGTCGGATCAAGGCCGGGCAGCCAGCGACGGACGTAGTCGACGGCCCGCCTACGGGCGTCGGGCGCGGGGTCGACCGGCGAGCCTGCACGCACGACCGGGCCACCGTCGTGCTCACCGAGCTTGCGGTCGTCGAGCGGGCCGCCGTCGCGCCCGCCGGCCAGGTGATAGACCGCGCGGTCACCCTCGTGGATGACGCTCGGCCACGGCGGAGCCGACACATCGAACCGTGGGAAGTGGAACACCTCCTGCTGGGTCACGGCCAGTGGCGGCAGCGTCACGAGACCGTCGAGCAGCGACCGCACCCAGGCACCGGCGGCAACGACCACGGTCGACGCGAGCAGGTCCGACCCGTCGGCCAGCCGGACACGCACCCGATCGCCCGCGCCACGCCCACCGCGCTCACCCGGACTGAGCAGAGCAAGCGCAGTTGACCCGTACCTCACCTCGGCGCCGCGGGCCACCGCGTCCGCGAGCAGCGCCGCCACCGCAGCGTCGGCGTCGAGCGTCCCGGCCTGCGCATGGAACAGCACGTCGCCCTCGAACGACATGCCCGGCCAGCGGCGGGCTGCCTCGTCCGCCGGCATCACCTCGTGCTCGACGCGTGTCGCGCGCAGGTGCGCCGCCACGGTGGCCACGTCCCGGCCGGGGCCGAAGTCCAGCGCGCCGAGCATCCGAAGCAGCGGCGCGGGCGACGGCACCTCGGACCACAGCTCGAACGCCTGACCCGTCAGCGCGGTGTACATCGCGTCCCCGTACGCGCGCCGCACGATGCGTGCCGAGCCGTGGGAAGACCCGTTGCGGTGCCCGGCCGCGAACTGCTCGAGCACCACGACGCGACGTCCGCCCCGCGCGATGGAGCGGGCCGCCGCGGCGCCCATCAGCCCCGCGCCGACGACCACCACAGGTTCGTCCGACGCCATGCCCCGGAGGCTATCGTCGCTGCCGTGACGACAACCGAGCGCGACTACATCGCCGAGCACAAGCAGGATCTGCTCGACGACCTCGACAGCTGGCTGCGCATCCCGAGCATCAGCGCGCAGCCTGATCGCCATGACGATGTCCGCCGCAGCGCCGAGTGGTTCGCCGACGCCGCCCGGCGCACCGGGTTCCCGACCGCCGAGGTTCTCGACGACGGCCCCTGGTTGCCGGCGGTCTACGCCGAGTGGCGCAGCGACGACGCCGACGCACCGACCGTGCTCGTCTACGGCCACCACGACGTCCAGCCCGTCGACCCGCTGGAGCTGTGGCACACCGACCCCTTCGACCCGACGCTCGACGGCGACGTGCTGCGGGCCCGCGGCGCGTCCGACGACAAGGGCCAGCTGCTGTTCCACCTGCTCGG
>CAZZVT010000206.1:0-5666 GCA_964657545.1 uncultured Jatrophihabitantaceae bacterium
TCTCGGCCGGCAAGCTCTCGGTCGGCACGACGGCCCTGCCCATCTCCGGCTGATTCGGGATTACCCATGGGTGCCACGTGGCAGTTCATCATCGCCGGCCTCTCCGGCGGTGGTGCGTACGCGCTGACCGGTCTCGGCATCGTCGCCGTCTTCAAGTCCTCCGGCGTGCTCAGCTTCGCCCAGGGCGGGATCGGCATGGCGAGCGCCTACGCCTACTGGCAGCTGCAGTCCTCGTGGGGCGCGCCGGCAGTCGTCTCGGTCGTCGGCGGGGTGCTGTTCGGGGCGATGCTCAGCGCGATCTTCTACCTGGTGGCCGTCCGTAGGTTGAGCCGGGCCAGCGACCTCGCGCGGGCCATCTGCACGCTCGGGCTGCTGCTGTTCCTGCAGAGCCTGGCGGCGTGGCACTACGGCGGGGCGATCGTGTCGGTCCCCTCGCTGTTCGGCGCGTCGACGCACACGGTGTTCGGCGCCGACATCACGACCGACACCGTGGTCGTCCTGGTGGTCATCGTGGTGGTGGCCGCGCTGCTGGTCGGCCTGTTCAGCAGGACGAGGTTCGGTTGCGTCGCGCAGGCGCTCCGGGAACGACCCGACGTCGCCTCGACGGTCGGCATCTCCCCGCACGTGGTCGGCATCGTCGGCTGGACCCTGGGTGGGGCACTGGCCGCCCTCGCGGGCATCCTCGTCCTACCCACGACCGGTCTCGCCGCGTCCAACGCCACGGAACTGCTGCTACCCGCCATGGGGGCGGGCCTGATCAGCGGCTTCACCTCCATCTGGGGCACCGTGGGCGTCGGCCTGGCCATCGGCGTCGCCGAATCGTTGCTCGTCCAGCACAACGTGTGGTCGGGCTTCGTGAACTCGGTGCCCTTCCTGGTCATCGTGGTTGCGCTGGTCCTCGGCGGCTCCGCGCTGCCCGGACGTGGGTCCCTCGAGGCCACCCGGTTGCCCGCGATCACGACCGGGGCGATCAGGTGGGCCGCGCTGGTGCCGGTCGCGGTGCTTGCCTTTCTCGTGCCGATCCTGTTCGGGCAGGGCGCGGCGATCGCGGTCACCACCACGGCCGTGTCGGTACTGCTCGCGCTGTCCGTGGTCGTCATCACCGGGTACGCCGGGCAGATCAGCCTGGCCCCGTTCGCCCTGGCCGGCGTCGGTTCGCTGGTCTCCGCCCAGGCCGCGTCGAAGGCCGGGTGGCCGTTCCTTGCCTCGATCGTCGCCGGGGTCCTCGCGGCGGTGGTCGTCGGGCTCGCGATCGGGGTTCCGGCGTTGCGGGTCCGCGGTGTCAACCTGGCGATCGCCACCCTGGGGTTGTCGCTGCTGATCGAGCAGGCCGTGTTGAACGCCCCGCGGCTGACCGGGGGAACGGCCGGGTTGTTCGTACCGACGGCCAGCGTCTTCGGGTTCACGATCAGCCCGAGCCAGTACCCCGAGCGATATGCGATCGTCTGCATCCTGATCGCCCTGCTCGGGGCCGTGGTCACGCTCAACATCCGCCGTGGTCGGTCCGGGCGGCGTTTCACCGCGGTGCGGGCCAACGAGCGCGGCGCCGCGGCCCTCGGCATCTCGGTACGGGGCGCGAAGCTGGGCGCATTCGCCATCTCCGCAGGGCTGGCCGGGCTCGCCGGCGCGCTCAATACCTTCCGGTACGGCGTGGTCGGGTTCTCCGACTACTCGGTCTTCAACTCGATCTACCTCGTCGCTCTCGTGGTGGTCGCCGGCATCGGCTTCCAGTCCGGTGCCGTCGTCGCGGGTCTCATCTCCACCGGCGCACTGCTGTCCTACGCCATCGACCAGGTGGTTCACGTCAGCGACCTGGACGTCTGGATCACGATCCTGGCCGGCCTGTTCGTGATCGACGCGGTGGTCCGTTACCCCGACGGTGCCATCGTGACGCAGAGCCGCACGCTGTCGGCCCTCGCACGCAGGGTGTGGACCCGTACCGGCCTGCCGGTGGTCGGCGGTACCCGGACGACACCGGCCGCCGTCGCCGAGCGGGCCGTGAGCACGGACCGCCGCGTCGCCCCTGCGGGCTCCGTCGACCGGACGACCGTCGTGCTCGAGGCGCGCGGGCTCGAGGTCCGCTACGGCGCCGTACCGGCGCTGACATCGGTCGACGTGTCGCTGCGGGCCGGCACGGTGACCGCGGTCATCGGCCCGAACGGGGCCGGCAAGACGTCCCTGATCGACGCCCTCACCGGTTTCCACCGCCCGTCCGCCGGGATGGTGACCCTGAAGGGCACCGACATCACCACCTGGAGCGCGCACCGGCGCGCCCGGCTGGGCGTCGGACGGACGTTCCAGGGTCTCGAGCTCTTCGAGGACCTGTCGGTGCGCGAGAACCTCCTCGCGGCGGCCGACCGGCACGCATGGGACGTCCTGCCCTACGTCACGGACCTCGTCGTGCCCAGACGCCAAGCGCTGAGCAGCCAGGTGTTCGACACCGTGCAGGCTCTGGGCCTGGCCGGCACGCTGGATGTTCGGGTGTCCGAACTGCCGCAGGGTGTGCGGCGTCTGGTCGCCATCGCCAGGGTCATGGCGCAGGCACCGGCAGTGGTGTGCCTGGACGAGCCCGCCGCCGGCCTGTCGACCGTGGAGGGCGAGCTGATCGTCGCGGCAATCCGGGACATGGCTGCTCGAAGCGGCGTCGCGGTCCTGCTGGTCGAGCACGATGTCGACCTCGTGGCCGAGGTCGCCGATGTCGTCGTGGTCCTCAACTTCGGCGTCCTGATCGCGACCGGCCCGCCGGCCCAGGTCCTGGCCGACCCCGTGGTGGTCGCGGCCTACCTCGGCGACGACATCCCGCGCCCTGCGCTGACCGAGGCCGGAGCGGTCGCGCCGTGAGCGAACTCGTGGTCCGTGGCTTGACGGCCGGTTACGGTCAGGCTCCCGTCGTGCACGGCGTCGACCTCGTCGTCGGGGCGGGGGAGATCGTCGGCCTGCTGGGCCGAAACGGCGCCGGCAAGACGACGACCCTGCGCGCGATCTCCGGGATGCTCATCCACGCCGAGGGGACCGTCGAGCTCGACGGTGAGGTGCTGAGCGGTCCTGCGTATCGTCGGGCCAGAGGCGGCATCGGGCAGGTGCTCGAGGGCCGGTCGGTGTTCCCCGGGCTCACCGTGCGGCAGAACCTGCAGGCCGCGCAGGTCTCACCGGGCGACGTCGAGGCGATCTTCCCGGAACTGTCGAGCAAGCTCGGGCAGAAGGCCGGGACACTGAGCGGGGGAGAGCAGCAGATGCTCGCCGTGGCCCGGGCCATGTGTCGGCGTCCGGGTGTCCTGCTGCTCGACGAGGTGTCGTTCGGGCTCGCGCCGATCATCTGCGAGCGCATCTACCGCCAGCTGGGCACCTTGCGGGAATCCGGGACCGCGGTGCTGCTGGTCGAGCAGTACCTCCACCACGTGGCCGAGTTCGTCGACCGCGCGCTGGTCCTGCACCAGGGTCGGATAACCCTCGAGATGCCGGGCCGCGACGTGCTGACCCGCGGAGCCGAGATCGAGGCCATCTACCTGTCGAAACAGGCCCGGCTCAGCCCGTCGTCACGGTGACATGGCTCTGAGCGACGGGCTGGCGGAGCTGCGGTTCGAGCACACGACCAACCCGCAGAAGGTCGTGTTCGGGGCCGGTTCAGCTGCGACGCACCTCGCCGCCGAGGTGGCGCTGCGCGGCGCCGCGGTGCCCTTCATCGTGGCCCGCGACCGCTACGCAGCACTGATCGCCGAGGCCGGGCTCGCCGGGGCGCCCAGGTTCGCCGACGCCGTCGAGCACGTGCCGGTCGAGGTGGCGCTACGGGCGCGAGCGTCCGTCGCGACCAGCGGTGCGGACCTGCTGATCGCGATCGGCGGGGGATCGGCGACCGGGCTCGCCAAGGCTGTCGCCCTGAGCACCGGGCTTCCCATCGTGGCGGTGCCCACCACGTTCGCCGGTTCGGAGGCCACCGATGTCTGGGGGCTGACCGAGGACGGCCGCAAGCGCACGGGCGTCGACCGGTCGGTGCTGCCGGCGACGGTGATCTACGACCCCGACCTGCTGGCCGGCCTGCCGCGCGAGCTCGCGGTGGCCTCCGGGCTGAACGCGGTCGCGCACTGCGTCGACGCTATGTGGGGCCCACGCGTGGACCCGATCGACCAGGCGCTGGCGATCGAAGCACTGACGGCCCTGCGGACCGGCCTGCCCGGCATGCTGTTCGCCGACGCCGAGAGCGCAGCGGCGGCCGTCGCGACCACGCTGTACGGCTGCTACCTCGCCGCCGTCGCGTTCTCGTCCGCAGGGTCCGGCCTGCACCACAAGATCTGCCACGTACTCGGCGGTACGTTCGCCCTTCCGCACGCCGCGACGCATGCCGTGGTGCTGCCGCATGTCCTTGCGTTCAACGCCCCGTACGCCACGCAGGCCGCGCAGCGGATCGCCGCCGCGCTCGGTTCGCCCGACGCCTGCGCAGGGCTCGAGATGCTGCGGCAACGACTGGGCGCACCGCGGGCCTTGCGCGACCTCGGTCTGCACGAGGCCGACCTCGCCACCGCGGTCGCGGCCGTCCTGCCCGCCGTGCCGGCCGGCAACCCCCGACCGGTCACCCCCGAGTCGCTGACCACGCTGCTGCACCGCGCGTGGTCCGGCGAATCCCCGCAACCGCAAGACTGACCAGATGGAGCACCGCGCGTGACGCAGCAGAACCAACCGAGCGATCAGGCGGCCAGCGAGCAACTGCTCGTCGACACCGTGCTGGACAGCTTCGCCGACACCCCGGACGAGCGGTTGCGCGACGTGATGACGTCTCTGGCGAGTCACCTGCACGCGTTCATCCGGGAGGTCCGCCTGACCGAGGACGAGTGGCAGCAGGCCATCACCTTCCTGACCCGGGCCGGGCACATCACCGACGACCGCCGGCAGGAGTTCATCCTGCTCTCGGACGTGCTCGGCGCGTCCATGCAGACCGTCACGATCAACGACGCGGCGCGCGACGGTGCGACAGAGGCGACGGTCGTCGGCCCGTTCTTCGTCGAGGGTTCCCCGGAGGTGCCGCTGGGCGGCGACATCGCCAACGGGGCCGGCGGCGAACCGTGCTGGGTCGAGGGCCGGGTGACCGACAACGGCGGCCGAGCGCTGGCCGACGCCCGCATCGAGGTGTGGGAGGCCGACGACGACGGTTTCTACGACACGCAGTACCCGGACGGCCGGATGGCCGCCCGGGGGCATCTGTTCACCGACGACGACGGTGGTTATCGATTCTGGGCCCTGACACCTACGCCCTACCCGATCCCCGACGACGGCCCGGTCGGCGACCTGCTCGCCGCGACGAACCGATCGCCGCTGCGCGCGCCGCACCTGCACTTCATGGTCACGGCCGAGGGCATGCGACGGGTGACCACGCATGTCTTCGTGGCCGGCGACCAGCTCGGCCACGACAGCGTGTTCGGCATCAGGCAGTCGCTGATCATCGACTTCGTCCCAGCGAGCCCAGACGAGCCGACGCCGGACGGGCGCGACCTGGGCGGCCGGAGCTGGAGCCACGCCCGGTTCGACATCGTGCTGGCCCCCACCGCTGTTGGCGACACCGCCGCCGGCTAGACCGCGGCGAGCGGCACGGCGTCGATGAGCAGGGTGTCGAAGCCGACGAAGTTGCCCAGGGCGGTCGGCGCGCCGAGCTCGGGTTCGCCGGCCAGGGCGAA
>CAZZVT010000207.1:0-5628 GCA_964657545.1 uncultured Jatrophihabitantaceae bacterium
AGGACTCGGGCAAGGACTCCTCGACGAAGGAGCCGGCCACGAAGCCGGCTGCGAAGGAATCCAGCTCGCCGTCGAACGGGTCGTCGTCGGGCAGCAGTACCTCGGCGAGCAAGGCCCCCGCGTCGTCGTCGTGATGCACGGGCCCCTGACAGATTTACGGCCGTCGTCCACAGTGCGGCTGGTCGTCCACACCCTGCTCTGACGCCCGCCCAGCGGCCGGCCGCGCTGGCTACCGTCGGCCCCATGTTCGACTCGTTGCGTTCGCTGTGGTTCCGGGTGGGCCGCTGGCCGCGCCTGATCGCCGCGGCCACCTGCCTGCTGCTGGCCGCGCTCAGCGCACTCGGTGCTTCCCGCGACCGGGCTGCGGCGCGAGCACCGGTGCGCACGGTGCCGGTGGTGGTCACGACACACCCGATCGCCGCCGGTCGGGTGCTTCATGCCGGTGATGTGCAGGTCGTGCGCTGGCCGCAGAACCTGCACCCGCCACCGACGCCGGCCGAACACGCGGTCGTGGGCCGCCGGTCGGCCGGTGCGCTGAGCGCGAAGGAGGCGGTCACCTCTACGCGGCTGCTCGGTGCGGACATCGCGGCCGGGTTGTCCCCGGGTCTCGGGGCGGTACCGATCGAGGTCGCGAACGGGCGCTCGGCCGACTACGTCAGGGCCGGCGACCATGTCGACGTCCTGGCCGGGCCGTCCGACTCGGCCGGCGACGACGCCGTCGCGGGCAACGCCGAGGTGGTGGCGGGCGACGCGGCGGTGCTCAGCGTGCTTCCCGGTAGCGACGGCCAGGCCGCAGTCGTCATCATCGCCGCCGACCGGGCGACGGCCCTGCGGGCAGCCCGGCAACAACAGACGCGGACGTTCACGGTGGTGCTGGTCTCGCCCTAGTATCTGGGCGAGCGGGAGCGATCTGTGCCGCGTCGGGCCGAAGGAGAGAACAGTGCTCAAGGGCTTCAAAGAGTTCATCATGCGCGGCAACGTCGTCGACCTGGCGATCGCGGTCGTCATCGGCGCTGCGTTCGGTGCAGTTGTGACGGCGCTCGTCGCCGACATCATCACGCCGCTCATCGCTGCCATCGGCGGTCAGCCGGAGTTCGCTCAATTGAAGTTCACCATTCACGGCAGCACGTTCCTCTACGGCGATTTCCTCAACAAGGTGATCTCGTTCCTCATCGTCGCCGCCGCGATCTACTTCCTGGTCGTCGCGCCACTGAACCGGCTTGCCGCAGCCCGCGCCGCTCGGGTCGCGAAGGGCCAGCCCGACCCGACGCCCAAGGCCGAGGACATCGTTCTGCTCGAACAGATCCGCGACCTGCTCTCCCAGCAGGGGTCCGGCTCGACCTCGACGCCCCGTCCGAGCCCGCAGGGCTGAACGGCCCACTACTCGTGGTGCGGCGGGCGCTCCCGCCGATACCAGTCCTCGTCGCGTTCGCCTCCGCCGTCGCGGCCGCGCTCGTCGCCCCAGCCCTCGTCGAGTTCGTCGCGGGTGACGCTCGGCAGTACCGGCTCGTCGTCGGTGGGGCCCGGTCGACGCGCCGCCTCGCCGGGGCGCTCGGAGGTCACGGGAAGTTGACCCATTCGTCGGAGCCGTCGGTGAACACTTGACGCTTCCAGATCGGCAACCGGGCCTTCGTCTCGTCGACGAGCCTGGCGCACTGCTCGAAGGCGGCACGCCGGTGGGCGGTGGCGACCGCCGCCACGAGAGCGACGTCGCCGATGGCCAGCGAGCCGACGCGGTGGCTCACGGCCACGGCCAGCACGTCGGGATGCGCGGCGATCTCGGCCGCGATCTCGGTGAGCACCTGCTCGGCGCTCGGATGGCCCTCGTACTCGAGCTCGGTGACGTCGCGGTCGTGATCATGCTCGCGCACCACCCCGCAGAAGACCGCACGGGCGCCAGAACGCGCATCGTCGATCGCCGCCTCGTGCCGGGCGACGTCGAGCGGCTCGGCCGACACCGCGACGAGGCGCACCACGCTCACACGCCACCTCCGGGTCGGTGGTCGCCGCCGCCGAGCTGGTCGACGGCGTGTTCGAGCAGCGGCGTCAGCACGGCCATACCGTCGCGTACGCCGCCCGGCGACCCGGGCAACGTGACGACGAGCGCGGCGCCGATCGTGCCGGCCACGCCACGCGACAGCACCGAGGTCGGCACGAGCTCGCGCGACACCGCCCGCAGTGTCTCGGCGATTCCCGGCACCAGCGAGTCGAGCAGCGGCGCGACGGCCTCGGGCGTCACGTCGGTGGGCGTCAGGCCGGTGCCACCGGTCGTCAACACAACACGCGCGCCGTTGTCGAGCGCAGCGCGGACGGCTGCCCGGATCTGTTCGACGTCGTCGGGCACGATCTGCCGCAGCACGACCTCGTGCCCGGCGTCGGCCAGCATCGTGGCCAGCAGCTCGCCGGAGTCGTCTCGCCGCTCGCCGCTCGCGGAGCGGTTCGAGCAGGTGATCACCGCGGCTTTCACGGCGCTGTCCAGGTGCCTGATCGACCGCCGGCCTTGGCCAGCAACCGGACGTCGGTGAGCACCGCGCCGCGGTCGACGGCCTTCACCATGTCGTAGAGCGCCAGCCCAGCGGTGACCACCGACGTCAGCGCCTCCATCTCGACGCCGGTGCGATCCGCGGTGCGGGTGGTGGCGGTGATGATCACCCCGTCGTCGTCGACGTCGAGGTCGACGGTGACGCCGTGCAGGGCGACGGGATGGCACAGCGGGACAAGGTCAGGAGTGCGCTTCGCGCCCGCGATGCCGGCGATGCGGGCCACGGCCAGCGCGTCACCCTTGGGCAGCCCGTCGCGGCGCAGCAGGCCGACCACCTCGGGCGTGGTCCGGAATCGCCCGGTGGCCGTGGCTGTGCGGGTCGTGACGTCCTTGCCCGAGACGTCGACCATCCGGGCCGCGCCGTGCTCGTCGAGATGGGTCAAAGCGCCGGACTCGGTCACGCACCGAACAGTAGTCAACGATGGGGGTGTTCCTGCCAGAGCACAAGCTGTCAGTTCGGCGGCCGCCCGCGAGCGCCCGTCCGGTTCTACGTTTCCGCACAGGTTCGCACCCCGGCGGACCTACCCCGCAATCTCTGCCCAGGAGGCACCCGTGAAAGCTGCGCTCCGAGGACTTGCTGTCCTCGTCGGCGTGGCGGCCCTGGCAATCCCCTCGACGCAAGCGCTGGCAACCCCGGCGCACCAGTCGACGGCGAAAGTCACGACCGTGCACAGCTGCAGTCAGTCCGTCAAGAAGAATCACTTCGCCTGCTTCGCATTGCGTCGCAGCGATCTCGGTTTCCGCTCGAAGGCAACGGTCGACGCCAGCCCCCAGGCCACGCCGAGCGGATTCGGACCGTCGAGCCTGCAGTCGGCCTACGCCCTGCCCTCGTCGACCGCCGGCACCGGCCAGCGGGTCTACATCGTCGACGCCTACGACGACCCGAACGCCGAGAGCGACCTTGCCGCGTACCGCACCCAGTACGGACTGTCCGCGTGCACGACAGCCAACGGCTGCTTCCAGAAGCTGAACCAGTCGGGCGCCACGAGCCCGTTGCCGGCCGGCAACACCAACTGGGCCGGCGAGATCTCGCTCGACCTCGACATGGCGTCGGCGGTGTGTCCCAACTGCGGCATCACCCTGGTCGAGGCCAATGACCCCTCGAACAACCTCTTCATCGCTGTCAAGGAGGCCACCAACCTGGGGGCCAAGTTCGTGTCGATGAGCTGGGGCGGTCCCGAGAGCGGCACCGAGGCCAGCTCCGACAACGCCTACTTCCAGTCCACGGGCGTGGTCTACACCGCCGCCACCGGTGACAGCGCCTACGGCGCGGGCGTCATCTACCCGGCCACCTCACCGCGCGCCGTCGCGGTCGGCGGCACCTCGCTGAAGACGGCGGGCAACACCCGCGGCTGGACCGAGTCGGTCTGGGACACCAGCAGCACCGAGGGCACCGGTTCCGGCTGCTCGAGCGACGAGGCCAAGCCGTCGTATCAGAGCATCGTCTCCACCTCGACGTGCGCGAAGCGCGCCGACTCCGACGTCTCGGCGGTGGCCGACCCGGCCACCGGTGTCGCGGTCTACCAGACCTACGGCGGCAGCGGCTGGGCCGTCTACGGCGGCACGAGCGCGGCGGCCCCGATCATCGCGTCGGTGTACGCCCTTGCCGGTGCCCCGGCCAGCACCGACACCCCGCCGGCCGACCCGTACTCGCACCCGAGCAGCCTCAACGACGTCACCAGCGGGTCCAACGGCACCTGTTCGCCGGCCCTGCTGTGCACGGCGGCCACCGGCTGGGACGGCCCGACCGGCCTCGGCACGCCCAACGGCGTCGCGGCCTTCACCGCCGGCACCAGCGGGGGCACCGGTGGCGGCGGCACGGGCGGCGGCACCGGCAACACGGTGACGGTCACCAACCCGGGCAGCAAGACGGGGACGGTCGGCACCGCGACGAGCCTGCAGGTCTCGGCCACCGATTCCGGTGGCGCCGCTCTGACCTACAGCGCGACAGGGCTGCCCACCGGGCTGTCGATCTCGACGACCGGCGCCATATCGGGTACACCGACCACCGCGGGGACCTACAGCGTCACCGTCACGGCGAAGGACTCGACCGGCGCCTCGGGCAGCGCGTCGTTCAGCTGGGTCATCTCGGCCGCGAGCGGCGGGGGTGGCACCACCTGCAGCGGTCAGAAGCTGTTGAACCCCGGTTTCGAGTCCGGCGCCACGAGCTGGACGCAGACCTCCGGCGTCATCAACACCGACGGAACCTACGCCCGCACGGGTAGCGGTTACGCCTGGCTCGACGGGTACGGCAGCACCCACACCGACTCGATCAAGCAGAGTGTGACGATCCCGGCCGGGTGCGCAGCAACGCTGTCGTACTACCTCTGGATCGACAGCAGCGAGGGCACCGGCGCCGCGTACGACAAGCTCGCGGTCACCGCCAACGGCACGTCGGTGCAGTCGTACTCGAACGTCAACAAGGGCACCGGTTACGTCAAGCGGACGGTCAGCCTGTCGGCCTACGCCGGCAAGTCCGTGACGATCACCTGGACCGGCACCGAGGACTCCTCCGTCGCGACGTCGTTCCTCATCGACGACACCGCGCTGACCCTCGGCTGACCAGAAATTGCTCGACGCGGCGGGCGCCCCTCATCCTGGGGCGCCCGCCGTTGCCGTCCCCGTAGACTTCATCCCGATCAGCCCCGCCCTCGTAGCTCAGGGGATAGAGCGCCGGACTCCTAAGCCGGGCGTCGCCAGTTCGAATCTGGCCGGGGGCACCCTCTTTTCCCGTGTTTGCTGGGCTGCGAACACGTTCTGTCAGCGGGTCGATAATCGGATCTCGGTGTGGTCCGCCATACAAGCGGAGCGTCGCGTCTTTGCGACCCCATTCCTGAACCAGCGACCGTTGAGGCGATTCGCGACGCGGAGACGCGTTCAGGAATCACCATTCCGACGATCTTGCGGCAGCTGTACCTCGTGGCGGACGGGCTTCCCTGTCTCGGAGGCAACGTCTTCGGTATCAGGAACTGCTCGGAACTGGCGTGGTTTCCGCAGGTCGAAGCTGAGCTGATCGATATTTGGGACGGGATCAACCAAGACGGTTTTGCCAAGTGATCACCGCGTTCTCATGCCGCCTGCTGCAT
>CAZZVT010000208.1:0-5615 GCA_964657545.1 uncultured Jatrophihabitantaceae bacterium
AGTCCGGGATGTTCAGCGGCCGGCCGCTGACCGACCCGAGCGAGGAGCACCTCGCCGAGCGCCTGCACCAGATCGTCGCCCAGCCGGATCGCACGCTGCTGCTGGCGGTAGCCGATGCCGGCGACGTCGTCGGCATGCTCGCCGCTCGCTGCGACGAGATCGGCGCCATCGACCTCACGCCCGTCCTGCACGTCACCCACCTGATGGTCCTGCCACGCCATCGACGCCGAGGCACGGGCCGCGCGTTGCTGGCCGCCGCCGTGCACCTGGCCGATGACCAGGGCGTTGATCATGTGCTGGCCACCGCCGCGGCCGGCTCCCGCGAGGGCAACCGTTACCTGGCTCGGCTCGGCTTCGCCCCACTCGTCGTGCACCGCTTGGCGTCCACCAGCACGCTGCGCAAGGGCCTGGCCATGACCGAACCCGGCGGACGCACGGCGGTGCTGCGCCGCGCGCGGATGGCCCGCGCGCAACGAACACCGCTCGCGGCACGCGCTGTCGGCCGCGGGGCCTGACACCCCGCGCGCCGTCAGACCTGCGTCCTAGGGTGGGTCACGTGGCGAAAGCGAAAGTACAGACTCCGAGACTGCTCCTGCTCGACGGGCACTCGCTCGCCTACCGGGCGTTCTACGCGCTGCGCGAGGTCGAGATGTCCACGACCACGGGGCAGCCCACCAATGCGGTCTTCGGGTTCACCTCCATGCTCATCAACCTCTTGCGCGACGAGGAGCCCACGCACGTCGCGGTGGCCTTCGACGTCTCCCGAAAGACGTTCCGCAGCGAGGCCTACGCCGACTACAAGGCCGGGCGCAGCGAGACCCCCGACGATTTCCGGGGCCAGGTCACGCTCATCCGCGAGGTGCTCGAGGCCCTGCGCATCCCGGCCATGATGCTCGAGGGCTTCGAGGCCGACGACGTCATCGCCACCGTCACCACGCGGGCGGCGGCGGCCGACATGGACGTGCTCATCTGCACCGGCGACCGCGACGCGCTGCAACTGGTCACCGAGCGGGTCACGGTGCTGTACCCGAAGCGGGGCGTCAGCGAGATGACCCGCTTCACGCCCGAGGAGGTCCAGGCCAAGTACGGCCTGACGCCCACCCAGTACCCCGACTTCGCGGCGCTGCGCGGCGACCCCAGCGACAACCTGCCCGGCATCCCGGGGGTGGGGGAGAAGACCGCCGCCAAGTGGGTGCGCGAGTACGGGTCGCTGCACGAGCTCATCGAGCGGATCGACACGGTCAAGGGCAAGGTGGGCGATGCGCTGCGCGAGCACGTCGCGTCGGTCGCGTTGAACCGCCGGCTCACCGAGCTCGTGCGTGACGTCGAACTGGACGTCGACCTCGACGCGCTCGCGCGTCAGCAGTGGGACCGCGACGAGGTGCACCGCCTGTTCGACGACCTGCAGTTCCGCGTCCTGCGCGAGCGCCTGTTCGCCACCGTCGAGGCTGCGGCGCCCGAGGCCGAGGAGGGCTTCGACGTCGCGGTGCAACGGCTCGGGGTCGACGACGTCACCCAGTGGCTCGGCGAGCACGCAGGCGACGGCGTGCGGGTCGGGGTCTCCTTCCGAGGCACCTGGGGCCGCGGGATCGGTTCGATCACAGGTATCGGGCTCGCCAGCGCCGACGGCGCCGCGGCGTATCTGGACCCTGTGGCGCTCGGCCCTGACGACGACGCAGCGCTCGGCGGTTGGCTGGCCGACCCGGCAGCGCCCAAGGCGGTGCACGACATCAAGGGCCCGCTGCTGGCACTGCGTCAGCACGGCTGGACCCTCGCCGGCGTCACCACCGACACCCAGCTGGCTGCCTACCTGCTGCGCCCCGACACCCGCGCGTTCGACCTCGGCGATCTCGCGCTGCGCTACCTGCACCGCGAGCTTCGCAGCAACGCCGGGGATTCCAGTGGAGTCGTCCAATTGACCCTCGACGGCGGCGTCGACGAGTCCGACGACGCGCTCGCCGACGTCGAAGCCGTGCGCGCGTCGGCCGTCCGCGACCTCGCCGACGTGTTCGACACCCAGCTCGACGCCAGCAATGCCCTGGGCCTGCTGCGCGACATGGAGCTGCCGCTCGCGTACGTCCTGGCCGACATGGAGGCTGTCGGGATCGCGACCGACACCGACGCGCTCACCGACCTGCAGTCCGAACTCGGCGGCCTGGTCAAGCTCGTCGAGCAGGATGCCCACCAGCTTGTCGGGCGCGAGTTCAATCTGGGCTCGCCCAAGCAGCTGCAGGAGATCCTGTTCGAGCAGTACGAGCTGCCCAAGACCAAGCGCATCAAGACCGGTTACACCACCGACGCCGACTCGCTCACCGATCTGTACGCCAAGACGCAGCATCCGGTGCTCGAACTGCTGCTGCGCCACCGCGAGGTCGCTCGGCTCAAGTCCGTGGTGGACGGGCTGCTGCCGCTCGTCGACGACCACAGCCGCATCCACACCACCTTCAACCAGACGATCGCGGCCACCGGAAGGTTGAGTTCCACCGATCCGAACCTGCAGAACATCCCGGTTCGGACGGCCGAGGGCCGGCGCATCCGCGAGACGTTCGTGGTGGGTGAGGGCTTCGAGTCGCTGATGACCGCGGACTACAGCCAGATCGAGATGCGGATCATGGCCCACCTGTCCGACGACGCCGGGCTGAAGGAGGCGTTCACCACGGGGGAGGACCTGCACACGTTCGTCGCCTCCCGCGCCTTCGACATCCCGGTCACCGAGGTCGACTCCGAGATGCGTCGCCGGATCAAGGCCATGAGCTACGGCCTGGCCTACGGGCTGTCGGCGTTCGGGCTGTCGCGCCAACTCAAGATCGGCACCGACGAGGCCCGCGCGCAGATGGACGCCTACTTCACCCGCTTCGGCGGCGTGCGCGACTACCTGCAGTCGGTCGTCGAGGACGCGCGGCAGACCGGCTTCACCGAGACGATCATGGGTCGGCGCCGCTACCTCACCAACCTCACCAGCGACAACCGAAATCTGCGCGAGATGGCCGAGCGGGCGGCGTTGAACGCGCCGATCCAGGGCAGCGCCGCCGACATCATCAAGGTCGCCATGCTCGGGGTGCACCGCGAGCTGTCCGAATCCGCGCTGCGCTCACGGCTGCTGCTGCAGGTGCACGACGAGCTCGTTCTCGAGATCGCGCCGGGCGAGCGCGAGGCCGTCGAGGACCTCGTGCGGCGCCAGATGGGCGGCGCCTACTCCCTCGACGTCCCCATGGACGTCTCCGTCGGCCTCGGCCGCACCTGGCACGAAGCCGCGCACTGACTCACGGCCTCGTGCAGACGTAGATCGCCGTGCCGGGCAGGATCGCGCCGCGCAACGGCGACCACTGGCCCCACTCCTGCGTGTGGCCGGCCGGCCACTCGGGCTCGACGACATCGACCAGCTGCATGCCCGCGGCGGTGATCTCGCGGACGCGGTCGCCGAACGTGCGGTGGTGCTCGACGTAGGTCGGTGCTCCGTCCGCGGCGAATTCGACGTACGGCGTGCGGTCCCAGTAGGGCATGGTCGCGGTGAGGCCGCCCGGGCCGGGATCGTCGGGGAACGCCCAGCGGGTGGGGTGCGTGGTGGCGAAGACCCACAGCCCGCCCGGGCGCAGCACCCGCGCCACCTCGCGCATCAGCCGGCCGCTGTCGGCCACGAACTGGATGGCGCCGAAGGCGGTGAACGCGACGTCGAAGCCCGCATCGCGGAAGGGGATGTGCTCGGCGTCGGCCTGCACGAGCGGGACGTCGATCCCGGTTGTCTCGTTGCCCGCGCGGGCATGGCGCAGCATGCCACCCGAGAGGTCGAAGGCGATCGGGTCGGCACCCTGCCCGACGAGCCAGCGCGAGCACATCGCGGCACCGCAGCCGACCTCCAGCACCCGGCGTCCGCGGACGTCGCCGAGCAGCCGCGCGTCCTGCTCACGCAGGTTCTCCGGGCACCAGACCAGATCGGCGTCGCCGAGGTAGTCGCCGTGCTCGGCGGCGTACGCGTCCGCGTCGCTGTCCCACCAGGTGCGGCTCGCGCGCACGCTGGACGCCGCGTCGGCCGGCAGCCGCCCGACGCCCACGGGTTCGCCGAAGGACACAACCCGACCCTAGCGATCGGAGGTTACTGATGAGTAGTGTCCCGTCCCATGTCGCTTCCGTTGAGGACCCGGGTGTTCTGGGCGCTGTACCGCACGCTCGAGACGGCGCCGGCCATGCAGCAACCGGCCGACAAGGTCCGCAGGGCGAGCGATCGACGCGCCAAGTCCCTGGCCGCGCCCGGCTCGACGTTGATCGTCGGACGTACCGACCCGCGCGTCACGGTCCGCGACGACACCGCGACCCTGCCCGACGGCGCCGTGCTTCCGATCCGGATCTACCGACCCGCCGCCGCGGCGGCCGGCGAGCAGCTGCCGGTCGTCGTCAACTTCCACGGCGGTGGCTGGGTGTCGGGCAATATCCAGCAGTCGCAGTGGTGGGCCAGTTCGATCTCGGCCGAGGCGGGGGTCGTCGTCGTCTCGATCGGTTACCGGCTGGCACCGGAACATCCCTTCCCGATCCCGGCCGAGGACTGCTACCAGGCGACAGCGTGGGTGGCACAGCACGCCGACGAGCTGCACGTCGACGCCGCGAGACTGGGCGTCATGGGTGACAGCGCGGGTGGCAACCTGGCCGCGGTCGTCAGCATGATGGCCCGCGACCGCTCCGGCCCGTCGATCGCGCTGCAGGTGTTGATCTACCCGTCCGTGGACATGGCGGGGGACTTCCCGTCCGAGACCGAGAACGCGACAGCGCCGGTCCTGGGCAAGCGTGACCTCGACAACGTGCCGGAGCTGTACTTCCACGGGACCGGTCTCGACCGCGCCGACCCGTACGCCTCGCCGATCCGCGGGAAGCACCACGATCTGCCGCCGGCGATCATCCAGACGGCGCAGTACGACCCGCTGCGTGATCACGGCACCGCCTACGCCGCGGCGCTGCGCGAAGCGGGTGGCTCGGCACGGCTGACCAACTACCTCGGCGCGGTGCACGGCTACATCTCGCTGCCCGGCGTCGTCCCCGCTGCACGGCAGGCCCTCGGTGAGGCCGCAGCGGAGATCCGAACTCAACTCGGCGGCCGGTGACCGACGATTTCGGGCCTGCTGTGCGGGCGAGTAGTGTTCTTGGTGGACATATCTGCGGCCTCGACATGGTGTAGGTCGCCACACTCCAACCGGATGTGCCCGCCGGACCACCAACGAATCCAGGATCCACCTACTCAATGACGTCCACCGTAGAAGCCCCGACCTCCACAACACCGCAAGTTGCGATCAACGACATCGGCACGGTCGAGGATTTCCTCGCCGCCATCGATCAGACGATCAAGTATTTCAACGATGGCGACATCGTCGAAGGCACCATCGTCAAGGTCGACCGTGACGAGGTCCTGCTCGACATCGGCTACAAGACCGAGGGTGTCATCCCCTCTCGCGAGCTCTCGATCAAACACGACGTCGACCCCAACGAGGTCGTTTCCGTGGGCGACCAGGTCGAGGCCCTCGTTCTCCAGAAGGAGGACAAGGAAGGCCGGCTGATCCTGTCCAAGAAGCGGGCACAGTACGAGCGCGCCTGGGGCACGATCGAGGAGAAGAAGGACAACGACGAGG
>CAZZVT010000209.1:0-5612 GCA_964657545.1 uncultured Jatrophihabitantaceae bacterium
GCTGAGGCAGCGGCCACCGCCAGCCGGGAGGGCGTAGGGCTCGAGTGACGCATGGTGGGGGTCCTTTCGAGGATCGCTGGGATAGCGGTCAGGGCAAGTCGGGGCTGGGTACGGGTGGCAGCGGGACGGGTCAGCTCGAGGTGCTCGCTCCGCGCACGGTGTAGGCGCGATCGATGGTCTGGGTGATCGTCGAGCCGGTGGAGTCGCGGGCGTAGACCCGCAGCGACGCGGCAATCGCACCCTTGGGGTTGTCGTAGGTGACCTGGTATGTGCCGCTACCTGATGCGCCCGCTGTCGTGCTCTGCCAGGTCGCACCGCCGTCGAAGGACACCTGGGCGGAGAAAATGCGGATCGGGTGTCGCGCAGCGCCGGTGATCGGTGAGACCGAGATCTGGGCCGAGGTCGGGCCGACGGCCTCGGAGTCGTTCAGGTCTTCGGACAGCTGGAAGTCGGTGGTCAGCAGGTCCTGTGTCCGGCATCCGGTGACGTAACTGGCGCTCGTGGGCGTGGCGTCGACGCAGGCCACTGCTGTGCTCGTCGTGCCCGTCTTCGTAGCGGAGCTGAAGGTCCAGGTGGTGTCGGTGCGCGTCGAGGTGCCCGCGTCCGGCCGCTGGACCAGGTAGTGCACGGAGTAGTCGGTCTGCTCCGGGTCCACCTCGATACTGGTGCCCTGCCCCAGGTCGCCCATGCCGCTGGCGATCTCGGTGCCGTCGGCGTTCAGGCTCCAGTTGACGGTGCCGCCGGCGCGCAGGCCTGCGTGACCGCCGTTGTCCACCAATGGGAAGAGCCCGAACTCGAGGTTGTCGCCGTAGCGGCACAGCGCGCAATGCGGCAGTGCGTACGGGGAGGTGATGTTCCAGGCGGGTGTCGCCGGCAATCCGCTGCCGGGGTGCAGCGGGCCGCGCAGGAGGTCCAGGGTGGGCTGAGAGCCGGCCTTGTACAACTGATAGTTGCCGTTCATCACGCTGGCACCCGGCTGGCCGTAGTCCTCGAACACCTGACTGAAGTAGACACCGGCGCTGGTGTACTGCGTGCGGCTGGTGCCCAGGGCGACGGGGAACGGTAGCGCCAAACTCGCCGGCGGCTGATCGGCGCGCGGACTACGCAGCGCCGGCAGCATTGCGGCGTTGACGGTCATGGCCGCACCGTCCGAGTAGTACCTGGCGTTCACTGCCGCCAGCGATCCCGCCGAGGCGACGTAGTGCTGGTTCTGCGCGATGCTCGTGCGCTGATACACCAGGTCGTAGGTGTAGGGGCTGGCCATGCTCTGATCGGACTCGAGGTGGAAGCTTGCCTGCACCTGCAATTTCAGCGGTGATCCCGCGGGGGTGGGCGCCACGAGTATCTGACCCGAATCGGAGCTGGGGGTGTAGGTCGCGAAGGTGGAGGCCCGGCCGGCGGGGTCGAGAACGTTGATCTGGTAACCCGTGAAGCCCAGGGTGGCCGCGCGGGGCGTCGAGACCGACACCGGTGAGGTCGCGGTCCGGGCGTCGAACGTCACGGTGGTGTCACCACTGACCGTGAACGGCACGACCAACAAACGGGCGACGGGATCGACGTTGGTCCGGTCCTCGAACTCGACCGTGGCTGCGTAGTGCCCCTCAGGAAGGCTCACCCGGGTGTCGTCACCCGGGTCGATGGTGTCGTTGACCTGGTACTTGTTCACATCGTCGACGTTGGTGATGTACACGTTGGCCCCGGTCTCGACCCCCGTCGTGATGGTCCGGAGTTTCACGGTGTGCATCGCGTAGAGCGGCGTGACCGTCACCGGCCCGGGCAGCGCGATCCGGGTGATCCCGGTCGCGGTGCTCGTGCGCAGGGTCTTGCCGAACGTCGACGCCGACGACGGCGTCACGTAACCGGCGTACGTTCCGGTCCACGTCAGGCCCGGCAGCGAAGGACGGGTTCCGGTGTACCTGACCGACAGCGGCAGGTTGCCCTTCGAGCTCGCCTCCAGCGTCGCCAAGGTCTCCAGGTCGTACGCGGCCGGGTCGACGACTCCCGACAGGGAGCGCGACAGCACCGGGGTCACCTGCGTGCTGCCCCCGGACTGGTTGTACGACAGCGCGCTCCCCGAGTCGCCGAGCACGCTCCCGGACGCCAGCAGCGTCACCGTGCGCCCGTCGGGCAGAAGCACGCTTCGGGAACCGGTTGTCGCCGGGGCGGCAGTGGTGACGGTTGCCTGGGTCGCCTTCGGGGCCGCCCCGGCATTCTGCGCGGCAACTCCGCTCACGGACGCGACGACCATTCCGGACGCCACCAACCAGACCAACGGGCGAGCAGGGTGCACAGCAACCTCCGACATGGGACGCTCCGGGCGGCTGATGGCCGCCCGACAATGCGTCGAGTGCCCGAATCATGCAGAGTGCCCCACCCCTGTGGTGACGTTCGCCCTGGCGGATTTACGCCGTGACGGGTTTCCCCGGGTCTGCTGACTGCACGGGTCGGTGACGGGACTCCCGCCGGCTCGGGCCTGCATTGCCGCTCGGACTGTGATCGCGTCGTGGTAGGAACGACGCCTACGTCGTTCACAGGAAGGCCCCACTGTGCACTGTCGCCGCATCACGTTCGTCCTGGCCGTCGGGGCCGTCGTGCTCGCCGGCACCGCGTCAGCCAACACCGCGTCCGCTAACGCTCACGGACTGCGCCGTCCCACCCTCAGCCAGCAGCCCGTCGCCACGGGTTACGGCGGGGCCGTGGTGTCCGACACGGTCGAGTCGACCGAGGCAGGGCTCACCGTCCTGCGACGCGGCGGGACGGCGGCGGATGCCGCGGTCGCCGTTGCGTCCACGCTCGGCGTGTCGGACCCGTTCGTCGCCGGCATCGGCGGCGGCGGGTACTTCGTCTACTACGACGCCGCCACACACCGGGTGTCGACGATCGACGGACGTGAGACGACGCCCGCCGCCGATTCGTCGACGATGTTCATCGATCCGAGCACCGGCCAGCCCTACAGCTTCCCGACCGCGGTCACCAGCGGCAGGTCGGTCGGCGTCCCGGGCACGCTCGCGACCTGGCAGCGCGCACTGCAGCGCTTCGGCCGCTTCAGCCTGGCCGACGACCTGCGCCCCGCCATCGACGTCGCGAAGAACGGATTCACCGTCGACGCGACCTTCCGCGAGCAGGTACGCGAGAACGCCGGCCGTTTCGCGCAGTTCACCCCGACGGCCAAGCTGTTCCTGCCCAACGGTCAGCTACCCGTCGTGGGCTCGACGCTGAGGAACCCGGACCTCGCGGCCACGTACCGCCAGATCGCCCGGCAGGGCACCTCGGCCCTCTACGGCGGTGCCGTCGGCCGGGACGTCGTGAACACCGTCCACCACCTGCCCCTGGCAGCGGGCTCGAAACTCAAACCCATCACCGGGCCGATGACGCTGTCCGACCTGCGCAACTACCGCGCGATCGACCGCGCGCCCACCCACGTGAACTACCGCGGCTACGACGTGTACGGCATGGGGCCGTCCTCGAGCGGCGGCATCACGGTCGGCGAATCGCTCAACATCCTGCAGAACTTCCGACTCTCGCCCAAGGACAAGGCGGCGGCGCTGCAGGACTACCTCGAGGCCACCCGCCTCGCGTTCGCCGACCGCAACCGCTACATCGGCGACTCGGCCTACGTCTCGGTACCGCAGAAAGCACTGCTCTCGACGTCGTTCGCGAGGCAGCGCGCCTGCCTGATCAGCCCGACCAAGGCCGGCGTCAGCCCGGTCGCACCCGGCGACCCGACGCAGGGCTCGAACGGCTGCACACCGAAGACCGCCGACACCACACCCGGCAACGACGGGATCTCGACCAACCACTTCGTCGTCTCGGACAAGTGGGGCAACGTCGTCAGCTACACCAACACCATCGAGGAGCTGGGCGGCAGCGGC
The DNA here is from genome assembly GCA_964657545.1 of uncultured Jatrophihabitantaceae bacterium. Lineage (GTDB taxonomy): Bacteria > Actinomycetota > Actinomycetes > Mycobacteriales > Jatrophihabitantaceae > Jatrophihabitans. The sequence continues at coordinate 3,873 of CAZZVT010000209.1, forward strand.
ATCGTCGTCCCGGGCCGGGGTTTCCTGCTCAACAACGAGCTGACCGACTTCAACTTCACCCCGACGCAGGGCACCGCCACCGATCCGAACCTGCCCGCACCGGGGAAGCGACCGCGCTCGTCGATGTCACCGACCATCGTGCTGAAGAACGGTCGGCCGTACCTTGCCGTGGGCTCGCCGGGCGGAGCGACGATCATCACGACGGTCCTGCAGATCCTGATCAACCGGATCGACCTGCACATGTCGCTCGAGGACGCGATCGCAGCACCGCGTGCGTCGCAGCGCAACAGCGCCACGACGCAGGTCGAGCCGGCCTTCCTGGACGAGCCGACGACACCGGTGCTCGAGTCGTACGGGCAGAAGTTCGCGATCAGCGACACCTCCCCCCTCGACCCGACGATCACCATCCCGGCGACGATCGGCGTCGCGGCCGGTCTGGAGTTCCGGCGGCACGGACAGGTCATCGCTGCCGGCGAGCCGACCCGGCGCGGCGGGTCGTCGGCCGGGGTGGTCGTGCCGTCGGCCGGCTCGCCCCGGGGTGGACGATGAGCCGGTGAAGCTCAAGCTGGACCTGCACGACATCTACAACCACGGCGACGAGATCGAGCGCGCCCTCCGCTCGATCATCGACGAGGCCGTGGCCAAGAAGGCGCCGCTCGTGGAGATCATTCCTGGCAAGGGCTCAGGCCAGCTGAAGAAACGCGTCCTGCGATTCCTCGACCGCAAGGAGGTCAAGGCGCTGTACCACCGGGTCGAGAAGGATTCGGACAACTTCGGTCGTGTCTTCGTGCACTTCCGCTGGAAGTAGGCCGTCCTGCCCGTTGCCCACGCCCATACGTCCGGTAGGTGCATCGGCGATCGGTGAGGGTGCGGTCCTATCGGCCGGACCACCCGGGCAGCGGCGGGGACCGCTCCCGGGTCCGACGATCAATGTCCCGCGTCGGCCGGCCGATCATCTGAGGAACCTGCACCGACCGCGCAGGTTGGCGTTCGCGGCCCGGCTGAGCGCCGGGCGAGTCTCCCCCTCCGCAGTCGTCGACCGGAGGGGCGCAGTCCCAGCTCGCCTCGATGATGGCGGCGAACTCGGCTCGCACGAAGTCGACGTCCGAGCAGACGATGTCGACGAGCTTCTCGGTTGCCACCGCGACGGGTGCGGTATCGGCGCGTGTCTGGACCATTCCGCTCACCCCGCCCGTCAGGCGTCGATGGTCTGTCGGTCGTTGCTGGTGGCGTGGTTGACGATGATCTTGCGGGGTTTGGCCTTCTCGGCGACCGGGATCTTCAGCGTGAGGACCCCCGCGTCGTAGCTGGCGGCGATGCGGTCGGTGTCGAGGCTCTCGCCGAGCACGAGTTGCCGGCTGAAGATTCCCCGGGCGCGCTCGGCGGCGATCAGTTCGGCGTCGCTGGCGCGCGGCGGGCGCTCAGCCTTGACGGTCACGACATTGCGTTCGACGTCGAGATCGATCGAGTCCGGATTGACGCCCGGGAGGTCGAACTCGACGGTGAACGTGTCGCCTTCACGCCAGGCGTCCAGGGGCATGGCCGAGGGCCTCGCAGTGGTGCCGTGGGTTCCGAACGCCTGCTGGGTCAGACGGTCCAGTTCTCGGAACGGGTCGGTGCGCATCAGCATCGTGTCCACCTCCTGTAGTTGTTTCGTGATGCCTTCCGATGCAGTAGCGGCCTGATCAACGTCTCTTGATCTGTGGTGACCGCTATAGATTTTTATAACTCCGGCAGGCC
>CAZZVT010000210.1:0-5518 GCA_964657545.1 uncultured Jatrophihabitantaceae bacterium
CCAGCGTCCCTCCAGCAGCCGCGAACGGGCCCTGCAGCGGGCCCAAGGTCCCGCAGACCGGGGCGTGTCAGCCTTCGCGGCACTGAATAGCCCACCCCTGGATGCAGGCGAGCCGGTCACCTGGCACCGGCTCGGCGCGGGACGTTAGTCCCTGGGCAGGCCAGGGCATACCTCACGCGCACTTCACATTGCGCTGATTGGGGTTCTCATGGCTGGTCACCTGCGGGCATCCCTGCCGGGCGCGGTCCGCCGCGGGCTCTCGCTCAGCGGCATCGCAGCGCTCGGCCTCGTCGTCGCCACGCACTCCGCAGGCGCCGTCTCACCCGCCGACCCGGCCATCAGCGTCGCCGACCAGAGCTCCTTGAGCACCGCTGCCTGCTCGAGCCGGTCCGGCGTCGCCAGCGCACCGGTCGGCAGCTGCTCCAGCGTCAACCTGTTCGGTGGCGCGCCGCTCGCGCCCGGGCAGTCGCACGTCACCACGATCGTCGTGCACAACACCGGGCGTACGGAGTGGCGCTCACTGGCCCTGTCGGCCGGCACGTGTGCCAGCACGCGCGGCACAAGCGGCACAGCCCGCACGGCCAGCGGTGCGTCACTGTGCGACGCGCTGCGGCTGCGGATCACGACGCAGTCGCAGGACGGCATGCTGGCCACCCCCGTGCGTTCCCTGCCGCTCGCCCACCTGCACGACCAGCCGGTTCTGCTGCCGGCTCCGGCCCGGCCGGGCGCGTCCGAGACCGTACGGTTCACGGTGACGCTGTCCCGTGACGTCTCCCCGGCCCTGATGGGTGGCGCGGTGTCGCAGCAGATCAGCTGGCAGGCCACCGGCTGACCCACGACGCGGATACTGGCGTCATGACTGCACTGCCGCTGCCCGACCGCATCGACATCCGCGAGGTCGGCATGCGCGACGGCCTGCAGCTCGAGGCGCCGGTGCCGCTCGAGGACAAGCTGGCGATGCTCGAGGGTCTCGTCGCCACCGGTGTCCGACGCATCGAGGTCACCAGCTTCGTCTCGCCCAAGGCCGTTCCCGCGCTTGCCGACGCCGACGAGGTCGCGAAGCACCTGGCTCGATGGCCGGACGTCCACTGGTCGGCGCTCGTGGCCAACACCCGAGGAGCGGTGCGGGCGATCGACGCCGGGATCGTCGACCTCGAGTACGTCGTCTCGGCCGCGGATTCGCACAGCATCGCCAACGCGGGCCGGTCGACCGATGACGCCGCCGACGCGATCGGTGAGATCGCCCGGCTGGCCCACGCCGCCGGCGGCAGCCTCGAGGTCATCGTCGCGACCGCCTGGGACTGCCCGTTCGACGGGCCGACCGACCCGGCCCGCACGCTCGACGTGATTGCCCGAGCCGTCGCCCAGGGCGCCGACCAGCTCTGCCTCGGCGACACCATCGGCACCGTCACGCCGCGCCGCGCGGTCGAGCTGCTGGACGCCGTGCGCGCAGCGGCGCCCGGGCTCGAGGTCGGCGCGCACTTCCACGACACCCGCGGCACGGGGCAGGCGAATGCGCTCGCCGCTGTGCTGTCCGGCGTACGCCAGCTCGACGCCAGCATCGGCGGCCTCGGCGGCTGCCCGTTCGCGCCGGGCGCCAGCGGCAACATCGCCACCGAGGAGCTCGTCTACTGGGCCGAGGACGCCGGCATCGCGACCGGACTGGACCTCGACCTGCTCGTGGCGGCCACCGCGATCACCGAGCGCGCGGTCGGGCACGCACTGCCCAGCTCGCTGGCCCGCGCGGGTGGGCGGTCGGCACCGCTCGGGCCGTACCGTCGCTCGGACTGACTCCCGGAGCAGGCATCAGCGACCGAAGGGCCGGATCTGGTAGTCGCCCCGGGTTCGCGCCACGACGACCCCGTCGTCGGTGCTGACCTCGGCGACGAGTTCGAAGTCGACCTTCGCGTCCGGCGCCGCGGCGGCCGTGATCCGCTCGATCTCCGCGGTGGGCAGTGACGTCGTCGCCGTCAGCGTGCCGGTGCCGGGTTTGAGGAAGTCGATCGTCATCGACTTGACGAGCGGTTAGTGCGTTCGGGCGTCGAAGGTCGCCAGGTGCAGTGCGCCGCCGAGGGTCTCGGCCACGGTGAACGTGACGCCGGCGTAGATGACCCCGAAGTGGTTGCCGTTGCCCTGGAAGGGCACCTGCGCGCGGACGAGCCCCGAGCGCACCTCCACGAAGCGCACGCCCATGTTCCAGGCCACCGGGATCGAGGACTGCAGCCGGTCGTTCGCGGCGTCGGTCAGGGAATCGCTCATGGGCGCGGAGCCTAGTGCCGCGTAGGGTCAGCGCCCGTGACGAGCGGCGGCGGTCCGGTCATCGGCGTGCTCGGCGAGGCGCTGGTCGATCTCGTCGAGGACGGCGACGACGACCCGCGCCTCGCCCGGCCCGGGGGCAGCCCGTACAACGTCGCGATCGGGCTCGCCCGCCTCGGCCGGCATGCCGCCTTCGTCGGCCGGCTGTCACGCGACCCGCTCGGTCAGGTTCTGCGCCGCCACGCCGAGCGCTCGGACGTCGATCTGTCCCTGACGGTCGAGGCGCGCGAGCCGACCACCGTCGCGCTGGTCGACCTGAGCGCGGGGATCGCCGACTACACGTTCGGCGTCGAGGGCACCGCCGATTTCGGGTTCACCGACGCCGAGTTGGCGTCTGTCCCCGCGCACGTCGACGCGCTGCACTTCGGCTCGTTGACGTCCTGGACGCCGCCGGGTGACGCGGCGGTCGAGCGGCTCGTCGCGACCCTGCGGGGACGGGTGCCGATCAGCTACGACCCGAACGTGCGGCCCCGGTTGCAGACCGACCGCGATGCGGCGCGCGAGCGGATCGAGCGTTCCCTGACGCTGGCCGATCTGGTGAAGACCAGCGACGAGGACCTGGCCTACCTCTACCCGGGGCGGCCGGTCGACGACGTCGCGCACGACTGGCTCGGACGCGGTCCGCACGTCGTCGTCGTCACCCGGGGTGGCGAGGGCGCGAGCGCACATTGCGCGGCCGGCGACGTCGAGCGGTCGGTGCAGGTGATCGACATGGTCGACACCGTCGGCGCCGGCGATGCGTTCATGACCGGCCTGCTCGACGGTCTCGTCACCCGCGGGCGACTCGGCGTCGACGGCCTGGCCGACCTCGGGATCGGCGAGCTCGGCGAACTGCTCGACGACGCAGCCTGGGTCGCCGCCCTCACCTGCGGCCGGGCCGGCGCCAATCCGCCGCGGCGGGCCGAGCTGGACGCCGCCCGCCGACGCCGTGAGCCGTGAGCTGTAAAGCCGTGAGCTAGGAGCGAACGGGTTCGTCCACCGCGTCCGGCGTCGGGGTCGGGTAGCGCTTGTGGCCCGCGTCGAGCACCAGTCCGACGAGCACCCCCGCGGCGACCGCGGGCGCCCACACCCAGATGAGGCTGTGCACGGTCAGGTCGCCGATGACCGCGAGCACGGCGACGTACACGACGAAAGGGACGAGCACGGCGGCGAGTGCGCGGGCCCGGACGTCGCCGTGCTGCCGCACAAGCGCGAAGTCCTGCCGGGTCGCGTGCGCCGAGCCGGCGACCGGGCCGGCGAGCGGGGTTGCCGGCGGCGGGATCGGTGAGCCCGTGGGCGCCGGGAAGTCGAGACCCGGACCCGGACCCGGACTCGGGATCGGGCTCGGGTGGTCGTCGCTTGCGACGACGTCGGCCGGCGGGGCGTCGAGGACGTCCTCGAGCAGCGTGAGGCCCTCGGTCGGGGGGCCGTCGTCCGGCTCATCGTCGGTGTGGGCGTGCCGCCCGTGGGGCACGGTCGCCACGGCACCGGACGTCTGATCGTCGGGGCGCGGGTCGAGGCCCGAATCGCCGAGGCCCGAATCGTCGTCGGGTGCCGAGTGCCGTCCCATCGCGCCAGTCTTGCAAATCCGTGCTCGCGCCAGCGGCAGCGCGCCGATGCCGCCTACACTCCCGCCAGTGATCGAACTCGATCATCTGCTGCGTTCAGTCCGGGTGGATCTGCTGGGTTGGGAGTCGCCGTGCGGCGTCGGGTTCGACCGTGGCTACGGGTGACTGCGCTCGGCTCGGTCGCCCTGCTCTGTCTGAGCGGGTGCGCCTCGACCCTGCAGGGCGAGCCGAGGGCGAAGAACGCGCCGAACGCCGCGTTGACGGTCGTCGGTGGTGACCCCGGCAGCAGCTTCGATCAGACGGTCGAGAACGCGTTGAGCGACATCGAGGCGTTCTGGACGGAGCAGTACCCGAGCATCTCCGGCGGGAAGGCCCTGCAGCCGCTCGCGGGTGGCCTGTACTCCGTCGACGGCCTCGCCGTGGCCGACACCGGCAAGGTCAGCGGACCGGCCGCGCAGGAGGGCTGCATCGCGCAGAGTGCCGATTACATCGTCGACAACGGTGCGTTCTGCCTCGTCGACGACTCGATCGCCTGGGACCGCGCCGAGACCCACCTGTTCGCGAAGCTGGCCAAGCAGTACGGCAGCCTGATGGTGGCGTTGATCTTCGCCCACGAGTTCGGCCACGCGATCAGCTACCGCCTCGGGGTGTTCGACCGCAGGCCCCCTCTGCAGACCATCCTCACCGAGTCGCAGGCCGACTGCGCCGCAGGGGCGTGGGCGGCGTCGGCGCTGCGTCATCAGGACCCGCACTTCGTCAACACCACCCCCGAGCAGCTCGACAACGCGCTCGTCGGCTACCTCGACGGCCGCGATTCCACGCCCGGCACCATCGACGAGATCTCGCACGGCAACGGCTTCGATCGGCTGTCGGCCCTGGCCGACGGGCTGAAGAACGGCGTCAAGTACTGCTACTCCGACAGCTACTTCAACCGCACCTTCACCGAGCGCCCGTTCTCGAGCCAGGACGACTACGACGCCGGCGGCAACCAACCGCTCAGCGAGGTCGTCGACACCAGTTCCGAGAACGGCCTGGTGACCGATCTCAACAGGTTCTGGACGGCAGCCGGCAAGACGGTCGGCAAGACCTTCCGGCCGGTGACGCTGGCCGAGGCCGACCACCCGAAGTGCGGTGGGACGCCGACGAGCGAGTTCGGCTACTGCGCCTCCGACAACACCGTGTACTTCAGCACCGGTTTCGCCGAGGCTGCGTACAACAGCCTGCCCGGCGTGCGGTTGGACGAGGACACCGGCGACGTCACGCTGGCGTTCAACCAACCGGCCGACTTCGCGGTGGGTGAGCTGATGTCGATCGGGTGGGGGCTCGCCGTCCGACACCAGTTCTTCGCCGCAGACCTCGACAGCGCGAAAGCTCTGAAGGCGGCGGTCTGCTACACCGGCGCCTACGCGAAGGACATCAACGTCGCGTCCGGATCGCCTGGACATCAGTTCGTGCTGTCCCCGGCCGACCTCGACGAGGCGGTGTCCGCGCTGCTCGACCTCGCGGGCCAGGACAGCGCGTTCGGCTCCCGCGGCACCACCGGGCTCGACCGGATCCAGGCGTTCGACCAGGGCTACAAGCAGTCTCTGTCGTCCTGCAATTTCTGACCCTCCTGCTGGTCCGGCTGCTCGCCGCGGGCGCCAGTACTCGCCAGT
>CAZZVT010000211.1:0-5477 GCA_964657545.1 uncultured Jatrophihabitantaceae bacterium
GGCCTGGCCTTCCACCGGGGCTGGTCGGAGTTCTACACGTTCAGCATCGACAGATCCACCGAACGCTCGACGCTCTGGGCCATCGGGCGCACCGTCAAGGTCGCCTCGCTCGGTGACTCCGACGCGCCGTACTGGGTGCCGCCGGGCCTCGCGGTGGCGCTCGCGCTGGTCGTCGCGCTGGCCGTCGTGGCGGCGCTGGCGTTGCGCGCACCCCAGCGTCCGCGGCTGGCCCAGCTGGCCTTCCTGTGCGTGCTTGCCTTCCTGTTGACCACCAAGGTCTGGAGCCCGCAGTACTCGTTGTGGCTCGTGCCCCTGCTGGCCCTGGCTCGGCCGCGGTGGCGGCTGAACCTGGTCTGGCAGTTCAGCGAGATCGTCGTCTGGATGCTGACGCTGACCGTGTTGCTGGGCCTGTCCGTGCCCGCGCACGGCGTCAGCTACGGCGCGCTGGTCATCGCCCTGATCGTCCGGGACGTCGTGCTGCTGGTGCTGGCCGGGCTGATCGTGCGGGAGATGTGGTGCCCGTGGCTGGACGTCGTGCGCGCCGACGGTGACGACGATCCCGGCGGCGGCATCTTCGACGGCGCCCCGGACCGGCACCGCCGCGGCGACGACGAGCCGCTGGTCGAGATGTACGAGGACGGGCCTGCTCAGAGCATCGAGCGCAGATAAGCGATGTCGGCGCCCTGACCGTCGGGGCCGCCGGGCGTCTCGACGATGACGTCGCTGCCGGCGGCGCGGCAGACGTCGGCGATGGCGGTGGCCTCGATCTGGCCGGAGCCGAAATTGGCGTGCCGGTCGGCGCCCGAGTCGAAGGCGTCGCGGCTGTCGTTGGCGTGCACGAGGTCGATGCGCCCGGTGATGCCCAGGACCCGGTCGACGATTCCGGACAGGTCCTCGCCGCCGGCGTGCGCATGGCAGGTGTCGAGGCAGAACCCGACGCCCCCCGGATCTGCGGCGTACTCGCCCACGGCGTCCCAGAGCTGGGCCAGACGGTCGAAGCGGCGCGCCACCGCGTTCGTGCCGCCGGCGGTGTTCTCGATGAGCACCGGGAGGGCGAAACCGCCGTCGTTGCGGGCGTAGGCGAAGGTCTTGCGCCAGTTCTCGACGCCCACCGAGGGGTCGTCGTTCTCGCCCAGGTGGCCGCCGTGCACCACGATCGCGGTGGCGCCGAGGGCGGCCGCGGCGGTGGCGTGCTGCGCGAGCAGCTTGCGGCTGGGCACCCGGATGCGGTTGTTGGTGGTGGCCACGTTGATGCGGTAGGGCGCGTGCACGTAGATCCGCAGCTCGCTGGACCGGATCGCCTCGGCATGCGGGTGTTCGCCCGGCGCCTTCCAGGCCTGCGGGTCGGTGAGGAAGAACTGGACAGCCGCAGCTCCGGTGGCTGCGGCTGCGGCGAGCGGGTCCTCGGGGGCGACATGCGCGCCGACGGCCGGAACGGGTCGTGCGGCAGCGGAGGACCCGGATCGCGACATGTGTCGAGCCTAGGTCGGTGCACCGACAAGCTGTGGACATCTTTTGCCGCGGCCGCTACCGGCCAGTAGCGTGCGTTTGGTTGTCTGCTCGCGTGGATAACCTTCCAGCACCAGCTCAAGGGGGAGTCATGTCGGGACGTCACGTCCGGTCCAGCACGGGCGGGCGCGCGCGCATCCTGCTTGCTGCGTCGGGCGTCGCGTTCGTTGCCGTCCTGGTCGCCCTGTTCGTGCCCACCGCAGCCGCGAGCGCCGCCGGCACGCCCACGCCGAACTACACGCCGGGAACCGACACGGCGACGTTCACGGTGGCCGGGGTACTCGACCAGAACTGCCTGGTCTCCACCGGCGGCACCGAGCTCTGGATCAAGCCCGGCGATGCCATCGACTTCAAGTCCTCCCTGGTGGGGATCAGCGTCGGAAACGCCGTGGCGGGCCAGACGCTCGGCGGCCTCCTCAACTCCCTGCTGCAGCCCGGCCAGGTCGCCGGCCTCGACGTCAGCGCCACGATCTACAGCGGCAACTCCGCGCAGACCGTCACGGTCGCCGGCGGTCAGACGACCTCGTTCCCGAGCTCCGGACAGAACGCCCTGTCGGCCGGCGATCACAAGATCACCTGGGACGCCACCGGCCTGGCGTTGCTGCCCGGTCTGCAGAAGACCTCGATCCCCCTGTCGTCCGCCGCACTGCAATCCGGGGCCGACCTGTCCTGGACCGGCGTCATCCACGTGACCAAGAGCGCTCCGCAGTGCAAGCTCTCGGTGAGCACCCCGCAGGCCAAGATCTCGCTCGGACCGGTACACGTCACCATCCCGCCGGTGAACGCCTCGGTGCCCGGGGTGACGCTGCCGACATCGCTGCCGAGCGTGCCGGACCTGAACCCGGGTGGTGCGGGCACCACGCCCACCACCTCGCCCACCGCCACGACCGCCGGCAGCGCACCGACGACCGGCATGACCTTCGCGCCACCGGCGCTGACCGTCCCGCAGATGGCGGTACCGGGCGGCGACGGTTCGGTCGCCGGTAACTCCGGCAGTGGCAGCGGGGGCGGCGGTGGGTTCCGCCTCGGCGTCACCGGCACCGACACCAACGGTCAGTTGTCGGTCGACAGCGGCTCGGGCAGCGGGTCGAACGATGGCTCGTCGTCGGGCGGGCAGTCCTCGGGCGGCAGCGGGTCGACCAAGACCGTCGACCTGGCGTCCTCGGCGTCCTCTCCCTCGGGTCAGCTGCCGGTGCTGCTGGCGATCCTCGCCGTCATCACGTTGGCCGTGGTCGCGGGTCTGTACTCGCGGCTGTACCTGCTCGGCCGAAAGTCCACGCCGTCCGCCTGAGCCCTCGGGGCAGAACGTCGGCGATTTCGGTTGCCCGGCCGCGCCCGGTACCCTGGGAAAGTTCGTCTGTCCTGAGTTGACGCTGCCACGAGGCGTCGGCTCGTCGAGGCCGGCGGACACCTCCTGCCGCGGACCGTCCGCGGCCGACCAGTCCACAGGAGGACGTACACACCCATGCGTCACTACGAAGTCATGGTCATCCTCGACCCCACCCTGGAAGAGCGCACGATCGCACCGTCGCTCGATGCCTTCCTCTCCGTCGTCAAGAACGACGGCGGCACCGTCGACAAGGTCGACGTCTGGGGTCGCCGCCGGATGTCCTACGAGATCAACAAGCACGCCGAGGGCATCTACGCCGTCGTCGACATGCAGGCCAACCCGGCTGCCGTGCAGGAACTCGACCGCCAGCTCAACCTGAACGAGTCCGTGCTGCGGACCAAGGTCCTGCGCCCGGACGAGCGCTGAGCATGGCCGGCGAAACCGTCATCACCGTGGTCGGCAACCTCACCGCCGACCCCGAGCTGCGCTTCACCCCGTCGGGTGCGGCCGTCGCCTCGTTCACCATCGCGTCCACCCCGCGTCAGTTCGATCGCAACTCGAACGAGTGGAAGGACGGCGAGGCGCTGTTCCTGCGCTGCTCCATCTGGCGCCAGGCGGCCGAGAATGTCGCCGAGTCGCTGACCCGCGGTATGCGGGTGGTGGCCCAGGGGCGGCTCAAACAACGCAGCTTCGAGACCCGCGAGGGCGAGAAGCGCACGGTCATCGAACTCGACGTCGAAGAGGTCGGCCCGTCGCTGAAGTACGCCACGGCGAAGGTCAACCGCACCCAGCGCGGCTCGTCGTCGGGCGGCGGCTTCGGCGGCTCCGGTTCGGACGGCGGCGGTGGCGGTAACACCGGCGGCGGCTCGGCACCCTCGGACGACCCGTGGGGCTCGGCCCCGGCGGCCGGCAGCGGCGGCGGGTTCTCCGAAGAACCCCCCTTCTAAGCACACTTTTCCTCACACCAGCTGATCACGGAGACATACGGACATGGCAAAGCCACCCATTCGCAAGCCGAAGAAAAAGGGCAACCCGCTCGCCGCGGCGAAGGTCACCTACATCGACTACAAGGACCTGAACCTGCTGCGCAAGTTCATCTCCGACCGCGGCAAGATCCGCGCCCGTCGCGTCACCGGCGTGTCGGCCCAACAGCAGCGTCAGATCGCGAAGGCGATCAAGAACGCCCGCGAGATGGCCCTGCTGCCCTACACCTCGACCGCCCGCTGAGCAGGAGGACAACGTGAAGCTCATCCTGACCCGTGAGGTCGCGGGCCTCGGCTTGGCCGGCGACATCGTCGTCGTGGCCGACGGCTACGGCCGCAACTTCCTCGTGCCCCGGGGCGCGGCCATCTCGTGGAGCAAGGGCGCCGAGAAGCAGATCGCGCAGATCAAGCGCTCGCGTGACGCCCGCGAGATCCGCGACCTCGGCCACGCCCGCGAGATCAAGACCGATCTGGAAAAGCTCTCGGTCTCGCTCGGCGCTCGCGCCGGCAAGGACGGCCGGCTGTTCGGCTCGATCACCGCAGCCGACGTCGCCACGGCTGTGAAGGACGCCGGCGGCCCGACGCTCGACCGCAAGCGCATCCTGATCGACGGTCACATCAAGACGACCGGCACGCACACCGTCACGGTGGACCTGCACCCTGACGTCGTCGCCTCGGTCGCGGTGGCGGTCACCGCCAGCTGATCCGACGCGTCTGCCACGGGGAGGGGCTCGGACTGTCGTCCGGGTGCCTCCCCGTTGCCGTTAACCTCCAGCACACCTGAATGGTTGGCGGAATTCGGCTGAAAAGATTTCCCGTCCACAGTGCTGAGCGCCTGTGGGCCCCGTCGCCCGGGGCCTGTGAACCGGATACTGCCGGTATCCACACCCTTGTCCACACCTGTGTGCACATGCTGGTCGGCGATTCCCACAGGTTGCCCACCGGGTGCGTTCGACGTCGATTTGTGGTGCCCACCGTCCGGGCCATACGTTCCTCGAGCCGCTTCACACGCCACCGATCATGCCGCCGAGCAGAACTTGTCAGACCTGTTCGGTAGATCTCGTATGTCCGCATCGCAGCGGCAGCCAGCGGTGATCTCGACGCCGACACAGCACGGGGAGGTACACGGCCATGACGTTGCTGGGCGACCCTCCCGAAGCACCCGCACGGGGTGGCGGCGAGTTCAACCGGACCCCTCCGCAGGCCATCGAGGCCGAGCAGTCCGTGCTCGGCGCGATGATGCTGTCGAAGGACGCGATCGCCGACGTCATCGAGCGCATCCGCCCCGGTGACTTCTACCGGCCCGCCCATCAGCAGATCTACGACGCGGTCATCGACCTCTACACCCGCGGCGAGCCCGCCGACGCGGTCACCGTGTCCGCCGAGCTCACCCGGGTCGGGCAGCTGACCCGCATCGGCGGCGCGCCGTACCTGCACACGCTGATCTCGATGGTGCCCACCGCGGCCAACGCCGGCTACTACGCCGCGATCGTCGCCGACCGGGCCACCCTGCGCCGGCTGGTCACCGCCGGCACCCGCATCGTCCAGATGGGCTACGACGCCTCCTCCGGCAGCGGTGAGGACCTCGACGGCACCATCGACGACGTCGTCGACCGCGCCCAGGTCGAGATCTACGACGTCACCGAGCGGCGCAC
>CAZZVT010000212.1:0-5459 GCA_964657545.1 uncultured Jatrophihabitantaceae bacterium
CGACCCGCCGGCGACGTCGACCTCGCGCAGCGAGAGCGCCTGGTTCGGCGTGATCACAGCTCCGCCGCCGAGCCCGGCCACGAACAGCGCAGGCGCCAGCGCGAACGCCACCCCGCCGTTGGAGAGCTGCCCGGACGTCAGGTACACCGACAGCGCCGCCCACCCGATGCCGACGAGGAACGTGCTCAACGCGACGACCAGCACCTGCCGGCCACGGGCAGCGACGAAGCGGCCGGCCAACGGTGCACCGATGACCGTCCCGACGGCCAGTGCCGAGGCCGTCAGCCCGGACTGCAGGGCCGAGAAGCCCAGCCCGTCCTGCAGGAACAGCGAGAGCACGAGCGAGGTGCCGCTGAAGCCGGCGAAGTAGAGCAGGGCCAGGCCGAGCCCGTCGCTGTAGCTGCGGACACGGAACAGGGCGGTGTCGATGAGCGGGTGACCGCGGCGGCGGGCCGGCCCGCGCTCCCACCACGCGAAGCCCGCCAGGACGGCCAGTGCCGGCGCGATGAGCGCCAGTCGGGGCAGGCTGCGGTCGGCGTCGTACTCGACGACCGGGAAGAGCACGCCGGCCAGCCCCAGGGCGAGCAACCCGGCACCGGGCAGGTCGAGGCTGCGCGGATGCTTGCGCGGCACGTCGTGCGGCAGCATCCGCCAGACGAGGAAGAAGGCGACCGTACCTACCGGTACGTTGATGAGGAAGGTCAGCCGCCAGCCGATCTGTTCACCGCCGAGCGCAATGATCGCGCCGCCCACCACCGGCCCGAGACCCTGCGCCAGTCCGACGTTCAGCCCGAGCATCCCGAACGCCCGGCCGCGCTCGCGCTGGGGGAACAGCTGCTGCACCAGGCCCGAGACCTGTGGGTTGATCAGGCCACCGGACAGCCCCTGCAGCACCCGGGCGCCGAGCAGCACCGCGGGCGTGGGTGCCAGACCGGACGCCAGGCTGGTCAGGACGAAGCCGGCGATGCCGATCAGCAGCATCCGGCGCCGGCCGCGGTCGTCGCCGAGGCGTCCGCCGATGATCGGCACGACCCCGAAGGCCAGCGCGTAGCCGGAGACCACCCACTGCAGCTGCGAGGCGTCGGCACCGAGGCTGGTGCCGATGGACGGCAGGGCGACGTTGACGATGGTGGCGTCCAGGATCGTCATGAACAGCGCACTGAGGCAGACGGCGAGCAGGAACCAACGCCGGGGCTCCAGTTCGCTGTCCGCGGCGGCGGTGTCGACAGCGACCATCAGGCCGCGCCGACGGTGTCGAACGCACGCCACATCCGCGCGTACCCGCCGCCGAGGGCGAGCAGCTCGTCGTGCGTGCCGATCTCGGCGACCCGGCCGTTGTCGAGCACCGCGATGCGGTCGGCGACCTGTGCGGTCTGCAGCCGGTGCGCGATGACGATCGTGGTGCGGTCGGCGGCCACCGAGCGCATGGCCGCGTTCACCCGCGCCTCGGTGGCGAGGTCGAGGTTCGACGTCGCCTCGTCGAGCAGCAACAGCGCCGGATCGGCGAGCTGCGCCCGGGCGAGCGCGATGAGCTGACGCTGCCCCGAGGACAGCGACGAGCCGCGCTCGGCGAGGTCGGTGAGGTACCCGCCGGGCAGCCCGGCCACGACGTCGTGCGCGCCGACCGCGCGGGCCGCGGCCTCGACCTCTGCGTCGGTGGCCGAGGGCCGGCCGTAGGCGATGTTGTCGCGGACGGTGCCGGTGAACAGGAACGGTTCCTGCGGCACGTAGCCGAGGTGGCTGCGGAAGCCGTGCAGGTCGAGCGAGCGCAGGTCGTGTTCGTCGAAGCAGACCCGCCCCGTCACCGGGTCGTAGAAGCGCGCGAGCAGCTTGAGCACCGTCGACTTACCGGCGCCCGTCTCGCCGACGAGAGCGACGGTCTCGCCGGGACGCACGGCCAGGTCCACGCCGCGCAGCGCGTCGCCGGATGCCGCGGACGGATAGGTGAAGCGGACCTCCTCGACGGCCAGCGCGCCGCGGGGCTCGCGGATGAACTGCGGGTCGGCCGGGTCGGGCGTCAGCGTGTCGAGTGCCATCAGCTCGGCGATCCGCGCCACCGACACCCGGGTCTGCTGCCAGGAGTCGAACACCTGCGACAGCTGCTGGATGGGGGAGAAGAACATGTCGATGTAGAGCAGGAAGGCGATGAGCGCGCCCGCGGTCAGCGAGCCGTCGCGGATCAGGGTGGCGCCGACGCCGAGGACCAGCGCGTCGGCCACCGCGGACAGGAACTGCACGAACGGGAAGTAGGTGGCGACGAGGCGCTGGGCCGCGATCCGCGAGGACAGGTAGTCGCGACCCAGGCCGTGGAAGCGCTCGCGGGTCGCTGCCTCGTGCACGAACGCCTGCGCCTCCCGGACGCCGGACAGGCTCTCCTGGAAGTCGGCGTTGACGATGGCGATGCGCTCGCGGGACAGGTCGTAGAGCCGTGACGCCCGCCGCCGGAACCACACCGTCGCCAGCGACAGCGGGATGATCACGCTGAGCACGACGAGCCCGAGCTCGGCGTTGACGACGACCAGCGCGACACCCACGCCGACGAAGGTGACCATCGCGATCAGCGCCGACAGCAGGCCGTTCGAGACCAGCGACTCGAACTGGTCGACGTCGGTCGTCATCCGGGTCATGATCCGGCCGGCGAGCTCGCGCTCGTAGTAGTCCAGCGAGAGCCGCTGCAGCTGGGCCCAGATCCGGATGCGCAGCGACAGCATGATGCGCTCGGCGGTACGGCCGGTGATGAACGTCGAACCGATCTGCACCACGAAGTCCAGCAGGCTGACGATCAGGAATGCCGCCGCTGCCGCGATCAGCACGCCCTCGGCATGCCTGGACACGCCGTGGTCGACGCCGGTCTGCACGAGATACGGCCCGGCCAGGCCGGCGAGCGCGTCGAGGACCACCAGCACGAGGCCGACGAGCAGCGGACGACGGAACTGACGCAGCAGCCCGGCGAGGCTGAACAGCCGTTGATGGGTGCTCTCGCGCGCCAGGTCCACCTGCACCTCGTCGCGTACCGGCGGCAGGGCCTCGACCTGCTTCAGCAGCTCGGGTGTCGGCGGCATGGCTCCGATCATCGACGCAGCGCCGCCCCCGCCCAGCCCGGCGCCCATGGTGTTGACGACGCGTGCGCGTGGCGAGCCGGCGGACGCCCCACCGGTCCAGGCCGATGCGGTGACGCCGTCCTTCGTCAGGGTGGCCAGCGCCTCTATCGAGTCGCCGGCTGCGCGCAGCGGTGCCTCCTCGAGGCCCGAGAGCAGGCTGCGGTACAGCGCGGAGCGTTCCATCAGCTCGGCGTGGGTGCCGTGATCGACCACGCGTCCGTCGTCGACGACGGCCACCCGGTCGGCGAGGTGCAGCGTCGACATGCGGTGGGCGATCAGCACCGTGGTGCGCTCGGCCAGCACGGCGCGCAATCCGTCGTGGATGGCTTCCTCGGTGCGCGCGTCGATCGCGCTGGTGGCGTCGTCGAGGACCAGGATCGCGGGGTCGGACAGGATCGCCCGGGCCAGGGCGACGCGCTGGCGCTGCCCGCCGGACAGTGTGAGCCCGCGCTCGCCGACCACGGTG
The DNA here is from genome assembly GCA_964657545.1 of uncultured Jatrophihabitantaceae bacterium. GTDB lineage: Bacteria > Actinomycetota > Actinomycetes > Mycobacteriales > Jatrophihabitantaceae > Jatrophihabitans. The sequence continues at coordinate 3,568 of CAZZVT010000212.1, forward strand.
TCGTAGCCGTCGGAGAGTTCGGTGATGAACTCGTGCGCCTGCGCGGTGCGGGCTGCGGCCTCGACCTCGGCCTCGCTCGCCCCGGGGCGGCCGTAGGCGATGTTGGCCCGGACGGTGTCGGAGAACAGGAAGCTCTCCTCGAACGCGACCCCGATCCGTGCCCGCAGCGAGTCCAGGGTCAGCCCGCGGATGTCGTGGCCGTCGACCAGCACGGTGCCCGCATCGGGGTCGTAGAACCTCGAGATCAGGGCGGCGACGGTCGACTTGCCACTGCCACTGGTGCCGACGAGCGCCACCCGTTCGCCGGCCGCGACGTGCAGGTCGAAGCCGTCGAGGACGGGAGCGGCGGGGTCGTAGCCGAACCGGACGCCCGCGAACTCGAGCTCGCCGCGCACGGGAGCGTCGAGCTCGACCGCGTCCGGCGCGTCGGCGATCCCGGTCGGGGTGTCGATGAGCGAGAAGATCCGCTCGACGCCCGCCCGCGCCTGCTGGCCGACGGTGAGCACCGCGGCGAGCTGACGGGCCGGCGACACGAACTGGCCGACGTAGGTGCTGAACGCCAGGAAGGTGCCGAGAGTGATCTGCCCGTGCAGCGCCAGCAGGCCGCCGAACAGCAGGATGGCGACCTGCGCCAGCGTCGGGATCGTCTCGAGCAGCGGTTGGTAGCGCGCGTTCAGACGGGTGGCCCGCATCCGGGCGCCGTAGAGGTCCTCCGCGGCGGCAGCGAGCCGCTCGAGCTCGCGGGTCTCCTGGCCGAAGGCCTTGACCACGCGCACGCCGGTGACGCCCTCGTCGACGATCTGCGCGACGTCGCCCTCGCGTTGCTGGCCGTCCCAGGTGGCCGGGAAGACGCGCCGCCGCATCCGGTAGGAGACGACGAACAGCGCCGGCATGATCACCAGTGCGAGCAGCGCGAGCGGCGGCGAGAGCACGAACATGACGACCAGCGCCAGCAGCATCATGATCAGGTTGCCGGTCATGAGCGGCAGGAACTGCAGCAGCCCCTGGACGAGCGCGGAGTCGGAGTTGGCCCGCGACACCAGCTGGCCGGTGGGCATCCGCGACAGCGTCCGCTGATCCATCGTCAGCAGGTGGTCGTGGATGGCGTTGCGAAGATCGAACTGGACGTCGAGCGCGAGCCGTCCACCCCGGTAGCGGCGGACGTAGGCGAGGGCGAACGTCGCGCCGGCCGCTGCGAACAGCGCCACCAGCCACGGCCACAGCGCGTCGCGACGGTCGACCACGACGTTGTCGAGGATCTGGCGGGCGATCAGCGGGACGGAGATCTGCGTCGCGCTGCCCAGGACCGCCGCAACGAACGCCAGTACGAGGTTCGAGCGGTGACGCATGAGCTGCCGCCACAGCAGTCGAACCCACCCGGACTGCTTCTGCCCGAGATCGTTAGCCACGTGAACTAATGCTACGTGCCCCGTGCGACAACGTCCGTCCACAGCCTCAGGTCAGAGTCCGCGGACGGCGGGATGCTTGACGTCGTCGAGCTTGATCACGACGTCGGCGATGCGGATCGGTTCGACCCGATCGTCGTAGTCGGTGAACGCGGGCAGCGTCCAGGCGTCGTCGTCGGGTGTTCGCCGCGCTCGGGCGGCGACCGACATCGTCAGGTGGACGGTCCGGTCGAAGGGCAGGTCCAGCCCGAGCAGCAACGCGCCGCTGACGATCAGCACGGTGCCGGGCTCGGCCATGCGGGCGGGCTCGCGCGTCGAGCGGTTCGTCCGCGGATCTCGCAGCGAGGGCAGGTAGCTGCCGGTCGTGACGAGCGGATCGAGCACCTCCCGACGCAGCGCGTCGGCGTCGAGCCAGGACCGGTAGGACTCGACGTCGTGCCGGCCGTACTCCAGGCGCAGAGAGGCGTCGCGCCAGAACGTCTCGGC
>CAZZVT010000213.1:0-5340 GCA_964657545.1 uncultured Jatrophihabitantaceae bacterium
CGAGAGACGTTGCTGAGCGACGCTTGCGGAGCGAAAAGCGTTCCTGAGCGGGTTACGCCGGCTTCGCGCTGCTGTACAGCTCGGCGATCTGCTGCTCGCTCTCCTTGACGACCACGTTGCGCTTGAGCTTCAACGACGGCGTCATCTGGCCGCCGGCCTCGGTCCAGTCCTCGGGCAGGATGACGAACTTGCGGATGGACTCGGCCTTGCTGACAGCCTTGTTGGCGTCGTCGATCGCCTTCTGGATCTCGGCCCGCAGGGCGTCGTCGTCGACCAGGTCGGCGACGTCGGTGTCGGCGGGCTTGCCGGCCTGCTCGAGATAGCGGGGCAGCGCCTCGGGGTCGATGGTGACGATTGCTGCGATGAACGGCTTCTGGTCGCCGACGACGAGGCACTGGCTGACCAGCCAGTGCGCCCGGACACGGTCCTCGAGCACAGCCGGAGCGACGTTCTTGCCGCCCGCGGTGACGATCAGCTCCTTCTTCCGCCCGGTGATCCTGACGAATCCGGCGCTGTCGATCTCGCCGATGTCTCCGGTGTGGAACCAGCCGTCGGCGTCGAGCGTCTCCTTGGTGGCCTCGGGGTTGTTCCAGTACCCGCGGAACACGTGCGGCGCCGTGAACAGCAGCTCGCCGTCCTCGGCGATGCGGGCGGTGGTGCCGCCGATGGGCATGCCGACGGTGCCGATCCGGATGGCGTCTGGGCGGTTGACGGTGATGCCGGCGGTGGTCTCGGTGAGCCCGTAGCCCTCGTAGATCGTCACGCCGATGCCGCGGAAGAAGTGGCCGAGCCTGGCACCCAGCGGGGCGCCGCCGGACACCGCGGCCACGCAGTTGCCGCCCAGCGCCGCGCGCAGCTTGCTGTAGACCAGCCGGTCGAAGACCACGTGCTGTGCCTTGAGCGCCAACGGAACCGAGCCGCGCTGCAGCGCCTCGGAGTACTGCACCGCGATCGTCTCGGCGTAGTTGAAGATCTTGCCCTTGCCCTCGCTGTGCGCGCGCTGCTTGGCGGTGTTGTAGACCTTCTCGAACACCCGGGGCACGGCCAGCACGAACGTCGGCTTGAAGCCGCCGAGGTCCTCGACGAGGTTCGTGACGTCCGGAGTGTGCCCCAGGGTGCAGCCGCTGGCCACCGACCCGATCTGGATGACCCGGCCGAAGACGTGCGCGATCGGCAGGAACAGCAGCGTCGACGTGGTCTCGTTGAAGAAGTCGGCGAGCAGGCCCTGCAACTCGACGGCCTCGACCACGAAGCATCGGTGGGTGAGCTCGCAGCCCTTCGGCCGGCCGGTGGTACCCGAGGTGTAGATGATCGAGGCGAGGTCGTCGAGCGACACGGCGCCGCGTCGGGCGTCGACGTCGGCATCGGCGATGTCACCGCCGGCGGACGTCAGGGTGTCGACCGCGCCGTCGTCGAAGCACCACACGTGCTCGAGCGACGGCAGGTCGTCGCGGCCCGATTCGACGAGCCGGGTGTGCTCGGGGGTCTCGACGAAGATCGCGACCGCGGCGGAGTCCGAGATGATCCACTGCACCTGCTCGGCGCTGGACGTCTCGTAGATGGGCACCACGACCGCGCCGACCGTGAAGAGCGCGAAGTCGACGATCGTCCACTCGTAACGGGTCTTGCTCATGACCGCCACCCGGTCGCCGGCCTCGATGCCGACCGCGAGCAGGCCCTTCGCCACATCCGTGACCTCGCCGGCGAACTCCTTGGCCGAGACGTCGACCCAGGTGTCGCCGCGGCGGCGGCGCAGCGCGACGTGCTGCGGGTCCCTGGCTGCGTTGTCGAAGACGAAGTCAGCCGTGTTGCTCTGGCTGATGGTGGTGATCTTGCTGGCCACGTGGAGCTCGTGCACGGGGTCGGCGTCCTCTCTGCAGGGCCCGGTACATGCCGGTTACCCAACGGTAACCTGTTGTCGCGTCCCAGGCGAGAGGTGACATCCTGACTCGATGCCGGTCGTCGACATCATGGATTCCACCTGGGTGCGCGCGCGCCCGCAGGCCGTCGGGGTGATCGTTGCCGACCCGACGCTCTGGCGGCGGTGGTGGCCGGGCCTCGACCTCGCGGCCACCGAGCAGCGCGGCGAGAAGGGCATCCGGTGGGACGTCGCCTCGGTCGACGGCGTCGCGGGGATGACGGGCACCGCCGAGTTGTGGCTGCAGGCGCAGGGCGACGGTGTCGTCGTGCACTTCTTCCTCCGGTTGGACCCGTCGGCGGCTCTGCGAGCGCTACCGGCGCCGTACCAAACGGGCGCTGTGGGCGCTCGGCGACCAGCTCGACCCCGGGCGCCTGGACCGGCACGTCTCCGCCACCCACACCTCGCTGACCTGATCCGGCCGGCGGGGTGTCCGGGTAGCCTCTGAACCCATGCCGGAGCAGTCGACGCAGTCGATCACCATCGACGCCGAACCGGCGCAGATCATGGCCGTCATCGCCGATTTCGAGAACTACCCGCAGTGGACCGGTTCGGTGCGCAAGGCGGTGATCCTCGAGGCGGGGACGGGCGGCCGGGCCCGGCGGGTGGCCTTCACGCTCGACGCCGGGATCGTGCGTGACCAGTACGACCTGGTGTACGTCTGGACCGGCGACTCGGCCGTCGAATGGGACCTGACGTCGGGCCAGATGATGAAGGCGCAGCACGGGTCTTACGCGCTGCGAGCCGAGGGACCCGGCCGCACGCACGTCACCTATTCGCTGTCGGTCGACCTCGCCATCCCCATGCTGGGGCTGCTCAAGCGCAAGGCCGAGCGGGTCGTCATGGACACCGCGCTGAAGGAACTGAAGAAGCGCGTCGAGAGCCTGCAGGCCTAGCGCGTGCGCATCCTCCTGTTCACCGGCAAGGGTGGCGTCGGCAAGACGACGACAGCCTCGGCCACGGCGCTGCGGCTCGCCGACCGGGGCGTCAAGACACTGGTGCTCTCCACCGACACCGCGCACTCCCTGGCCGACGCACTGGATGTCGAGCTCACCGACGTACCGGCCGAGATCTCACCCGGGCTGTGGGCGGTGCAGATCGACGTGCAGGGACGATTCGAGGCGGCCTGGCGCGACGTCCAGACCTACCTGGTAGACCTGCTCACCCGCGGCGGCGTCGACGTGATCACCGCCGAGGAACTCACCGTCCTGCCCGGCATCGACGAGGTGCTGGCCCTGCTGGCGGTGCGCGAACTGGCCCTCACCGGTGACTGGGACGCCCTCGTCGTCGATTGCGCCCCGACCGCAGAGACGCTGCGGTTGCTCGCCCTGCCCGAGGCGCTGACCTGGTACCTGCAGCGGGTCCTGCCCGTCCACCGGCGCATGGCGCGCGGGGTCCGGCCGCTGGCCGCGCTGCTGGGCCGGGGCGAGCTCCAGGCGGGCACCGTGTTCGAGGCGCTGCTGCGACTGTCCGATGACCTGGCCGGCGTGCGGCGCCTGCTGGGCGACCCCGACGTCACGTCGGTGCGCCTGGTGCTGACACCCGAGTCCGTGGTCGCTGCCGAGGCCCGGCGGATGTTCACCGCGCTCGCGCTCTACGGCTACCGGGTCGACCTCGTGGTGGCCAACCGGGTCTTCCCGACGGGCGGGGACGAGTGGCGACGCACCTGGGCCGAGGCGCAGCAGCGACAGCTGACCACGATCCGCGAGTCGTTCGCCGGCCTGCCCGTGCTCGAGCTGCCCTACCGGCCGGCCGAGCCGGTCGGCTCCGACGCGTTGCGCGCGGTGGCCGACAGCCTCTACGGCCTGCTTCCGGGCGACGACCCCGCCGCAGCGGCGACGGGTCAGCAGCTGCTGCGCGTCGAGCCCGACGGCGACGGGTTCGTGTTGCTGATGGCGTTGCCGTTGGCCGAGCGCGGCGAGGTCGACGCGGTGCGGGCGGGCGATGACCTGGTCGTCACGGTTGCCGGGCATCGTCGTGTCCTGACCCTGCCCAGCCTGCTGCGCCGCTGCGTCGTCGACGGCGGGTCCTTCGACGGCACGCACCTGCGGGTGCGCTTCCGCCCTGACCCGGAGCTGTGGCCTCGCCGCCGCCGCCCGTCCCCGCATCCTCGTCCGACGCAGGACGTGCCGTGACCGAGTTCGACGCCGACTCCCTGCTCGCCGCCCTGCAGCCGTGGGCAGAGAGAGCACGCCAGGCCTGGCAGGCCCTGCCCGCACCGCCGTCGGGGCACGGTGGACCCGAGTGCCAATGGTGCCCGCTGTGCCAGTTGATCGGTGTCGTCCGCGGCGAGCACCCGGACATCGCCGAGCGGTTGGCCGAGGCCGGCGCGGCGGTCAGCAACGCCCTGCGCCTGCTGATCGACGCGGCGCCCGGCGCGTCGCCACCGGACGGGCCGCAGCCGCGACCGCGTCCACGGGTGCAGCGCATCGTGCTCGACGACGAGACCTGAGGGGGCGCAGACATGGCACTCGCCATCGGCGTCGACATCGGCGGCACCAAGGTCGCGGCCGGCGTCGTCGACGAAGGAGGCGCGATCCTCGACCGCGAGCGGCGCGACACCCCCGGCAGCAACGTCCAGGCCAACGAGGACGTGCTCGTCGACGTCATCGAGACGCTGGCCGCGCGTCACGACATCGGCGCGGTGGGGATCGGGGCGGCGGGCTGGATCGGCAACGATCACGCCACGGTGCTGTTCTCGCCGCACCTGGCCTGGCGGGACGAGCCGCTGCGGGCGTCGCTGACGGGACGTATCGGCGCGCCGCTGATCATCGAGAACGACGCGAACGCAGCGGCCTGGGCCGAGTACCGCTTCGGCAACGCGCGAGACGAGGCCGTGGTGGTCTGCGTGACGCTCGGGACGGGCATCGGCGGCGGACTGGTGGCCGGCGGCGAGGTGTATCGCGGCGCGTTCGGCATCGCCTGCGAGTACGGGCACATGACCCTCGTGCCCGACGGCTACCTGTGCGCCTGCGGCAACCGCGGGTGCTGGGAGATGTACGCCTCGGGCCGGGCGCTGGCCCGCGACGCCCGCGAGCTGGCCGCACAGTCGCCCGTCGCGGCGGCTCGGATGGTCAAGCTGGCCGGCTCGGCCGAGCTGATCACCGGCCCGGTCGTCACCGAGGCGGCAGCCGCGGGGGACCCTGCCGCGCGATCGATCTGCACGAACATGGGCCGCTGGCTCGGTCGTGGTCTGGCCAACCTGGCCGCGGTGATCGACCCGTCGGTGTTCGTGATCGGCGGCGGGGTGTCCGCGGCCGGCGAGCTGCTGATCGGCCCGGCCCGGGTCGAGTTCGCGCACAGCCTCACCGGCCGCGGTTTCCGGACCGAGGCCCGGGTGGCGGGCGCTGCGCTGGGTCCGGATGCCGGGTTGATCGGCGCGGCCGACCTGGCGCGCATGCTCACCTGAGCCCGACCGCCCG
>CAZZVT010000214.1:0-5325 GCA_964657545.1 uncultured Jatrophihabitantaceae bacterium
AGCGCACTGCCTCGGTGTTGATCGGCGTGGCGGTCTCGGCATCGAGGATCGAGATCAGGTCCGGCACGATCGCAACGACCTTCCCGTCCAGGCGGGCCACGAGGTTCTCGTTGCGGAACTCGATGCGCATGCTCGAGCGGGAATCGAAGGAGTCGATGGTCACCGCGCCGTGGGTCCAGCCACCGGAGACCGACCGCTCGACGTCGACCACCTTGCCGGTGATGAGGATCCCGCCGAACCCGTTCGGCGTACTCGACAGGTAGGAGGTGAGCGCGTCGAAAGGATTGTGGTGCTCGGTGCGGGCCACCCGGAGTACGCGGCCGATCTGCTCGGCAAGAGTCAACGTGTCCGGCACGGCCGTACGCCGGGCGTCGGCGCCGCTCATCGCGAACTCGGCGATATAAGCGACGCCGCCCATGGCCACGGTGACGGCACGCGCGAAGGCCTCCATCTGCCGGTTGTCGGCACCGGTCTTCACGATCACCGTCTGGCCGTGCTCATTCGTGACGGCCATCGGTGATCCGGACATGCCGTAGACGGAGAACGTCTGCATCTGCAGCTCCGGGAACGCACGGCCCATGCCGTCGGCGTCGATCACCGGGATGCCTGCGCGCGCTGCGGTGAGCAGCGGGATCATCGAGTTCAGACCACCGCACTCCATCGGGATGATCGCGTCCGCTCTGCGGCCGCGCAGCGTCTCGATCTCGCGCAGGGAGACAAGCGCTTCGTCGCCCGACGGGAGCTTCTCGACGACGACGGTCGGTGCCCCCATCATGGCGGTCGAGATGACCAATGCGTCGTCGGCGAGTTCGTCGAGGGTCATGACGTCGACGCTGAGCCCCTGCTCGATGGCCTGCTCGACCAGGAGCCGCCCGATCAGCGGGTCGCCACCACCACCGGTTCCCAGCACGGCGGCGCCGCGCGCCACGTCGGCGATGTCTTGAACCGTCAGTGTCCGCATGTCAGCGTGTCCCGGAGACCGTCGGCAGTTCGCCGACCGCCTTGACACGTACGCGGACGGCGTTGCCGGGTAGGTAGGCGAGCGGCAGCTCGTCGACGTCGACGATGCGGACGGTGTCGGGCGCCGCGCCGGCCGCGATGGCTTTCTCCTTGGCCTCCTGGCGGGCGTCGTCGAGCACCTGCGAGCGACGGCCCGGGCTGATGGCCGAAACCCGGTCGACCTCGCCGCCGATCTGGGCGACGGCTGCGCCGATGGCGTTCGCGACCGAGTAGTTGTCCGGCTTGACGATCACGCTGGCGCACTCGAGCGAGTCGGGGACCAGGATGCTGCCGCCGCCGACCGCCACCACAGGCACCTTGTCGGCGCTGATGCGGACTCGATCGATCGCGCTCTCCAGGTGCATCGCCATGAGCTGCAACGCCGCGTCGACGTTGGACGTACCGATGCCGCGTACGAGGGCGGGGTCACCGATGTCGGCGCGGCCCGCGGCGACGACAACGTCGGTGGCGGTCAGCGTCGCGCCGCCGAAGACCAGCGCCTCGTCGACGATCCGGTAACCGACGCTGTCGGGGCCGACCGTCAGCGTCGGTTCGAAGCGCAGCCGGCTGCCGCCGCCGAGACCGATCGAGAACACATCCGGCATCCGGAAATTGGTGCGCACACCGCCTACCTCGACCTCGGTCGCCGCCTCGCGCGGGAAGCCGCCCTGCAGCACGCCGACGTCGGTGGTGGTGCCGCCGATGTCGACGACGACGCAGTCGCTCTGGCCCGACAGCGCCGCCGCCCCGCGCATGCTGTTCGTGGCGCCCGAGGCGAAGGTCGCCACCGGATAGCGGCGCGCTTGTTCGACGTCCATGAGGGTGCCATCGTTCTGGCTGAGGAACAGCGAGGCAGACACGAGGCCGAGGTCGCTCAGGGCGTCGCCGAGGGAGGCGCAGATCGTGTCCGCGAGCTCGCGCAACGCGGCGTTGAGGATGGTCGCGTTCTCCCGCTCCAGCAATCCGACCCGGCCGATCTGGTGCGACAGGCTGACCGCAAGATCGGGGAAGTCGCGTGCGGCGATGTCAGCAACCCGCTGCTCGTGCTCGGCGTTGATCGGGCTGAAAACCGACGACACTGCGATGCTGCGGGCGCCGTTGTCGCGTGCCTCGGACAACCGGTCACTCACGAATTGCTCGTCGAACTTCGAGATGAGCCTGCCATCGAACTCGTGACCGCCGGGGCACAGGAATCGCTGGCCCCGGATGGCGCGCACGAGCTCGGCGGGCCAGCCGATCATCGGCGGGAGGGCTCTCGTCGCGGGCAGCCCGAGGCGCAGCGCTGCGGTCGGTGCGAGGCCGCGCCCCTCGATCAGCGCGTTGATGAAGTGCGTCGTCCCGATCATGACCGCGGAGACGACCTCCGGCCGAGTGGCGGACTGGGCCAGCAACTTCGTCAACGCAGCGCGGATCCCGCTGGTCACGTCGGCAGCGGTCGACGTCTTGACCGCGGCCACGACACGTTGGCCGTCCATCAAGACGGCGTCGGTGTTCGTGCCGCCGACATCGATTCCGATCCGCATATACACAACTCCCGCTAGTGGTTCCGGGCGACGTTATCCGTCGGACTCAGCGGCGTCAGTGGCTATAGTGACCACTCATTGTCGCTTTGCCGTGCACCGTGCACTCGGGAGGTTTCCGGTGTGGAAACTTGAGCGAGAAGACCTGGCCGACCTGAGCGTCGGCGCGCGATTGCTCGGTTCGGGTGGTGCGGGCGATCCGTCTCTGGGCCGCCTGCTGCTCGAGACGGCGTGGGGCGGGCGGTCGACGCTGCCTATCCTCACTGCCCAGGAGATCCCGGCTGACGCGGTGGTCATCTCCGTCGGTCTGGTCGGTTCGGTCACCGCCCTCGGCGAGAAGCCGCCGGCCGGGCCGGAATTCGCCGCGGCGCTGGCGCGGCTGATCGACCACCTCGGTCGGCCGAGCCGGGTGCTGGTGGCCCCGTACGAGACGGCCGGCGTGAATGCGTTGCTACCGCTGGTCGTGGCCGCGCAGCTCGGCATCGACATCGCGGACGTCGATGGCATGGGTCGCGGGCTGTCCTGGATTGACCAGACCACCTACGACGTCGACGACGTGGACATCTGTCCGTTCGTGCTGACCTCGCCCAGCGATCACGTCTTCATCGTCGAGGCCATGCCTGGCGACGAGGCCGAGCGGTACGTCCGGTCGCTGACCTTCCAGATGGGCGGCTGGTCGGCCTTCGCCGGGTATCCGATGACCCGCGCGCAATGTGCGCGGTCGAGCGTGCACGGCAGCCTGCGTCGCTGTCTCGACCTCGGACGCCGGCATCGGGCGACTGTCGCAGGTGGTCCGGAGCGCTTCACCACGACGCCCGCTGACGACTCCGCGTGGCGCCAGCTGGCCAGGGGACGGGTGAGCGACGTGCGCTGGAGATACCCCCACGGATACCCGCGCGGGACGATCGTCGTCCGTGCCAACACTGCCGACCGCCGACCCATCCGCATCGAGGCCAGCAACGAGTTTCTCCTCGTGGTGGACGCGGGCCGCGTGGTCGCCGAGGTGCCGGAGATCATCTGCCTGCTGCAGACCGCCTCGGGCGTGCCGCTGCTCGCCGAGCGGGTGGTCGTAGGGCTGGAGGTCGACCTGATCGTGCTCGACGCGCCGCATCGCTGGCTCGAGGAGCGCTTCCGCGAGCGGGTCGGGGTCGCCCGGTTCGGGGTCGACGTGACGGGCGGCGGCGCTTGAACATGTCGCCGAGCCTGCGTCAGGTCGTGACGACGATCGGCCTCGGGGAGGAAAACGTCGTCGCCGGACGGTCGCTGCTGGACGCCCGTCTGGCGGGCGTGCGGCTGGTCGAACCTGCGCGGTCGCGGATCGACTCTAGCGAGGCCGTCGCGTTGGTGATCATCGGCGAGATCGAGGTCTGGTTCGAGTTGGCCCTGGAGCACTTCAAGGCGGCCGGTGTGGCCGCCGTGTTCGTCACCGGTGATCCAGCGGCCGTTGTCGCCTCGACCCGCTGGTTGGCCGACCGGATCGGGCTGGCACTGGTGGTCTGCCCGGACGCGGACCCGCTGAAGCTGGCCGAGGACACGCGACGGGCCGTCATGGGGCACGAGTCCGACGTGGGGCTCGCCTGCGCCGACGTCGCCCGGCGGATCGGCGGGCAGCCTTGTGGACCCGACAAGGCAGTCGACGTCGTTCGGCAGGGCCTCGGCGTCGAATGCTCGGTGATCGGGGCCGACTCGATAGTGCTCGCCGGGCCCGTCGCGGACAGCCTGAGCTTTCGAACCGACTGGTTGTCAGGTCAGGTCCTGCGCGACGGTGACCGGGTCCTGGTCGCAGTGCCCGCCTCGATCCGGAACCCGCAACTCGGCCCGGAGTTGTGGCTGGTGGCGCAGCTCGACGGGGTTACAGACCAGCGTGCGCAGGTGGTCAAGGCGGCACTCGAGGTCGCCGCCCTGGGAGTGACCGCGTGGGCAGCGACCAGCCGCCTCGAGACCCAGCAGGACGCCACGGCGCGCAGCGCTGCACTGATGCAGTTGTTGACCAGCCGGCGAGAGATGCCGGCTCATGTGGTGGAGGTCGCGATGGGCCTCGGCTGGAGCCTGAACGGCTGGCACGTCGCGCTGTGCCTGCGCGTCACCGAGCCGCTTCCCGTGACGATGGTCGACTCCATGACCGAACGGGTACGGGCCGCAGTGCACCGGCAACAGCCAGGTGCCGAGGTGGTGCGAGCGGGGCAGGGATGGTTGTGCTGGATCACCTATCGTTTCGAACCGGCCAGTGACGTGACGGATGCGATCATCGCGTCCGCGTGGCAGATCGTGCATGTCTTGCCCACCCAGATGGTGGCCGGCGTCGGCTCGCCGCAGCGAGGCGGTGCAGGACTGGTCGACACCTTGGTCGAGGCGCAGGACCTCGCTGCGTCGGCCGGATACGTCGGCGGCAGGAACGTGGTCGAGCACGCGCGGGCATCGGCGGCCCGCAGGCTGGTGATGTCGGCGGTGGCCAGTGCCGAGGTGTCGACCGGCAGCTCCCGTCTGCTGGAGCCTCTACGCGACCTCGGGGGAGAGGCGCTGCTCACGACGTTGGAGACCTACCTGGCGCTGGACTCGTCGAAGGCCGAGACCGCGGCGGCACTGCACCTGCATCGCAACACGGTGACGAAACGCCTGGAAAGGATCGAGCAGGTGCTGAAGGTCGACCTCCGCGATCCTGAGGTCAGATTCGCCCTGCGGATCGCCTGCCGTGGACGGACCAACTGACGGTGAGCGGGCAGGCGCCGGCTGGTAAGCAGGACCTTCACCAGGCGGTTTGGGCTCCGCTCAAGTGCGCCGATAATGCACATTATGTCAATTGAGC
>CAZZVT010000215.1:0-5306 GCA_964657545.1 uncultured Jatrophihabitantaceae bacterium
TGCCTGAATCTCTGTTCGAGGGCTCCTTGTTCGAGCCGGATCGGCTGTCGTTGCGGTAGAAGCCCGAGCCCTTGAACACGACTCCGACGGCCGAGTAGACCTTGCGAACGGGGCCGCCGCACACCGGGCACTCGGACGCTGCCGGGTCGGTGAACGACTGCACCAGATCGAACTTCTCGCCGCACTCGGTATTTGTGCAGGCGTACTGATAGGTGGGCATGGACGTCCTCCGACAAACCGTTCCGGTCCGGCCCACGCGGGCTGGCACTCACAGGCTACGACTGCTAACCAGCGGCGCGGACACCGGTATTCCGACGGGCGTCAGCCGACGGCCGTCCACCCCGATGGCGTGACCACCGCCGCCACGGGCACGTCCCAGGGGTCGGACGGCAGCACCGACACCGTCTCGCCGTCGTACAGCAGCGCGGCGACCACCGCATCGGCGCGCCGCCGCCCGAGCGCGCGGTCGTACGACCCCCCGCCCCGGCCGAGGCGGGTCCCGTCGTCGGTCGCGGCGGCCAGCGCGGGCACCAGTACGGCGTCGGCCTCGGCGACGGCGTGCGGGCCGAGCAACACGGTGTCGGGCCAGGCCGTCCAGTCGAGATCGCGGTCGGGCAGCGTCACCGGCACCAGCACCCGCACCCCGAGCGCCGCCAGCCCAGCGAGCAGCTCCGGCGAGCCGGGCTCGGTGCGCAGGGCGACGTACGCCGCCACGCAGCGCCACCCCTCGGCGCGACACCGCTCGAGCACCGCGTCCCGCACGCGCGCCCGGGCGGCCGCGCGGTCGTCCGGCGACATCGCGCGGCGCGCCGCGGTCAGGCGTGAGCGCCACGCGGCCTTCGTGTCCGGCGGCGGCGCGGTCACGAGCCGAGCACGGCTCCGTCGGGCACCCGGCCGTCCGGCAGGTCCGCGGCCGACACGGTCGCCGCGCCCTCGACCCGGACGTCGGACCCGAACTCGACGTCCCCCTCGACGGTCAACGACGACGCCCCCACCAGCGACGGCGCGCCTCCCGGGAACCGAGCCTCGAAATCGGGCAGCAGCTTGAAGAACTGCTTGTCCAGGCTCACCAGCGGCAGCGGGTCGGTGGCCGCGAGCATCCGGCAATCGTCGTCGAGGGCGTAGACGTCGGAGCGCAGCACAAGCAGGTCGTCGGTGGTCTTGATGGGGACGAACCGGTCGCGGCCGACGACGATGGCCGCAGCACCGTCGAACTCGCTGATCGCCGAGCCCATCGCGGCCTCGATCTGGATCACCGGCGTGGAGGACGGGTCGGACGGGTCGACGGTCTTCTCGTTGCGGATGATCGGCAGCGCGAGTGCACCGCCGGCCCGCTCGAGGGCATCGGCCACGGCCCGCAGGTCCAGCCACATGTTGTTGGTGTTGAAGAACCGGTGCCGGGTGAGGTCCTGCATGGCGGCCGCGTCGTCGGGTGAGGTCTGCGCCGTCTCGCGCAGCACCAGCCGCCCGTCGCTGCGGCGCAGCGCGAGGTGCCCGCCCTTGCGCTCGGCCGGCGTGCGTACGCAGCACTCGAGCACGACCGGCGCACCGGTCTGCGCCATCCAGGCGGGCAGCCGCGGGTCGACGGCGGCCCCGAGGTTGTCGGCGTTGGCGCAGAACGCGTAGCGGTAGCCGGCGTCGAGCAGCGCCGGCAGCAGACCGGACGCGCGTAGCGACGGGAAGAGGTCGGCGTGCCCCGGCGGGCACCACTCGAGCTCGGGGTCGGCCGGCCAGTCGACGGGCGCGAGGTCGGCGGCGCGCAGCTTCGGCTCGCGGCTCTGCAGGAAGTCCAGCGGCAACGTGCCGACGGGCAGCTCGGGATAGGCGGCCAGTGCCTCGAGCACGGGACGCTGTGTCCGGAAGCTGTTCATGAACACCACCGGCAGCGCCACCCCGTGCGCCTGGCGGAAGGCGAGGGTCTGCCGCGCGATCACGTCGAGGAAGGTGAGGCCTGACTTCACCGGCAGCAGCGACTTCGCTGTGTCGATGCCCATGGACGTGCCGAGCCCGCCGTTGAGCCGGATCATCACCGTGCGTCTGAGCTCGGCGGTGCCGGCCGTCGCGTCGAGCGAGGACAGCTGTGGCAGGTCGCCGATAGGGGTGATGGAGTCCTCGGCGATGAGGCCGGATTCGCCGCGTTCGAGCAGGCCGTACGCACGCTCGAACGTGGCGATGGCCTCGGGGGAGACCCCGGCATCGCGCATCCGGCGGACTGCGTCGTCGAGATGTTCGGTGGTCATGTCGGAAAAGTCTGACACGGCCGGGGAGGGCCCGCGCCTGTCCGCCCGGCGATCGGCCGCGATCGTGATTAGCTGGGCGCGACCGTCAACTCGTGTTCACCGGGAAGGAGGATGGCCGATGGCCCAACCGGCACCAGCTGCGGGACCGCTGCGCACGGTCGACGAGCACCTCGCGGTCGTGCTCGACGGCATCGGCTCCATCGACCCGATCGAGCTGACGCTGCTCGACGCGCAGGGCCTGCTGCTCGCCGAGAACGTCCGCAGCGACTTCCCGCTGCCCAGCTTCGACAACTCCTCCATGGACGGCTACGCGATCCGGGCGATCGACACCCGCGAGGCGAGTGAGCAGGTGCCCGTCTCGCTGCGCGTCGTCGGCGACATTGCGGCCGGTGCGTCGTCACGCTCGGGCATGGGCCCCGGCCTGGCGATGCGGATCATGACGGGTGCGCCGATCCCGGCCGGGGCCGATGCCGTCATCCCCCTCGAGGACACCGATCGCGGGCTGGCCAAGGTCGCGATCCGTCGCCCGGTGCACACCGGCGAGTGCCTGCGTCGAACGGGTGAGGACCTCGAGAGCAATGCTCCGGCCCTGGCCGCGGGTGCGGCGCTCGGCCCCCAACAGCTCGCTCTGCTCGCCGCGATCGGCCGCGACCGCGTGACGGTGCGGCCGCGTCCACGGGTGATCATCCTGTCGACGGGCAGCGAGCTGATCGAGGTGGGTCAACGCCCCAGCTTCGGCGAGGTCATCGACTCGAACTCCTACATGATCGCCGCGGCGGCGAAGGACGCCGGTGCCGATGCCCGCCGCGTCGGCATCGTGCCCGACGACCACGCCAAGCTGCTCGACGCGCTCGAGAGCCAACTGCTGCGTGCCGACGTCCTGGTGACCAGCGGCGGGGTGTCGATGGGCGCCTACGACGTCGTCAAGGAGGCGCTCAGCGAGCTCGGCACCGTCGACTTCACCAGGGTTGCGATGCAGCCGGGCAAGCCGCAGGGCTTCGGCCACCTCGGCAACAAGATCCCGATCTTCTGCCTGCCCGGCAACCCGGTCAGCAGCCTGGTGTCGTTCGAGGCGTTCGTCCGGCCCGCCATCCGCAAGCTGCTCGGCAAGCGCAGCCTGCACCGCGCGACCGTGCGCGCGACCGCGCTCGAGGGCGCGACCAGTCCGCCGGGAGTGCGTCAGTACCGCCGCGGCGTGCTGCACCGCGAGACCGGCGGCGGGTACAGCGTGTCGCTCGTCGGGGGTGCAGGGTCGCACCTGCTGGCCTCGCTGGCGCTCTCGAACTGCCTGGTCATCGTCGACGAGCAGGAGACCGAGATCGTGCCGGGCTCGGAGGTCACCGTCATGCCGCTGTTGCTGTCCAACCGCTGACGCGGCAGGCGATCGGCGTGGTGAGAACTCCAGGATGGCCGGCCCAACTCAGCGCCGGTCCGCTCGTGCTGCGCCCGCCCAGATTGCGTGACGGGCGGGCGTGGAGCGAGATCCGCCTGCGCAACGAGTACTGGCTTGCACCGTGGGAACCGTCGTCGCCGTTGAGCTGGGCCGAGCGCAACGCTGTCTCGTCCTGGCCGGCCCTGAACTCGGCGCTCAAGGGCGCGGCCAGGCACGGCACGATGCTGCCGTTCATGATCGACTACGGGGGTCGTCTGATCGGGCAGATGAACGTCTCGAACGTCGTGCACGGCGCGCTGCGCTCGTGCACCGTCGGGTACTGGGTCGACGCAGCGGTGGCCGGTCGCAACATCGCGCCCACCGCGCTGGCGCTCGTGATCGATCACTGTTTCGCCCAGGTCGGGCTGCACCGCGTCGAGGTCGACATCCGCCCCGAGAACGCGCCGAGCCTGCGCGTCGTCGAGAAGCTGGGCCTACGCCGCGAGGGGTTCTACGAGCGTTTTCTGGACATCGACGGCGGGTGGCGCGATCACGTCGCATTCGCGGTGACGGTCGAGGAAGTCGGCGGGGCCACGATGTCGGCACGGGCGGGTGCCCTGCCGCCCACGCCGAACTGGCGCTCGTCCCGCTGACGCGCACCGCCCTGCTTTCTCAACCTCAGGTTGAGCTTCTCGGTCGACACGCCGTCGAAGGTGCCGGATTCCGGGCCCTGCAGTAATTAGCGTGCTGATCACGCGGTGTTACCGATGTGACTGGAGAGATTCAGGCGCCGACACCGGATCTCAGACCCAAACCCCGATCGGAGGTGCCGGATGCTCTCACCGCTCATGACCGTCGTCATTCTGGTCGTGCTGTGGATGATCGTCGTGGTGCCCATGGTGCTGCGCCGCAGCGACGAGGGCCGCCGCGAGCGGTCGGTAGCCGAGTGGGGTCGGGGTATGCGCGCCCTGGGCCGCCGATCGGACACCGTCACGCCAGGCAGTGCGTCCGGACCGCAGGACCGCCGCGAAATCTTCGTCCCGAACAAAGCCTCGCTCGCCGCCCCGGCGCGCCGGCCCGTGCCCGCCGCCCAGGAGGCGCTGATGTACCCGCCCGACCGCACCGATCTGTCCGAGGCGCGCACCCAGATGCTCGCGCGGCGTCGACGCTCGCTGACCCTGCTCGCCGGGGGCAGCATCATCTTCGGACTTCTGGCGCTCGTCATGGGTGGGGCGATGTGGCTGCTCGCCGCGCCGTTCCTGATCGGGCTCGCGGGCTACGTCTGGTTCCTGCGCAGCCAGGCCCTCAATGACCGCGCCCGCCGCGAGACGCGTCAGGCGCGTGCCGCCTCGCGACGCCCCGCGGGTTACGACGCCACGACCGAGTTCGGCCGCTTCGAGCAGGAGTCGGACACCATGGTGCGCATCGACGACGACGACCTCGAGTTGCACAGCATGGACACCATCGACCTGACCGGCCTGTACTCCGAGGAGCAGGAGCCCGAAGCGGCGGTACGCCGAGCGAGCTGACGCGGCCGAGCCGATCGTCGGCGCTGCGGCTGATAGTCTCGTCGACGGCCTCCGGGCCGCCCGATCGTCGTCGATTCGTGTCGTTGATCAGGGGCTGTGGCGCAGTCCGGTAGCGCACCTCGTTCGCATCGAGGGGGTCAGGGGTTCGAATCCCCTCAGCTCCAC
>CAZZVT010000216.1:0-5065 GCA_964657545.1 uncultured Jatrophihabitantaceae bacterium
CGACGTCGCCCTACTGGTGATGGGCGATGGCACGGCCCGGCGCACGGTGAAGGCCCCCGGCTACCTCGACGACCGGGCCGCCGGCTTCGACGAAGCGATCGCCGCGGCCCTGCGCAGCGGCGACCCGGCGGCGCTCGCCGAGCTGGACCCGGTGCTCGGCGCCGAGCTGCTCGCGGCCGGGCTGCCTGCCTGGCGCCGGGCCGGCGAGCTGCTGGGTGACCCGCTGCTCGGCCGACCGCCGGCCGGTGACGGGTGGCGGGCCGAGCTGCTGTACGAGAGCGACCCCTACGGCGTCGACTACGTCGTCGCCGTCTGGACCACCGGTGGCTGATCCGCAGAGTTCCGACATCCGGGTGCTGGCCGTCCTCGGGCCCACCGCCACCGGCAAGTCCGACCTCGCGGTCGCGCTGGCGCACCGACTCGGCGGCGAGATCGTGAACGCCGACTCCATGCAGCTGTATGCGGGTATGGACATCGGCACCGCGAAGCTGCCGGTTGCCGAGCGGCAGGACGTCCCGCACCACCTTCTCGACGTCTGGCCGCTGGCGAAGTCCGCCGCGGTCGCGGAGTACCAGACCCGGGCCCGCTCGGCGATCACCGAGATCCACGCCCGCGGGCACCTGCCGATCCTCGTCGGCGGCTCGGGTCTCTATCTGCGGGGCGCCCTCGACGACCTGGACTTCCCGGGCGAGAACGCCGCGATCCGCGCCGGGCTCTACGCCGCGCTCGACGAGATCGGCCCCGAGGCCCTGCACGCTCGACTGGCCGAGGTCGACCCGGTCGCCGCCGCGGCGATCCTGCCGACGAACGGGCGGCGCATCGCGCGGGCGCTCGAGGTCATCGAGCTCACCGGTCAGCCGTTCATGGCCCGGATGCCCGGCTTCGACTCGATCTACGACACCACGCAGCTCGGCCTCGATCGCGGCGACCTGGACGATCGCGTCGAGCTGCGGGTGCGGCGCATGGTCGAGCTCGGCCTGCTCGACGAGATCCGCGCGCTGCTGCCGCTCGGCCTGCGGGAGAGCCCGACGGCCGGCAAGGCGCTCGGCTACCAGCAGCTGCTGGCGGTGCTCGACGACGACGGCGAGGTCACGGGCGACCTCGACGACGCGATCGCGCAGACGGTACGGGGCACGTTGCGGTTCGTGCGGCGCCAGCGTCGCTGGTTCCGCCGCGATCCGCGGGTGCGCTGGCTCGACGCCGCCTCGCCCGACCTGCTCGATCAGGCGCTCGCGGCGGCGTCCCCGCCCACCTGAGCGTCCGTACCCTGAGGGCATGCACGTCGTGAAGGGGCACGGGACGCAGAACGACTTCCTCGTCCTGCCCGACCTCGACGGCGACCTCGATCTCACGCCCGCGCTCGTGCGCGCGCTGTGCGATCGCCGGGCCGGGCTCGGCGCCGACGGTGTGCTGCGGGTCGTGCGCAGCGAGAACGCCGCCGAGGTCGCGGAATTCGCGGCCGACGCACCGTTCTTCATGGACTACCGCAACGCCGACGGCAGCGTGGCCGAGATGTGCGGCAACGGTGTCCGGGTCTTCGTGCGGTATCTCCAGCGCGAGTCCCTCGTTGGAGATAGTGCGGCGGTGGCGACTCGCGGCGGAATCCGTCGTGCGCGGACCCGCGGAGGCGGAGACGTCACTGTGCATATGGGTCTGCCCCGGCTTCTCGCCGACCGGCCGATCGCCACCGCCGCCTCGATCACCGGCGCCGCACCCCATCGTGCGACGGGCACGGCCCTCGAGATCCCCAACCCGCACGTCGTCGTGCCGGTTGCCGACGCAGCCGTGCTCGCCGACCTCGATCTCACCCGCGCACCGGACGTCGAGCCGCGGTTGCCGCACGGGCAGAACGTCGAGTTCGTCGTCCGCCTCGGCGAACGGCACCTGCAGCTGCGCGTGCACGAACGCGGAGTCGGCGAGACCCGCTCCTGCGGCACCGGCATCTGCGCGGCGGCAGTGGCCGCCGCGGTGAGCGATGATCGGCAGGCCGACGGCAGCGCGTGGCGGGTGGACGTCCCCGGTGGCACCTGCGAGGTGCAATGGCAACCCGACGGCGACGTCCTGCTCACCGGGCCGGCCGTCCTCGTCGCCGATCTCGAGGTCGACGCGGGGTGGTTGCGTGCCGCCACGGGCGGTGTCGAATCTCGATCGACCGGCCACCACCCGCATGCCACCATGGACGGTGATGACTGACTTCGACGAGACCCGCGGCACCGACGGCGACTGGAGCGCGAGCAGCGCCCTCGAGGAGCGCCAGGCGCTGCGCCGGGTGGGGGGCCTGTCCACCGAGCTCGAGGACGTCACCGAGGTCGAGTACCGCCAGCTGCGTCTCGAGCGCGTGGTGCTCGTCGGGGTGTGGACCACCGGAACGCTCACCGAGGCCGAGAACTCGCTCACCGAGCTGGCTCGGCTGGCCGAGACCGCCGGGTCGCAGGTGCTCGACGGGCTGATCCAGCGCCGCGACAAGCCCGACCCGGCCACCTACATCGGCTCGGGCAAGGCCAAGGAACTGCGCGACATCGTGGTGGCCGAGGGCGCCGACACGGTGATCTGCGACGGTGAGCTCACGCCCGGCCAGCTGCGCCAGCTCGAGGGCGTCACGAAGGTCAAGGTCGTCGACCGCACCGCACTGATCCTCGACATCTTCGCCCAGCACGCGCGTTCGCGCGAGGGCAAGGCGCAGGTCGAGCTGGCCCAGATGCAGTACATGCTGCCGCGGCTGCGCGGCTGGGGTGAGTCGCTGTCGCGCCAGGTCGGTGGACGCGCGGCGGGCGGTGTCGGCATCGGCGGCCGCGGCCCGGGTGAGACCAAGATCGAGATGGACCGTCGGCGGATCAACACGCGTGTCGCGAAGCTGAAGAAGGACATCGCCGGTATGAAGACCGCCCGCGACGTCAAGCGCAGCCAGCGCGGCACCCGCAGCATTCCCAGCGTGGTGCTGGCCGGCTACACCAACGCCGGCAAGTCCTCGTTGCTCAACCGGTTCACCGACGCCGGTGTGCTCGTCGAGAACGCGTTGTTCGCGACCCTGGACCCCACCGTGCGACGGGCCGAGACCGGTGACGGGCGCGAGTACACCCTCACCGACACGGTGGGCTTCGTCCGCCACCTGCCCACCCAGCTGATCGAGGCCTTCCGCTCGACGCTGGAGGAGGTCGCCGACGCCGATCTGATCCTGCACGTGGTCGATGCCTCCGACGCCGATCCAGAGGCGCAGATCCGGGCGGTGCGCGAGGTGCTCGCAGATCTCGACGCGCTCAACGTTCCCGAGCAGCTGGTGTTCAACAAGGCCGACGCCGCAGAGGCCGAGACCGTGCTGCGGCTACGCCACCTCGCCCCGGACGCGCTGTTCGTGTCGGCCCGCACCGGCCGGGGGCTCGAGGAGCTGCGGGCCTGCATCGACGCCGGTCTGCCGCACCCCGACATCGAGGTCACAGTGCTGCTGCCCTACACCCGCGGCGATCTCGTGGCCCGCCTGCACGAGCGGGCCGAGATCATCTCGACCGAGCACACCGGCGGCGGGACGCTCGTGCGTGCCCGGGTCGGCCCGGCGCTGGCCCGGTTGCTCGCACCGTTCGCATCCGCCGCGGTGACCTGAGCGCAGGCCGGGCGTAGGCTCGTACTGTCCGTTCGTCCAAGCAACGAGGAGACCTCCCGATGTTCGATTCGCCGTGGCACTGGGCCGTTGTCGCCATCGTTGCGTTCGTCCTGTTCTTCGGGTGGAAGAACCTGCCGGACATGTCCCGCTCGCTGGGCCGGTCGCTGCGGATCTTCAAGACCGAGATCAAGGGCATGACGCAGGACGACAAGGAACGCGCCGAGGCCGAGGCGCCGAAGGCCATCGAGTCCACGCCGACCCAGGCGCAGGTCGTCAAGAACCCGGTCGTGACCAATCCCGTTCCGAACGGTGCCCCGGCACGACCGCGTCCCGCCCCTCGCCCCACTGCGACCAGCACGAACGCCGGCGAGGCGCGCCAGACGGGCCAGTGATCGCCCGCCCGCCGGTCGCGGGCGTACGGCTCAGCCCCAGTTGGCCCTAGCCGCGTACTCCGCCGCGGTGTAGTTGCGATGTGCGTCGTCGATGGCCTGACCGATGCTGTTGAGCACCTGCGACAGCGACGTCGCGGCGGCGTTCCACTGCTGCTGGCAGGCCAGGTAGGACTCCTGCGCCACACCGCTCCAGGACGCGATCATCGGCTGCAGGTCGGATTCGAGCTGCTCGATGGTCGCGGTGAGCCTGGTGTAGTTGCCGCGTATCGCGGCAGCACCGGCCCCGAGGGCCTCGAAGTTGACGCTGATCTCGCCCATGGCTGAGCCTCCCGTTCAGCCGTTGATCTGACCGGCGAGGCCGGTCAGGGTCTGGGTCTGCGAGGTCTCCTGGCTGCCGTACGTCCGGCGCGTGGCCAGCAGCGCCTCGTGCATGCGACGGAGCGCCGCGTTGATCCTGCCGGCCTGCGACTCGAACGCCTCGTGGACCTGCAGGAACGACGCCGCCGCGTCGCCGCGCCAGCCGCCCATCATGGTGTCGACCTCTGTGCGCAGGGCCCCGAGGTGACCCTGGATCTCGGTGGACGCGATCTCCACCTTGCTGGCGCCGGTGGCCATGGCCTCCTGGCTGACGGTGTAGTGCGGCACGCTCGTTCCTCCTCGTGAGACGGTGCGCGTACGCCGGGGCCGGCGCCTGCGCGGGGAACCACTGCTGTCGAGCGGGACGCTACGCAGGGTCCGCCGGCGCCGGTCGTCGCAGATCCCGGCCTGTGGACAACCACGGCGGCGCGGCGCCGCCGGGCGGATCAGTTGGACGTCGGCTTCCGGGCCGCAGCGGGGTCCAGGGCGTGGCCGACCGGGATGAGCGTCAACAACCGGTCCGGCACGGTGGCGGGCTCGACGTCGGCGTAGCCGAAGCCGGCCAGCACCTTCGTCGATGTCACGGGGTAGCGGCGGCCGGGATCGGCAACCAGGAAGGTGGTGCTCGGCTGATCGTTCGGGCGCACCACAGCAGCCCGGCCGCCGGACACCGTGACCGTGTCGGCCGTTCCGTGGGCGGACGCCGCCGACTGGGACA
>CAZZVT010000217.1:0-5022 GCA_964657545.1 uncultured Jatrophihabitantaceae bacterium
TCGAGGTCGGCCTCAAGGGCGTCGAGTTCATCGCCGTCAACACCGACGCGCAGGCGCTGCTGATGAGCGACGCCGACGTCAAGCTCGACGTCGGCCGCGAGCTCACCCGCGGCCTCGGTGCGGGCGCGCAGCCGGAGGTCGGCAAGAAGGCGGCCGAGGATCACCGCGACGAGCTCGAGGAGGTGCTCAAGGGCGCCGACATGGTGTTCGTGACCGCCGGCGAGGGCG
Source organism: uncultured Jatrophihabitantaceae bacterium (assembly GCA_964657545.1). GTDB lineage: Bacteria > Actinomycetota > Actinomycetes > Mycobacteriales > Jatrophihabitantaceae > Jatrophihabitans. Next base: position 229 of record CAZZVT010000217.1, read on the forward strand.
GCGGAACCGGCACCGGTGGCGCGCCCGTCGTGGCGGCGATCTCGCGCAAGCTGGGGGCACTCACCATCGGTGTCGTGACCCGGCCATTCAGCTTCGAGGGCAAGCGCCGCGCGACCCAGGCCGACGAGGGCATCGACGCGCTGCGGGCCGAGTGCGACACGCTCATCGTCATCCCCAACGACCGGCTGCTGCAGATCAGCGACTCGAGCGTCTCGGTCATGGACGCGTTCCGCAGCGCCGACCAGGTACTGCTGTCCGGCGTCCAGGGCATCACCGACCTGATCACCACACCGGGTCTGATCAACCTCGACTTCGCCGACGTGAAGAGCGTCATGAGCAACGCCGGATCGGCGCTGATGGGCATCGGGTCGGCACGCGGCGACAACCGCGCCCGGCAGGCCGCCGAGATCGCGATCGCCAGCCCGCTGCTCGAGGCCAGCATGGAGGGCGCGCACGGTGTCCTGATGTCGATCTACGGCGGCTCCGACCTCGGCCTGTTCGAGATCAACGAGGCGGCCACGCTCGTGGCCGAGGCGGCCCACCCCGACGCGAACATCATCTTCGGTGCCGTCATCGACGACACCCTCGGCGACGAGGTGAAGGTCACCGTGATCGCCGCAGGCTTCGACAGCGGTCAGCTGCCCTACAAGAAGGTCGAGATCCGGCACGAGCCCGCGGCCAGCACCCGCAGCACGTCGGGCTACTCGTCGGCCGGCACCCGGCCGGCCCAGCCGCAGCAGCCGGTTCCCTACGAGCCCGCCGGTCAGTACTCGGCCCCGGTCACGACCAACGGCTCGAGGTCGTCGCTCGACCTCGGTCCCGCAGAGGTGGACGATGATCTCGACGTCCCCGACTTCCTCAAGTCCTAGGCCGACCGGAACGTTCGACGCTCATGACCGGTGACGGTCAGGACCGCCCCTCCGCGATCGTCACCGCCCTCGGCGCGGTGCGTGCCCGGATCTCCACCGCGTGCGAGGCGGCCGGGCGCGACCCGCAGCAGGTGACGCTTGTTGCCGTGACGAAGACCTGTCCGACCGACGACGTCCGCACGCTGAGCCGTCTCGGCGTCAACGACATCGGTGAGAGCAAGGACCAGGAGGTACGCCGCAAGATCGACGAGCTCGACGCCGGAGGTTTTGACAAAGGCACCGTCCGCTGGCACCTCGTCGGGCAGCTGCAGACCAACAAGGCCAAGAGCGTGGTCGCCTACGCCCACGCCGTGCACTCGCTCGATCGTCCGAAGCTGGCCCACGCGCTCGCCGACGCCGCGGCGCAGCGGCGCACGACGCTGCTCGAGGTCTTCCTGCAGGTCAGCCTCGACGACGATCCCGAACGCGGGGGCGTCGGGGTGGCCGAGCTGCCCCGGTTGGCAGACACCGTGGCCGGGCGTTCGGAACTGCGTCTGCGCGGGGTCATGGCGGTCCCGCCGATCGGTGCCGATCCCGACCTCGCGTTCGCCCGATTGGCCGAGCTGTCGCAGCAGTTGCAAGCGCAGCACCCCGGCGCCGACGCGATCTCGGCCGGCATGAGCGCCGACCTGGAGGCGGCTGTGCGGAACGGATCGACACACGTGCGTGTCGGCACGGCGTTGCTCGGCCGTCGTGGGCAAGTTTTCAGCTAGCGTCCGAATAAGAATCAGTCACACACGTGGAGGAACAATGCCCGGAGCGATGCACCGGATGGGCGTCTACCTCGGCCTCGTCGAAGAAGACGAGTACGCCGAGGCCGACGGCTACGGTCCGGCCCCGGAGCGCACCCCGGCCCGGCGCGAGGAGTACGCGACGCACGGCGCTCACGCCGACTCGTCCTACGGTCGCGCGGAGCGCGGCGACAGCCACTACAGCGCACGAGGGGAATCCGCGGACATGACGCGTTACGGCCGTGACTACGACGAGGCGCCGACCGCCGTCACCTATGCCGACGAGTACCCGGCCGCGCCGACCTACCAGATCACCGCTCTGCACCCGCGCACCTACAACGAGGCGCGCACCATCGGCGAGCACTTCCGCAAGGCCACCCCGGTCATCATGAATCTGTCCGAGATGGACGACGCCGACGCGAAGCGACTCGTCGATTTCGCTGCCGGGCTGACCTTCGGGCTGCACGGCCGCATCGAGCGGGTCACCGCCAAGGTGTTCCTGCTGAGCCCGCACAACGTCTCGGTCACCGCGCAGGACAAGGCGAAGATCGAGAACGGGTTCTTCAACCAGTCGTGAAGATCACCGATCAACGGCCTGGCACCATTACCGGTGTCGGGCCGTTGTCATGGTTAGCGCCATCGGCAACACACAGCCGGCGTTCGGGTCGCACGGGCGGTCCGCAGGAGGAGGGAACAGGCGATGTCACTGCTCTGGCAGGTCATCGGCTATGTCCTGTGGGTCTACATCATCCTGATCCTGGCGCGCGTCGTCATCGAGTGGACGCGTCAGTTCGCCCGCTCCTGGCGTCCGATCGGTACGGCTGCGATCGGCCTCGAGCTGGTGTACGTCACCACCGATCCCCCCATCCGTGCGTTGCGGCGATTGGTTCCGCCGCTGCAGCTGGGTACTGTAAGCCTCGACCTGAGCGTCATCATCTTGTTGATCGTGCTCATCGTCCTGCGAGTGGTGGCCCTGGGACTTGTGTAGCAGGGTGCCTAAGATTCACCGAAACCTTTCACGACGAACGAACCGCATCGCGATACGGCGCCGCCGGGTCGCGACGAGCAACTGAGGTGACCGAATGCCGTTGACCCCCGCTGAAGTCCACAACGTGGCTTTCAAGAAGCCACCCATCGGTAAGCGTGGGTACGACGAGGAGGAGGTCGACGCCTTCCTCGACATCGTCGAGGTCGAGCTGTCCCGACTCATCGAGGAGAACAACGACCTGCGCTCCCGGGCCGGTTCCGGTCAGCCGGCACAGGCAGCCGAAGCCGCTGCCACCGGTGGCGGTGCGGATCCGGCCGAACTGGCAGCGATCAAGCAGGAGAACGGCCGCCTGACCGGGCGGGTCACGGAGCTGGAGAAGGCCCTCACGCAGGGCAACGACGGCGCTGCGCAGCAGCTGCGGGCGCTCCAGCAACAGCTGGCCCAGACCGAGCAGCAGCTCACCGCCAACCGCAGCGAGCTCGAGCGGGCGCAGCGCGCGCTGTCCGATCGCTCGTCCTCGGCCGCCGCGCCTGCCCAGGCAGGTGCCGCCGCGCCGACGGCCGATCACCACCAGCAGGCCGTACAGATGCTCGCGATGGCGCAGCAGACCGCCGACCAGCACCTGGCGCAGTCGAAGGCCGAGGCGGAACGGCTCGTGTCCGAGGCGCAGGCAGCGGCGAAGTCGGCGCTCGACGCCGCGAATGAGAAGTCGACCCGTCAGATCGGTGACGCCGAGCAGCGCGCGAAGAAGCTCGACGAGGACAGCACCGCTCGCGCGACCCAGACCGTGCACGACGCCGAGCAGCGCGCCGCCACGATCACGGCGCAGTTCGAGCAGCGCAAGGCGGCCCTCGAGCGCCGGGTCGAGGAGCTGCGGACGTTCGAGCGTGAGTACCGGACCCGACTGAAGAGCTACCTCGAGTCGCAGTTGCGCGATCTCGACGCCAGCGGCAAGTCCGAGCCGTCGTCGCCGAACAGCGACTACGCAGAGGCCCAGTAGGCACACTGGCCTCCTCGTACGAGACATCGACGCTGGAATCGACAGGGATGCGCAAGGAAGCGCGTCGCGGCCGCCGGCCAGTCAGGCGCGGCCGCTACGCCGAGCGTGCGGGGAGTGATGTGCCATGGTGCTGATCGGACTGCTGTTGGTCGCGTTGGCCCTGGTGATCGTGGGCATCGTGAAGTCCAGTGTGGCGCTGATCGTGGCCTCGCTCGTCACCAGCGCGCTGGCCGCCGGCGTGATGATCTTCACCTATCTCCAGACCCGCCGGGCGGCGAAGACAGACACTCCCGCGCAGACCGCGTCGACCGAGCCCGCTGCCTCCGCACCTGCACTCGATGCCGACGTGCTCGTGGTCGACGGTCAGCCGCAGTACCACCGCACCGACTGCTCGGTGCTCGACCGTTCCAACGGCGAACCGATTCCGCTCGCGCAGGCACTCGAGGACGGTTTCACCCCCTGCTCGAACTGCTCGCCACCCACGTCAGTCACGGTGCCGCAGGTTCAACCCGCTTCTGAACCGGCTGTACCGGTCGTACCGGTCGCCGCAGCGCAGACCGTCTCGTTCGCGAAGCTTGACGAGCCGGCTGCCGTAGCGCCGATCGGGAGCGCCGCGACGGCGCAGGGCGACCGGCAGGTCTGGGTTGCCGACGGTCACCCCGAGTTCCACCGCCAGGGGTGCACCGCGCTGGCCGCCGGGCAGGGCGAGGCAATCCCGCTCGGCCAGGCGCAGGAGGACGGCTTCACGCCGTGCTCGATCTGCACGCCGCTCGAGACCGAGCCGGTCGCGTTTGCGGGCGCCGAGGTGCAGGTCGCCGACGGCTACCCCGAGTACCACGTCGCCGGTTGCAGCGAACTCGCCGGTCTGAGCTCCGAGCCTGTTCCCTACGCGCAAGCCGTCGAGGACGGTTTCCAGCCGTGCGTCGTCTGCACGCCCGACAGCGTCCTGGGTGGTGCGGCTCTGATCCCGGAGCCGCAGGCGATGGCGACCGCCACTGCGCAGCCCGGTGTCGGTGCCGTGTGGGTCGCCGACGGCTACCCCGAATTTCACCGTCAGGACTGCACAACGCTTGCGGGTGTCGATGCCGAGCCGATCCCGCACGACCAGGCGATCGAGGACGGGTTCGTCGCCTGCTCGGTCTGCGCGCCCGAGGCCTCCCCTGTTCC
>CAZZVT010000218.1:0-4977 GCA_964657545.1 uncultured Jatrophihabitantaceae bacterium
CTGGACGCGGCGCCTCGGGCCAGGGCAGCGCACCGCCGTAGGGGTTGGCCGGATCGGTGGCGGCCAGCACCAGCGCGGCCGAGCTGTCATCGGAGCGGGCGTCGGCCGGACGACCCTCGGCCCGCAGCCGGTCGACCGCACCCGGCAGCGCGAACTGTGCGGCGCCCAGGCCCTCGACGAAGTATCCGCGCCGGGCCCGACCCGACTCCTCGGCCGTCTTCAGCACCGGGTACACCCCCGAGAAGCCGCCGGTGATCCGTTCACCGGCCACCGATCCGCGGGTGACCACGCCGTAGCGATCGAGCAGGACGTCGGCAGCGGCCAGGGCCCGGCGGGTGGGGTCGAGATCGCGCGCCGGCACCGCCGACCAGCGGCCGCCCATACCGTGCGGCGTCGGGCGCAGCGACGACGGCGCGCCGCCGGCCGCTCCGAGGCCGGCGTAGCGACCGCGGCGCCGCACCGGTGCGCGGGGCTTGCGGGCATGGGCGGTCTTTCCGCCGCTGAGCAGGGCGCGGATCGGGGCGAGCGTGTCGTTGGTCAGCAGGCCCGCCCATACGAGCTCCCACACGGCGCGCGTGACGGCCTCGTCGGTCTCGAAGCCGCCCGCCGCCGTCGCGCGGGTCACCAGGGAGGTGAAGAACAGCGCCTCGTCTCCGGCGAGCGCGTCGCGGACTGCAGAGGCCAGCGGGTCGTCGAGCTCGTCGGGTACCGGCAGGATCAGACCCGCGATCTCGGCGGGCGCCAGCGTGACCCAGCCGTCGTTGCCGGCCAGCGACCCGGCGCCGGCCCACACCACCTCACCGGCCAAGGTCAGTTCGTCGAGCAGCGCGGGGGAGTAGCCGGCCACCCGGCCCGGCAGCACCAGCGTCTCGAGGGCGCTGGCCGGCACCGCGACACCGGCCAGCTGCTCGACGGCGCGCAGCAGCGCGTCGACGCCGCGTGCCGAGCGCAGACCCAGCCCCTGCCACGCCGGGATGAACCGGGCCAGCGCCTCGTGCGGGACCGGCTCGACCTCCTTGCGCAGCGCGGCCAGTGAGCGGCGTCGGATGGCCCGCAGCACCTCGGCGTCGCACCACTCGGTGGAGATCCCGCCGGGCCGGAACTCGCCCTGCACCAGGCGTCCGGACACGCCGAGCCGGGCCAGCGCAACGGAGACGACCGCGACCCCGAGGCCCAGGCGCGAGGCGACCTCCTGCGCGACGAACGGCCCGTGGGTGCGGGCGTACCGCGACACGAGGTCGCCCAGCGGGTCGCGGACCGGCTCGGTGAACGCCTCCGGCACCCCGACCGGCAATGCTGCGCCCAGCGCGTCGCGCACCCGACCGGCGTCCTCGATCGCCAGCCAGCGTTCCTCGCCCGCGACGCGCACGCGGATCACCCGTCGCGCCTCCTCGAGGGTCGCGAGGTCCTGAGCGGTGGCCCCGCGCGCGACGGCCTCGTCGGTGGTCAGGTCGCCGACGTTCCGCAGCAGGTCGTGGACGCCGTCGGGACCGCGCGCATGACGGTCCTCGGTGAGCCGGGTGATGTCGGACTCGATCTGGGCGATGGAGTCCGGGTCGAGCAGCTCGCGCAGGTCGGTGGCGCCGAGCAGTTCGGCCAGCAGCGCGGTGTCCAACGACAGTGCCTGCGCCCGTCGCTCGGCCAGGGGCGCGTCGCCCTCGTAGAGGAACAGCCCCACGTAGCCGAACAGCAGCGAGCGGGCGAAGGGTGAGGCCGACGGAGTCTCGACCTCGACGAGCTTGACCGTGCGGCCGGCGATGTCGCGCATGAGGCCGATCAGACCCGGCAGGTCGAAGACATCCTGCAGGCACTCGCGCATGGCCTCGAGCACGACAGGGAAGTCGCCGTACTCGGCGGCGACCTGCAGCAACTGATTGGCCCGCTGGCGCTGCTGCCACAAGGGGGTGCGCCGGCGCGGGTCGCGGCGTGGCAGCAACAGCGATCGGGCCGCGCACTCGCGGAAGCGGGACGCGAACAGTGCCGAGCCGCCGACCTCGGAGGTGACCAGCGCCTCGATCTCGTCGGCTTCGAACACCGCGATGTCGCCGGCGGGCGGCTCGGCGTCGGTGTCGGGCAGCCGCAGCACGATGCCGTCGTCGGAGTGCATGGACGAGACCTCGAGCCCGTACCGCTCCCGCAGCCGCGCGGAGATGGCCAGCGCCCACGGTGCATTGACCGGCGCGCCGAACGGCGAGTGCACGACGAGTCGCCAGTCACCGAGTTCGTCGCGGAACCGTTCGACGAGGATCGTCCGGTCGTCGGGCAGGTGGTGGGTGGCTGCCTTCTGCTCCTCGAGGTAGGTGAGCAGGTTCGACGTGCCCCAGTCGTCGAGCCCGGCGGCCCGGGCCCGCGCGTCGGCCACCCCGGGCTCGGCGCGCGCGACCTCGCGCAGGAACGCGCCCAGAGCACGTCCGAGCTCGGCGGGTCGGCCGGGCTGGTCGCCCTTCCAGAACGGCATCTTGCCGACCTCGCCGGGCGCGGGCGTCACGAGCACGCGGTCGTGGGTGATGTCCTCGATGCGCCAGGAGGACGAACCGAGCAGGAACACGTCGCCGACCCGCGACTCGTAGACCATCTCCTCGTCGAGTTCGCCGACCCGACGCCCCGGACCCTCGCCGGAGGCGAGGAACACCCCGAACATGCCGCGGTCGGGGATGGTGCCGCCACTGGTGACGGCCAGGTGCTGCGCCCCGCGACGTGCGGTGAGCTCGCCCGTGACGCGGTCCCACACCAGCCGCGGGCGCAGTTCGGCGAATGCGTCGGACGGATAGCGCCCGGCGAGCATGTCGAGCACCGCCTCGAGCGCCGAGCGCGGAAGGCCCGCGAAGGGCGCCGCGCGGTGCATGAGTTCCTCGATCTCGTCGACGGTCACGGTGTCGAGCGCGACCATGGCGACGATCTGCTGGGCCAGCACGTCGAGTGGGTTGCGCGGGTACCGCATGGACTCGATGAGCCCGTCCCGCATGCGTTCGGCAACCACGGCGCATTCGAGCAGGTCACCGCGGAACTTCGGGAAGATGACGCCGCGCGATACCGCACCGACCTGGTGCCCGGCGCGCCCGACGCGCTGCAGCCCGGCGGCGACCGACGGTGGCGACTCGACCTGCACCACGAGGTCGACGGCGCCCATGTCGATGCCGAGTTCGAGCGAGGATGTCGCCACCACCGCGGGCAGCAGACCGGCCTTCAGCTCCTCCTCGACGACCGAGCGCTGCTCGCGGGACACCGACCCGTGATGCGCGCGCGCGACCACGACCTCCCCGGCCGGTCGACCGGACCCGGCCTGTGCCATGAGCGACGCCGGCGCCGCTGTGCCGGCGGGCGACGCAGGGTCGGTCGGAGGGCCGGACTCGTCGGCCTGCACCGCCGCACGTTCGGTGGCCAGCTCGTTGAGCCGGGCCGTCAGCCGTTCGGCGAGCCGACGCGAGTTCGAGAAGACGATCGTGGAGCGGTGCGTCTCGATGAGGTCGAGCACGCGCTCCTCGACGTGCGGCCAGATCGAGGCCCGACGGGTGGCGCCGGCGGCAGCGCCGGTGAGGTCGTCGGTGGGTTCGCCGATGGCCGACATGTCCTCGACGGGCACCACGACCTGTAGTTCGACGACCTTCTGCGACCTCGGTTGCACGACGGTGACCGCCCGCCCGCCGGCCAGGAAGGTGGCGACCTCGTCGACCGGCCGCACCGTGGCCGACAGCCCGATGCGCTGGGCGGGGCGTTCGAGCAGGCCGTCGAGCCGCTCGAGGGACACGGCCAGGTGCGCCCCCCGCTTGGTCGAGCACACCGCGTGCACCTCGTCGATGATCACCGTGTCGACACCGCGCAGCGACTCCCGTGCTGCCGACGTCAGCAGGAGGAAGAGCGACTCGGGCGTCGTGATGAGGATGTCGGCCGGCCGCCGCGCGAACAGGCGGCGCTCGTCGGCCGGGGTGTCGCCCGAACGCATGGCCACCGTGATGTCCGGTTCGGGCAGTTGCAGCCGGGCCGACGCCTGCCGGATCCCGGCCAGCGGTCCACGCAGGTTGCGCTCGACGTCGACGGCTAGCGCCCTCAGGGGGCTGATGTAGAGCACCCGGCAGCGCCGCTTGGGGTCCTCGGGGACCGGTTCGGCCGCCAGCCGGTCGAGCGCGGACAGGAACGCCGCGAGGGTCTTGCCCGAACCGGTCGGGGCGACCACCAGGGTGTGTTCACCGGAGGCCACGGCGTCCCACGCGCCCACCTGTGCGGCCGTCGGCGCGGCGAACGCGCCGTCGAGCCAGGCCTGCGTAGCGGGAGAAAATCGGTGCATGGAGCCATCCTGCACGTGGGGTCCGACAACACTCGACGTTTGGGTTGTCGTCACGGGCGCTGTTACGCTTGCGGGTGCGACCAGTTCACGGCCCTGCCGTGAGCATGCAAGCGGAAGCCTTCCAAGCCTCCCACCCGAGCCGTCAGCCTGATTCGACGAGCCGGGTCCGGTCACGGCAGTCGGCTTCGGCCGGCGGCCGGACGTGCCCTTCGCGGGGTACGTCAGACCGGTCGGCGAACGACGACGGCCCCGTGCGCAGGAAGCGCAGCGGGGCCGTTCCCATGTCCGGGCCCGTCCGCAACACGGGACGTCCTACACCGATCACCACGAGCAGCGCACCACCAACGAGACCCAGGGAGGTCCCATCAGCTCCGAACCCAGGATCAACGACCGGATTCGCGTACCAGAAGTTCGACTCGTCGGACCCGAGGGCGAGCAGGTCGGCATCGTGCCGATCGGCAAGGCCCTCGAGCTCGCCGCCGAGTCCGATCTGGATCTCGTCGAGGTCGCACCGATGGCGCGTCCGCCCGTCTGCAAGCTCATGGACTACGGCAAGTTCAAGTACGAGAGCGCGCAGAAGGCACGTGAGTCCCGCCGCAACCAGGCGCTCACCGTCATCAAAGAGATGAAGCTGCGACCGAAGATCGACTCGCACGACTACGAGACCAAGAAGGGTCACGTCGAGCGGTTCC
>CAZZVT010000219.1:0-4925 GCA_964657545.1 uncultured Jatrophihabitantaceae bacterium
GTCGGAGTCGGCCTCGCCGACAGAGGCGCCCAGTTCGTCAAGCGCACCGCAGGCCAGCCGATCGGTGCCCATCGCCGCCCACGGACGCACGTCCTACGGCGTGCCCGACGCAACCGGCTCGCTGCTCGCGCTGAACACCACGTCCACGATCTACCCCGGCACCATCGTCACCATGACGCTGACGTTCGCCCGGGCGGGCACGGTGACCGTCAGCGTCCCGGTGAACATCACCAGCGACCCGTCGCAGTCGGTGCTCCCGGCGTCCGGCGCCAGCAGCGGCTGACCGTCCGGCCGGGTTGTGTCGGTGGCCGCCACTAGCGTCCGGGCCGTGAACCTCTCCAGCGCAGACCGGGGCTGAGCATGCCGCGCACCACCGTCGACTACCGCTGCCAGTCCTGCGGGGCCGTTGCCGGCAAGTGGTACGGCCGCTGCCCCAAGTGCGGCGAGTTCTCGACGCTGGTCGAGTACACGGCGCCGTCGACGCGCGCGGCCGGGCTGCGCTCGAGCACCAAGGGCAGCACGCCGAACCGGCCGGCCCGACGGGTCTCCGACGTCGTCACCGGAGGCCCCTCCGCACGCATGCCCACCGGCATCGGCGAGTTCGACCGCGTGCTCGGGGGCGGGCTGGTCCCCGGCCAGGTCTGCCTGTGCAGCGGCCCGCCCGGATCGGGCAAGAGCACGCTGTTGCTGGCCGTCGCCGACCGTGTCGCCCGGGCCCGGAACCGTCCTGTCCTCTACGTCTCGGGTGAGGAGTCGGTCGAGCAGATCGCGCTGCGCGCGCAGCGCATCGGGGCCACGAGCCCCAACCTGCTGCTCGCCGACGACGTCGACCTCGGCGCGGTCATCGGCCACCTCGACGAGCACGCAGCCGGCCTCGCGCTGGTCGTCATCGACTCCGTGCAGACCATCGCCTCTGCCGACGTCGAGGGGCGCGCCGGCGGGGTCACCCAGACCATGGAGGTCGCGCATGCGCTGAGCCGGGTGGCCAAGTCGCGCGGGCTGCCGATGCTGCTGGTCGGGCAGGTCACCAAGGACTCCACGGTGGCCGGCCCGCGGGCCCTCGAGCACATCGTCGACACCACCCTGAGCCTCGACGGCGACAGACACAGCTCGCTTCGCCTGCTGCGCACCGTCAAGAACCGGTTCGGGGCCCTCGAGGTCGCGGCCTTCGAGCAGCGTGACGACGGCATGCACGAGGTGCTCGACCCCAGCTCGCTGTTCCGCGAGCACCGCAGCACCCCGGTCTCGGGTACCTGCCCCACCGTCACCATGGAGGGCGCCCGCGCCATCGTGGCCGAGATGCAGGCCCTGGTCGGCAACGCCACCGTGCCGAACGGGCGGCGGGCGGTGTCCGGCCTGGACACCGGCCGGGCGGCCATGCTCATCGCCGTCACCGAACGAGCCGGCGGCGAGATGCTGTGGAACCGCGACGTCTACATCGCCACCGCAGCCGGCATGCGGGTGTCCGATCCGGGCACCGACCTCGCCGTCTGCCTCGCGGTGATGTCCGCGCACGGCGCCACGACCGCGGGGGAGAAGGTCGTCCCCCTCGACACCATCGTCATCGGCGAGGTCACGCTGTCCGGCGACGTCCGGCCCGTCCCGATGACCACCGAGCGGGCCGCCGAGGCCGTGCGGCTCGGCTACCAGCGCCTGCTCGTGCCCGTCGGCACCCGCGGCAAGCTCGGCCGGCACCTCGGTGCGGCGCGGCTCGTCGAGGTCGGGACCCTGCGCGAAGCCATCCTCGCCCTGCAGGCGCCGCCCCCGACGGGCGCCGGAACCGCACAGGGCGTCACGCTTCGGCCGGTGCCCAATGATTGACCCTTTACCTACACTGAGCGCCGTGGCCACCACCGAACGCGACGAGACGGCGCTGCGCAGCGTCCTGGCCACCGTGGCGCCCGGCACGACCCTGCGCGACGGCCTCGAGCGCATCCTGCGCGGCAACACCGGCGCGCTGATCGTCATCGGCTGGGACCCCGTCGTCGAGAGCCAGTGCACGGGCGGGTTCCCGCTCGACGTCGGGTTCTCGGCCACCCGGCTGCGCGAACTGTGCAAGATGGACGGCGCCGTCGTGCTGTCCACCGACGGCCTGCAGATCATGTATTCCGCCACCCACCTGATGCCCGACCCCGCCATCCCCACCGAGGAGTCCGGCACCCGGCACCGCACGGCGCAGCGGGTCGCCCGCCAGACCGGCTACCCGGTGATCTCGGTGTCGCAGTCGATGCGCATCATCAGCCTCTACGTCGGCGACCTGCGCTACGTCCTGGAGAGCAGCGGAGAGCTGCTGTCCCGCGCGAATCAGGCCATCGCCACCCTCGAGCGCTACAAGACCCGCCTGGACGAGGTCTCGCACTCGCTGTCCGCGCTCGAGATCGAGGACCTCGTCACGATCCGCGACGCCGCCAGCGTCGCGCAGCGTCTGGAGATGGTCCGCCGCATCGCCGACGAGGTCACCGGACAGGTCGTCGAGCTCGGTACCGACGGCCGGCTGCTCGCCCTGCAGCTCGACGAGCTGATGGCCGGCGTCGACGCCGACCGAGAGTTCCTCGCCCGCGACTACCTGGCCAACGGCAAGCGGGCCCCCTCGGCCCAGCAGGTGCTCGACGAGCTCGCGCAGCTGTCGGCGCTCGACCTGCTCGACCTCACCTGCGTCGCGGCCGCGATGGGCCTGCCCAATTCGCCCGAGAGCCAGGAGAGCGCGGTCAGTCCGCGTGGCTACCGGTTGCTCGCCCGGGTGCCGCGCATCCCGGCCAACATCCTCGACCGCGTCGTCGAGCACTTCGGTGGACTTCAGAAGCTGCTGGCCGCGTCCGTCGAGGATCTGCAGATTGTCGACGGCGTCGGCGAGGGGCGGGCCCGATCGGTTCGCGAGGGGATCTCCCGCCTCGCCGAGGTGTCGATCATCGACCGTTTCAGCTGATCGTGAACTGCGCCGCCTTGCCGGTCTTGCCCGACAACGACGCGTACAGCGTGTAGGTCCCGGCGCCCACCCGCTGGCGGGACTTGCAGTTGTCGGGCTGCGAGGTCAGACCCGACCAGGTGATCGTGACCCGCACCGAGTTGTTCACCGCCAGGGTGCGCAGCTGCGTGCCGGGTTGGGTCGCGCAGTCGTGGCTGCCCCACACCCGGGACTCGCCGTTGTAGACCTTCAGCACGATCTGCTTGTCGGCGAGGTCCTGGACGCACGGCGCCTTGCCGACGTTCGTCACCTGCAACTCGAGCATCGGCATGGCGCCCACCTTGTAGTTGGCCGAACCGACCACGGCGCTCACCGAGAGGTCGGCGGTGCGGCAGGTGGCCGGGGTCGCACTCGTCGACACCGACGAGGACCGTCCCGAGCTCGAGCCGGCCGACGAACGCGGGGCCGACGACGAACCGGGCGACGAACTCACCGGCGTGACCGAACCGGGCGTCGGCGACGGCGAGACCGACCCGGCACTCGCCGCCGAACCGCCACCGGAGGCCAGCGCCCGCACGGTGAGCGCGAGCAGGAGAACGACGAGCACCGCCGAACCGCCGAGGATCAGACGCCGTCGCCAGTACACCGAGGGCGGCTGCGATCCGACGGGATGAAACATGGCCTCTGCACGTTATCGGTTCGGCCTGTGGTCCGGCCGGGCGGCGCGCGCAATCCATCCAGGGCACCGGTCACACCCGCCCGGACGACGTGCGACGATGCGGCCTCATGGCTGCGCAACCACCGCTCTCGGTGCCCCTCCTGGCCTGGTACGAGCGCACGGCCCGCGAGCTGCCATGGCGGCGACCGGACGTCGGGGCGTGGGCGGTACTGGTCAGCGAGATCATGCTGCAGCAGACACCGGTGAATCGGGTGCTTCCGGTGTACGCGGCCTGGCTGGACCGCTGGCCGACGCCGGCGGAGCTTGCCAGCTCGCCGGCGGGTGACGCGGTGCGCATGTGGGGCAAGCTCGGCTACCCGCGCCGGGCGTTGCGCCTGCACGCGTGCGCGATCGAGATCACCGACCGCTTCGGCGGCCGGGTGCCGGAGTCGGTCGAGGAGCTGCTGAGCCTGCCCGGGGTCGGCGCCTACACCGCCCGGGCGGTCGCGTCGTTCGCGTTCGGGCAGCGGCATCCGGTGGTGGACACCAACGTCCGGCGGGTCGTCGCCCGAGCCGTCCTGGGGCAGGGCAATGCCGGGCCGCCGTCGACGAATCGCGACCATGTCGCCGTCGAGGCGTTGCTGCCGCCGGACGCGGCGTCGGCAGCCCGGTTCGGGGTCGCGCTGATGGAACTCGGGGCGCTGGTGTGCGTGGCCCGCACCCCGCGCTGCGCCGTGTGCCCGATCGCCGATCGGTGTGCGTGGCTCGCGGCCGGGTCGCCTGCCTACGACGGCCCGGTCGCCCGTCCCCAGGGCTTCGCCGGCAGCGACCGGCAGGTGCGCGGGCTGCTGCTCGACGTCCTGCGCGGCGCGTCCGAGCCGGTGCCGCGCAGCGCGCTCGACGTCGTGTGGCCCGACCCGGTGCGCCGGGCCCGCGCGCTCGACGGCCTCGTCGCCGACGGCCTGATCGACCCGCTGCCCGACGGCCGCTATGCGCTTCCCGGCTAGGCCGCGGGCCCTTCACCATGACGACTTGTCGGGGGTACGGCACGCTCCGCGGTGCGCAAGCCCTGACAACTCGAGGTGGCGTCGGCAGACGCAGCGAGGCCCCGCGACGGTGGTCGCGGGGCCTCGCTGAGGTGTCGGTGCGTCAGTCGGCGGAGACGCCTGCCGGCGGGACGTCGGGGACGAGCGCGGACGGCTTGGGCTCGCCGCGGAAGGTGAACTTCTGCGGACCGTCCTTCTTCATCGGGTCCTCGGGTTCGGTGCCGATGACCACGATCTCGCCGGCCGACAGCTCGCCGAACAGGATCTTCTCCGACAGCGGGTCCTCGATCTCGCGCTGGATGGTGCGGCGCAGCGG
>CAZZVT010000220.1:0-4894 GCA_964657545.1 uncultured Jatrophihabitantaceae bacterium
AGTACCCTGGTGCTGTTGAATGGCCGGCGCATCGCCACCTACGGCGGTAGCGGCAAGGCGGTCGACCTGAATTCGATTCCGCTCGGCGCCATCGCCCGCGTCGAAATCCTCAAGGACGGGGCCTCGGCCATTTACGGCACCGACGCAGTCGGCGGCGGACTTCGGCAGCTGCGACTCGGTGTACAACACCTCCGCCGTCAACCTGCCGGCCGATCGCGCCGGCAAGATCACCTACACGTGCGCGCAGATCCAGGTGCCGTTGAATTACGCCGACCCCAGCGGTCAGACGATCTCGCTCGAGCTCGTCAAGATCCATTACGGCGATTCCCCGGCGCCGAAGGGCGACCTGCTCGTCAACCCCGGTGGTCCGGGCGCGAGCGGCAACGAGTTCGCGCTCAGCTACACCGCCAGTGTCCCGCTGACCCTGCTGCAGAACTTCGACCTCATCGGCTTCGACCCGCGCGGCGTCGGGGCGTCGTCGCCGGTCAGCTGTCTGAGCGACTCGCAGAAGGACACGATCAACGCTGCGTCCCCGGACTTCCGCACGACCGCGGGCTTCGACCAGGCCAAGGCCACTGCCGCGATGATCGCAACGTCGTGCTCGAGCAAGTACGGCTCGTCGCTGCCCTACTACGACACCGTGAACACCGCGCGGGACATGGACCAGATCCGTCAGGCGGTCGGCGATGCGCAGATGAACTACCTCGGGTTCTCCTACGGCACCGAGCTGGGCTCGATCTATGCCCACCTGTTCCCGAAGGTCGTGCGGGTGATGGTGCTCGACGGCGCCGTGAACCCGCTGACCAGTGACATCACGGCGTTCGCCGACCAGCTGCAGGGCTTCGAGAGCTCGTTCGATCAGTTCGCCAGTTACTGCAAGACGCACTCACCGTGCAGTTCGCTCGGTGATCCACGTTCCGCGGTCTACGCCCTTCAGGCCAAGGCGAAGGCCTCCCCGATCCCGACGTCGACGGCGGGCGACAGCCGCAAAGCCACCTTCAGCCTCGTCACGACCGGCGTCCTGCAGGCGCTGTACTCCGAGTCCAGCTGGCCCACGCTCGCCTCGGCGCTGATCCAGGCCAAGAAGGGTGATTCGGCCGGCCTGCTCGCCCTCGCCGACACCTACAACGAGCGCTACGAGGGCGGCCAGTACTCCAACATCGCCGACGCCAACACGGCCATCAGCTGCAACGACTCGAAGGTCGGGCCCACCGACGCCGAGATCCGCACCACCGGCGAGCAGTGGGTCACCCGCTTCCCGATCTTCGGTCTGTGGTCGGTGCCGTCGCTGTTCACCTGCCAGCAGTGGCAGAAGACCCGCACCGTGCCGCCGCTGCCCACGGCGACAACAACGACAAAGGTGCTTGTTGTCGGCAACATCCACGACCCGGCGACGCCCTACCAGGGCGCCATCGACCTCACCAAGACGATGGGCTCGGCAGAGCTGCTCAGCTGGGACGGCGAGGGTCACACGTCCTTCGGCGAGGGCAGCTCGTGCGTCGACGGTTACGTCGAGAAGTACCTCATCGATTCCACGTTGCCCCCGGAGAGCAAGACGTGCCCGAAGTAGCGCCGATCCTGACCGTCAACGCCCCGACGGGCGAGGCGCGGGCCGTGGCCGTGGTGCTGCACGGCGGCAGATCCACCAGCCACGCGCGGACCCGCGCCAACCAGCTGGCCGTGCTGCGCATGGCGCCGTTCGCCGCTGCGCTGCGCCGCGCGGGCGGCGGCCACGGCCTTGCGGTGGCCCGGGTCCGGTACCGCTACCGCGGGTGGAACGGCGCCGAGGCCTCGCCCGTGCAGGACGTCGAGTGGGCGCTGCAGCAGCTCGACGAGCGCTTCGGTGGCCTGCCCACCGCGCTGGTGGGGCACTCGATGGGTGGCCGGGCCGCGGTGTATGCGGCCGCGCATCCCAGCGTCACGACGGTGGTGGGCCTGGCCCCGTGGATCGAGCCGGGTGACTCCGTCGCCCCGCTCGCCGGCCGGGCGTTGCTCGTGGCGCACGGCACCGGCGACCGGATGACCAGCAACATCAATTCAGCGCATCTCACCCGCGAGGCAGCCAGGGTGGCGCGCTCGTCGAGCTACGTCGCGATCGACGGCGACAAGCACGCGATGCTGCACCGGGCGTCCCTGTGGCACCAATTGAGCGCCGGCTTCGTGACGGCCGAGTTATTGGATTTGCCGCCTGAGGAATCCGTCTCGCCGCCGGCCGCGAAGATAGTGCAGAGAGCACTGGCAGGTGAGGCTCGCCTCGAGGTGTGATCCACGACAAGTGACGACCGACACCGCGGAGGCACCCGATGGCGATCACGGAGACCAGCAGGTCGACGGGTACGACAGTCAGCGGCATCGACGCCCTGCGCTGGCCCGAGATCGCCAGTGTGCCGAACTCCCCGATCCGCGCCGCGATCGCCAAGCGCCTGTTCCGGCACGCCGCGGCCCGGCTACCGATGCGCGTCGTCGAGCCCGGCGGCCAGTGGTACGGCGGCGGGACGCACGACGACCCGATCTTCCGCCTCCTGCGCCCGGAGGCCTTCTTCCACCGGCTCGGCGAGACGGGCACGATCGGCTTCGGTGAGGCCTACATGGCCGGCGACTGGACCGCAGACGACCTCGCCGGGGTGCTGTCGGCGTTCGCGTCGAACATGAAGGACATGATCCCGCCGGCGCTGCACAAGCTGCGCAACGCGGTCCTGAGCGTCCAGCCGCACAGCGGCGACAACACGATCGAGAACGCCCGCGACAACATCCACCAGCACTACGACCTGTCGAACGAGCTGTTCACCCTGTTCCTCGACGAGTCCATGACCTACTCCTCCGCCGTGTTCACCGGCGAGCCCGACCACTCCGGCGAGTCCCTGCTCGACGCCCAGCACCGCAAGATCGACCGCCTGCTCGACAGCGCGGGGGTCGTCGACGGGTCGCACGTGCTCGAGATCGGCACCGGCTGGGGTGAGCTTGCCATGCGCGCAGCTCGGCGCGGCGCCAACGTCACCACGTTGACGATCTCCACCGAGCAGGCCGAACTGGCGCGTCAGCGAATCAGCGAGGCGGGCCTGTCCGACCGCGTCACCGTCGAACTGCAGGACTACCGCCAGGCCACCGGGCGCTACGACGCGATCGTCAGCATCGAGATGATCGAGGCGGTCGGTGCCCAGTACTGGAACACCTACTTCCAGACCATCGACCGGCTGCTCGCTCCGGGCGGGCGGGTCGGCCTGCAGGCGATCCTGCAGGACGACTACACGGTGCTGGCCACCAAGGACACCTACACCTGGATCCGCAAGTACATCTTCCCCGGCGGGCAGCTGGCCTCGGTCGAGGCGATCGAGCGGACACTGTCCGCGCACACCTCGTTGCAGGTCGCGGATCGCTTCAGCTTCGGCCGGCACTACGCCGAGACGTTGCGCCGCTGGCGCGAGACGTTCGACGCGCGATCCACCGAGATCGACGCGCTGGGGTTCGACGAGACGTTCCGCCGGATGTGGTCGCTGTACCTCGCGTACTCCGAAGCAGGCTTTCGCACCGGCTACCTCGACGTGCAGCAGTTCACCCTGACCAAACCCTGACCAAGACCAGGCCAAGCCCTGAACGACGACCAGGCCAAGCCCTGACGTCGGCCGGCGGCCACGACGCCGATAGCGTTCCGCGGTGACCGTCGTCCTGAGCCTGGCTGCCGCGATCCTCTACGGCGTCGGGGACTTCGCCGGCGGGTTCGGCTCCCGGCGCCTCGGCGCGGTGACCCTGCTGCTCTACAGCTACCCCCTCGGCGCGGTGATCATGACTGCGTTGCTGTTCGCCTTCCCGGGCCACCTGGATTTCCGCGTGCTGCTGCTCGGTGTCGGCGGCGGGCTAGCCGGACTCGTCGGCGTCGTGATCATGTACCACCTGATGACGGTCGCCCCGATCAACGTCATCTCGCCCGCCACCGCAGTGCTGGCGGCGATCGTGCCGGTGTTCGTCGGCGTCGCCGTCGGCGAGCGCCCGGCCACAGCGGCCTGGTGCGGCATCGCCCTCGGACTGGCCGCGGTCGTGCTGGTCAGCCGTGACACCCCCACCGAGCTGCATGCGAGGGTCAGCCTGTCGACCCTGGCGCTCGCCGTGGCGTCGGGCGTGGGTTTCGGGCTGTACTTCGTGTGCCTCGGCCGCGCCGGCTCGGACGCCGGCCTGTGGCCGCTCACCATCTCGCGCATCACCTCGGCGCTGCTCATCGTGCCGTTCGCCTGGCGTGCACACGCGTTCGCGCCGGTGCGTGGACGCTCGTTGGCGATCGTGGCGGTGGCCGGCACCTTCGACGCCTTCGCCAACCTGTTCTTCCTGCTGGCCACGCACTACGGCCTGCTGTCGGTGGCCAGCGTGCTGACCTCGCTCTACCCGGCGACGACCGTTCTGCTCGCGGTGACCCTGCTGCACGAACGGCTCAACCCGTTGCAGCGCACCGGGCTCGTCCTGGCCGCCGGCGCGATCGTGCTGATCACCGTCTGAGTCAGCCGGGGGCCGGCAGTCGCCCCTTCCCCGTCCTGCTCGCCGCGATGACGGGCAGCGTTCTCCTCGGCGACCGCTTCGGTGACGGCAGCAGCGACGCAGGCGTCGTTGTGCTGCTCGCCGAGCTGGTCGACCTCGGTGCGCCGGAGCTGCGACTCGGCAGGTTGCGGCAGTACGCATCAACGGCCCGCACCCCGCCCGCAGCGCGCACGAGCACGACGAATCGGGGCTCGCGACGGAGTGCGTTCTTTCCCGGCGGCAGCGCGAGCCAGGCGCGGCACAGCGCTGGGATGCTGGATGTGCCGGGAAGGCTCGGGGATCCGGTCGGGGACGAGCCCGAGGACGCCGGAGTCGGGGACGGGGTTGGGGACGACGCGGACACCCTGCAGTCGGCGATCGATCACGT
>CAZZVT010000221.1:0-4874 GCA_964657545.1 uncultured Jatrophihabitantaceae bacterium
CCGCGAAGAAGGCGGCACCCGCGAAGATCCCGACGGGAACCGAGTGGACGAGGGCCGAACTCGGCGAGGTCCGTACTCAACTCGTGACGGAGTTGGCGGAGTTGCGCCGCGCGTACGACCTCTCGCTGCGCGACCTGGACGATCTGCAGCGCACGAGCAACGACGGTGCCGGTGACGATCAGGCCGACGCCGGGAGCAAGACCTTCGAGCGGGAGCACGAGCAGTCGATCGCGGCGAATCGATTCGACTTGATCACCCAGAGCGAACACGCTGTCGAGCGCATCGACAACGGCACCTACGGCTTCTGCGAGCGGTGCGGAAAGCCGATCCCGAAGGCACGGCTGAAGGCGTTCCCGGCCGCAACGCAGGACGTTGCCTGCAAACAGCGCGAAGAACGGCGTTAGCGACGTTTCGGACGTTCGGCAGGACAGCGCCGTCCGTGGGCGTTAACGTCGCCCCTGGCCGATAAACCGAATCAGCCACTGACCTGTCTGGGGGTCCTCGTGGTGGGTTCGACGACACTTGCCGAGCAGATCGACGTGATGGCTGCGTTCGACGCAGGCGGCGTCAGCGCGGTCTACCAATCGATCGCCGAGCTCGCGACGCGGCGCACCGTCGGCTACGAGGCGCTGGCCCGCCTGCCAGCGCGGCCCGGCGCGTCCGGTTTGGATCTGCTCGAGGCCGCGCGCGAGGTAGGTCGCCTCGACGAGGTCGAATGGGCCTGTCGCTTATCGGCCGTGCGCGGTGCTCTGGACGGTGGGCTGGACAGCTCCCAGGTGCTGTTCGTGAACGTCGAGCCCGGGTCGATCGGAGCCGTGCCGCCGCCGTCGGCCCACGCGCTGGGTGCAGAGGTAGTCGGCCGATTCAACGTGGTGGTCGAGTTCACCGAGCGCGAACTCCTGCGCAACCCGTCGCAACTGCTGCGCCACATCGCCATGCTGCGCGAACTCGGCATGGCAATCGCGCTCGATGACGTGGGCGCCAACGTCGACTCGCTGGCCCTGCTCGACTTCGTCCGCCCGGATGTCATCAAACTGGACCTTTCACTGATCCAACAGACCCCCGAGCGCACCCGCGCACGCACGCTCATGGCCGTAATGGCCTACTGCGAGACCTCGCCGGTACATCTGCTCGCCGAGGGCATCGAGAACGAGCAACACCTCGAACAGGCACTCGCGGTCGGTGCCGACCTCGGCCAGGGATGGTACTTCGGACGTCCAGGCCCGCTGCCGGTCGGACATTCGGGGGCCTCGCTGACGTTGACAGCGGTACCGGTCGACGTCGCCCGAACGCCGTTCGACCTCGTCCGCACGACCGACCGACCGGCTGACCCCGATGTGGACACTCGCGCGTCGCGGGGCAATGTCCGAGTGGCGCGGCAACCCCTGCTCTATGCGCTGACCCGCGACATCGAGCGGCAGGCGCAGAACCCGGCCGACCCGCCGGTCGTACTCGCCGCGTTCCAGGAGCAACGTTTCTTCATCGGCCAGGAGGTCGAAGAGGTCTACCGCAACCTCGCCGCGCGATCGCCCCTGGTCGCTGTGTTCGGCCACGGTTTCGGCTCCGAGCCGACCGAGGGTGTCCGAGGTGTGGCGCTGACACCGGAGGATCCGTTGGCGTTGGAGTGGACGCTCGTCGTCCTGGGCGCGCACTACTCCGCCGCCGTCATCGCGCAGGAGGTCGGGCCGCACTTCACCGACCCGCGCGAGCGCAGCTACCGCTTCATGCTCACGCACGACCGCGACACCGTCGCCGCCGCCGGACGGTCCCTGCTCTCGCGCATGACAGATCCGTACCGCAACAATCTGTCCCGCGGTGTGATGTCGCCCGCCTGACCAGCTCCTCGGCGGGCCGGCGCTGACCCGAGAGGCGGTACGGGACACTGGTGGGGTGCAGCCCCGCGACGACGCCGACACCCAGGATCAGTCGTCGGTCGGGCCGCCGAAACGTCGACGGGTCCTGCTCTTCGTCGCGGTCGCGCTCGTCGTGCTCGCACTGGACGTCGTCACGAAGGTGTTGGTGGTGGCACAACTGCCGCTCGGCCACACCCCGGTGCGCGTCCTCGACGGTGCCGTGTACCTCGACCAGACGCGCAACTCCGGCGCCGCGTTCTCACTCGGGACCGGCTTCACGATCATCCTGACGCTCGTCGCGCTCGCGGTCGTGGTGGTCATCGTGCGGACGGCGAGCCGGCTGCGTTCCACCGGCTGGGCCGTCGCGCTCGGACTCGTCCTCGGCGGTGCGCTCGGCAATCTCGGCGACCGGATCTTTCGCACGCCGGGCGTCGGGCGAGGTCACGTCGTCGACTGGATCAGTGTGTTCGGGCCCGACGGTCAGCACTGGCCGATCTTCAACCTGGCCGATTCGGGCATCGTCTGCGGCGCGATCCTCGCAGCGTTGCTGGCCGTCCTGGGCATCGAGTTCGACGGCCGCCGGCAGGTCGCAGACAATGCCTGAGCCCCGCCTGCTGCCCGTCCCCGACGGCCTGGACGGTCTGCGGCTCGACGTCGCGCTGTCGCGTCTGCTCGGTCTGTCGCGTACGGCTGCCGCCGACCTCATCGACGCAGGCGGGGTCACCATCGACGGCGCCGACGCCGCCCGCAGCGCCCGCGTGCAGCCTGGTGAGCTGCTCGCGGTGACCCTGCCGGAGGTCGAGCGGGCCGGTCCGCCGCAGATCGTCGACGGCCTGGTCGTGCTGCACGACGACGCCGACCTGCTCGTCGTCGACAAGCCGGTCGGGGTGGCGGCGCATCCGAGCCCGGGCTGGAACGGTCCGACGGTGACGCAGGGTCTGGCCGCCATGGGTTACCAGTTGGCACGCGGCGGCCCGGCCGAGCGGCAGGGCATCGTGCACCGTCTCGACGCAGGCACCACCGGGGCGATGGTCGTGGCCAAGAGCGAACGGGCGTACTCGGCGCTGAAGCGGGCGTTCAAGGAGCGCACCGTCGACAAGCGGTACAGCGCGTTGGTCCAGGGACATCCCGACCCGACCCGCGGCACCATCGACGCACCCATCGACCGCCACCCGGGCTCCGACTACCGGTTCGCGGTCGTGGCGACGGGGCGTCCGAGCGTCACGCACTACGAGACGGTCGAGGCGTTCCGGGCCGCCACCCTGCTCGACGTCCATCTCGAGACCGGCCGGACCCATCAGATCCGGGTGCACATGTCGGCGCTGCGACACCCCTGCGTGGCGGATCTGACCTACGGCGCCGACCCCACCCTGGCCAAGCGACTCGGCCTCACCCGCCAGTGGCTGCACGCCCGCGAGCTGGCCTTCGAGCACCCTGGCACGGGGGAGGAGCTGCGGGTCACCTCGCCGTTCCCCGCCGACCTGCAGCACGCGCTCGACATCCTGACCGACGACAACGGTGGGTAGGACGTCGGCATGAACGCACCCGGCACGGCCCCGCTACTCGTCGCCTCGAACCGGGGACCACTGACCGTGGTCGCGGTCGACGACGGTGACGACCAGATCACCCGCGGGAGCGGCGGACTGGTGTCCGGCATGCAGGCGGCGCTGTCGAAGACCCCGCACGCCGTCTGGGTCAGTGCGGCCATGAACGATCGCGAGCGGGCACTTGCCCGGCGGGCGCCCGGCGGTCGGATCTCCGAGCTGCCCGAGGTCGCCGACGCGCTGCACGGGGACTTCGACGTCCGCCTGCTTCCCATCGACGCACTGACCTTCCGCAACGCCTACAACGGCGTCGCGAACTCGACCCTCTGGTTCGTGCTGCACCGCCTCTACGACCTGCCGACCCAGCCCTCCTTCGACGCCACCTGGCGTCGCCAGTGGAACGGCTACGTTCGCTTCAACCGTGCGTTCGCATCCGCCCTGGCCGAGGCGGCCGCCCCTGGCGCGACGGTGATGGTGCAGGACTACCACCTGTTCCTCGTGCCGCGGATGTTGCGCGAGCTGCGCCCGGACGTGCGGATCGGGCACTTCACGCACACGCCGTGGATCACCCCGGACGACTTCGCGATGCTGCCCGACGACGTCGCACACACCATCGTCGACGGCATGCTGGGCGCCGACGTCCAGGGCTTTCACACCGAGCGCTGGGCCGAGCTCTTCCGGGCCACGGCGCGCACGATCACCGGGGTTGACGCCGACGGTGTGCGGGTCTTCCCGCTCGGTACCGACGAGGACGAGGTTCGACGTCTCGGCGGCCGACGCAGCGTCGACAGCGCCCTGCGCGTGCTCAACGACATCGTCGGCGACCGGCTGCTCATCGGTCGGGTCGACCGCACCGAGCTGTCGAAGAACGTCTTCCGCGGTCTGCTGGCCTTCCGCGAGCTGCTGCGCACCCGTCCCGAGTGGCACGGCCGGGTCGTGCACGCCGTGTACAACAATCCCTCGCGCGAGGACGTCCCCGCGTACCGCGAGTACACCGCGCGCATCGAGCGACTTGCGACGGACATCGACGACGAGTTCAGCACCGACGAGTGGACGCCGCTGATCTTCGAGATCGGCGACGACTACCCGGCCGCGCTGGCAGTGCTGCGCCGCAGCGAGGTGGTTTTCGTCAACTCCGTACGCGACGGTATGAACCTGGTCGTTCTCGAGGGACTCGTGCTCTCGGAGCGGGTGCCGGCCGTGGTGCTGTCGCGCGAGACGGGCGCGGCCGAAGTGCTCGGCGACGACGCGTACGTGGTCAACCCCTTCGACGTGTCGGCCACTGCACAGGCCCTGCACGACGCGCTGTCCGAGCCGGTCGAGTCGCGGCGTCCGGGCGCCGAGCGGATGCGCGCAGCGGCCGTCCGGCTTCCGCCCACCGAATGGTTCCAGGCCCAGCTCGACGCACTCGGGTGACCGGCCGATGTCCGCTCCGGAGCTCCTGGGTCTGGGCTCTGGCGCCGTCGTAGTTCGATTT
>CAZZVT010000222.1:0-4839 GCA_964657545.1 uncultured Jatrophihabitantaceae bacterium
ACGACCTGGTCGCCGACCGCCACGGAGTAGTAGGACGCGTCGCCCTTGTAGGGGCAGTAGGTCGACGTTGCGCTGTCGCGCAGCACGGAGCGCTCGACGTCGGCCACGGGCACGTAGTAGGCAACCGGAAGCGTCGACTCGTGCAGTTCGAGCGCCGCGGTGGTGTCGGCGACGACCGTGTCGCCCAGACGGACGGTGACCCGCCCCTCGTGCGGTTGCACTGTGATCGGGTGGTCGGGTCCGGGAATGAGCTGCTGCTTGGCCATGTGTGCGACAACCGACCGGGTGACGTCTTTATGCCTCGTCCGTTCCTTCCTCCGCGGGCACGTCGTCGACCCGCTCGTGCTCGCCGGGGATCTCGGTGTCGCCGGTGACGGCCGTGCCGGTGTAAAGCCCGTCGTCCGGGTCGAAATCAAGCTTGTCGCGGTCGTTGTAGACGGGCTCCGCGTCGGGACCGGGCGGCCGCTCATCGCCGCTGGGCTGGGTGGGTTCCTGACTCATCGTGGCTCCGCATCGTCGCGTTGGCTCAACTGCCCGGTGTCTACCCAAACGTGCGCGGGTGTCCCCGGCTCACGGGCCGACGAGGCGCAGCACCCGCTCGTGCGGCGCGAACCCGACGGGATTGTCGGGCGCCCGCCAGCGAAGCGGGTCGTCGGACCACTCCGGGCGCCACATGCCCAGGGCGAGGTCGAGGTCCTCGAGGTCCGCGCGGATCGGCTCGATCGGCGCGCGCAGGTGCTCGCCCCACACCGCCACCCGCAGATCGCGCACCAGATCGGTGGTGGTGACGACCGCGGCGCAGAGCTCGCAGTCGGTACCCATCATCGAGCGGCTGAACATGTTGGCGGAGCCGATCGAGGCGAAGACGTCGTCGATGAGCACGAGCTTCGCGTGCACGGTGGCGTGCTCGAGCCGGAACTCGGCCACGTTGCCGCGGTCCCGACGGGCGAGAGGCTCGACCAGCTTGCGGCGGATGTCGACGTTCATGCTGCGATTGATCGGGCTCAGGTGCAGCCCGACGTCCTCGGGGTCGCGTTCACCGGAGCCGACGAGCACCACGCGAACGCCACGAGCGGCTGCTGCTCGCAACACCGGCCAGAGCTCGTAGCGCGCGTCGCCGCCCGCCGACTCGCTGAGGTACTGGTCCTCCAGGTAGACGTACCGCCGCGCCTGCGAGATCGCGTGCGTCAGCGTGCCGAACACCTCCTGGTAGCCGCCGACCGGCTGCACCCGCCACGGGCTGCGCCGCACCGGCAGCATCGAGGCAATCTTGAACGGGTGGGTCGAGCGCAGGATGCGCACAGCGGTGCCGGGCGTCCGCACCGGCGCCGTCGTCACTGTCGCGTCGACCGGCGGCACGGCGGGCTCGGGGTTGAGCAGCACCGGCCGTCCCGACGCCCCGATGCGGTACCGGCGCGGCAACGTCGACGCCTCGATCCAGCGCAGCCGCTGCGACGTCCACACCTGTTCGGCGGCCCGGCCCCGCAGCCGCACCGCCATGTCG
This sequence comes from uncultured Jatrophihabitantaceae bacterium, assembly GCA_964657545.1. Classification (GTDB taxonomy): domain Bacteria; phylum Actinomycetota; class Actinomycetes; order Mycobacteriales; family Jatrophihabitantaceae; genus Jatrophihabitans. The sequence continues at coordinate 1,505 of CAZZVT010000222.1, forward strand.
TGCCAACCCCAGCGCCGTCCGCGCAGGCGTAACGAGTCGTGCGGGCCGGCGTCGAAACGCTGCCGCACCAGGTCGATACCCGAGACCAGCGCGATCAGCTCGCCGCCGATCCGTGCCGCGACGACCTTCTGGTGGTTCGAGCCGAGCAACCCACCGCCGGAATGGTCGAGCAGCACCCGTCCGCGCAGGGGCGGCGGAGCCGACGGGTCGGGCCGGAGCGCGCGCAGGTGCTCGGCGTGGTCGGCCGTGGCCCGGAAGCCGCCGAACAACGTGCCGGGCAGCGACGACGGCCAGGTCCGCGATGCGATCAACACCCGAACGTCGACCCCGTTCGCGGCCATCCACGCCAAGCGCTCGCCGAGCGGTTCGTACCCCGCGTCGCCGGGCGAACGGCCGTGCAGGTCCACCGCAGGGTCGAGTTCCAGGCCGGCGATCGTCACCGCATCACCCGGGCCGGCGGCGGCCAGCAGGTCGCTGAGCGCAGGTAGGTAGCGCGCGCCGTCGAGCAGCGGCTCCCAGGACGTGTCCTCGACGAACGTCGGGCACTCGTCGGTGGCCGGCGGGAAGTAGCTCAGCACGTCGGACAGCCGGCGCGAGGTGTCGAGCACGCCCGAACTCTATTCAGCGAGACCTAGGCCGGTGCGTGCAGCCTCGGGTCACTGCGGCATGCGGACCGTCGAGGCGGCAGGCGGGCGCTCGATCATCTGAGTTCGCCAGGGAGACGGGCCGCTGCCTGAGAAACGAAGGTGGGCCGTGCCACCGGCGTGGTAGCCGCCCGGGTGTCACGGGTAGTTGATCAGCCGTGGACGCATCAACGAACTCGCCGCAACCCGCACACAGCGCACCCGGTATCGCCGTGGATCACGGTTTGCAGCCGGGCAAGCACGCACCTTCCGACACCACGATCGGTGTCGCAGAGCTGATCGACGGCCACGCGAACGACGCGGCCGCGAAAGACGCCGCGGGCGCAGGCGACGGCAACAAGTGGCTGACGCTGGTCGCCGTCTGCCTCGGCACGTTCATGCTGCTGCTCGACATCACGATCATCAACGTCGCATTGCCGGACATCCAGACCGCGCTGAAGTCCAGCTTCTCGGACCTGCAGTGGATCGTCGACGCGTACGCGCTCACCCTGGCCGCGCTGCTGCTGACCGCCGGCAGCCTGGCCGACATGTTCGGCCGTCGCCGGCTCTACGTCATCGGGCTGGCGATCTTCACCCTGGCGTCGCTGCTGTGCGGCATCGCTCAGGACACCCTGCTGCTGCAGCTCTCCCGCGGGCTGCAGGGCGTCGGCGGAGCGATCATGTTCTCGGTGTCGCTGGCCCTGCTGGCGAACGCGTTCCGGGGCAAGGACCGCGGCGTCGCGTTCGGCATCTGGGGCGCGATCACCGGCTTGGCCGTCGCGATCGGGCCGCTGCTCGGCGGCGCGCTGACGTCGGGACTGTCGTGGCGCTGGATCTTCTTCGTCAACCTGCCGATCGGGATAGCTGCGGTCGTGCTGACCCTGGCCAAGGTCGCCGAGTCCAAGCTCGAGCACAGCCGCCGCCCCGACTGGATCGGGTTCGTGCTGTTCAGCGTCGGACTGGCCGCGCTCGTCTACGGCCTGATCGAGTCGAACGAGAAGTCGTTCTCGAACTCCACCGTCATCGCAGCGCTGATCGTCGCCGCTGTTGCGCTCGTCGGCTTCGTCATCGCCGAGGCCCTGCTCGAGCAACCCATGTTCGAGCTGTCGCTGTTCCGCAAGCCGACCTTCACCGGCGGCGCGGTCGCCGCGTTCGGCCTGAACTCGACGATCTTCGCGCTGGTCCTCTACCTCGTCCTCTACATCCAGGACGTCCTGGGCTACACCGCCCTGCAGACCGGTGTGCGGCTGCTCGTGCTATCCGGCGGCATCCTGTTGACCTCGACGGTCGCCGGGCGCCTGACCGAGCGCGTCCCGATCCGCTTCCTGATCGGGCCGGGCCTGATCATCGTCGGTGTGGGGCTGCTGCTGATGCGCGGGCTGGATGCGTCGAGCGGCTGGACGCACCTCGTCCCGGGTCTGCTCGTCGCCGGTGCGGGTGTGGGCATGGTGAACCCGCCCCTGGCCTCGACGGCCATCGGCGTGGTGTCACCCGAGCGGGCCGGTATGGCGTCGGGCATCAACTCGACGTTCCGCCAGGTCGGGACGGCAACCGGCATCGCGCTGCTCGGCACCTTGTTCTCGAACAAGGTGTCGAACGAGGTGACGTCGGCGCTGAAGTCGCAGCCGAACCTGCAGAGCAGAGGCAGCCAGTTGGCCCAGGCCGTGCAGTCGGGTCAGCTGCCGAAGTCCGGCCCCCTGAAGGGCATCGCCGACGGAGCGTTCGCCGCCGGCCTCGACCACATCCTGCTCATCGCAGCCGTCGTCGCGCTGGCCGCTGGGGTCATCGCGATGCTCACGATCCGCAACAAGGACCTGGTCGCCACCGGCGGCGAAGCCTGAGCGTCAGCGCTCAGTCGCCCTGCAGCTCGTCGGCCGAGGCCTTCGCGATCTCGGTGTCCGTGGTGACGCCGTCCTTCTCGCGCTCGAAGACGTCCTTGTAGTGCTCCTCGGTCGGCGTCTGCTTGTTGACCTGAGCGACCATCTCCTCGTCGCTGAGGCCCTCGCCGGCTTTGCTCGTCTCGCCGCTCATCTGGCACTCCATACCGATAGGTAACTTCTGACGGAGCTGACCTACCCGTCGACCTCACGTCGCAACCGCGGCAAGCGCGGCGTACGGTGGAACGCATACCCCCACCAGGTATCAGGGAGGTCAGCATGCCCGATCGACCGGTTCCCGGTTACGCCGACCACAAGCAAGCGCATGTCACCCGGCTGCGCCGTGTCGAGGGTCAGATCCGTGGCCTGCAACGCCTCGTCGAGTCCGACACGTACTGCATCGACGTACTGACCCAGGTGTCGGCGGCCAAGCGCGCGCTCGACTCCTTCGCCCTGGCGCTGCTCGAGGAGCACCTGGCGCACTGCGTCGCCGACGCCATCGCGCAGGGCGGCGAGGAGGCCGAGCACAAGATCACCGAGGCGTCGGCCGCGATCTCGCGGCTCGTGCGCTCCTGACGTTCGGAGGAACCATGACCACCCAGACCCTGTCCGTCACCGGAATGACCTGCCAGCACTGCGTGTCCGCGGTGAGCGACGAGCTGCGCGCCCTCGGCGGCGTCACCGGCGTCGACGTCGCACTCGACCCCGAGGGCGCGTCGACCGTCACCGTCACCGCCGACGCGCCGCTGACCGACGAGCAGGTCGCGGCCGCGCTCGACGAGGCCGGCGAGTACCGGCTGGCGGTCGTCGTCCGGCCCAAGGCCTCGGCCATCGC
>CAZZVT010000223.1:0-3163 GCA_964657545.1 uncultured Jatrophihabitantaceae bacterium
TCGGCGGCGAGCCGCGCCGGTTCGCGCCGCTCGTCGACCTCTACCGGCGCGCGGGCGCCGAGGCCGGCCACACCGACCTGCAGGTCGGCCTGCACGTCTTCGGCTTCGTCGGCGACAGCGTGCAGGCGGCCGGCGACACGATCTACCCGGGCTGGCACGAGATGTTCACGCGGGTCTCGCGCGAGCGCGGGTTCCTGCCCCCGAACCGGGCCCGCTTCGACGCGACCAGCGGGCCGGACGGTGCGTTCTTCCTCGGCGACCCTGACACGATCGCCGCCAAGCTGCGCCGGGTGTCCGAGCAGCTCGGTGGCGTCGACCGGGTGTCCATCCAGATGACCAACACCCGGCTGGCCCACACCGACCTGTTACGGGGCATCGAGTTGCTCGGCACCGAGGTCGCGCCCCAGGTGGCCGACGTCTGAGCTGCTACGCGTCGAGGACCTTCGCGTCCGAGGCCCCGAGCTCGGCCTTGGAGCGGTCCTTCACCCGCACGCCGGACTCCCCGAGCGCGAACGAGGCGGTGAGCAGGCCGGCGACCACGCGGGCGGCATCGGAGTAGGTCAGGCCGTCGGGCGGGTGGATGTTCGAGACGCAGTTGCGCTCGGCGTCGTGCCGACCCGGACGTGGCGCGTAGGTCAGGTAGACGCCGAGGCTGTCGTTCACCGACAACCCTGGGCGTTCGCCGATCAGCACGAGCACGGCCCGCACGCCGAGCGCGGCACCGATGTGATCACCGAGGGCGACGCGGGCCTGGGTCGCGATCACCGGCACGGCGACGCTGCTGTCGATCAGCCCGAGCAGCGCCTCGAGGAACGGCACCGCGTGCGTCGACACCGCCCGGGCCGACAGGCCGTCGGCGAGCACGACGGCGAGGTCGTCGCCGTGGGCGGGCAGGTCGAGTTCGACGGCCGGCTCGCGGCCGAGGTCGGGACGGCGCAGGTACTCGGCCCGGTCGCCGGCCCGGCTCGCCACGACAACCGGGTCGCCGAGCCACAGGGCTTTGAGGCGGGCCGACAGTGCCACGACGTCGAGCTCGTCGTGCACGGCGTCGCGGGCCGCGGCGTGAGCGGCTCGGAACTCGAGTTCGGCCTTCATCGGCAACCCGTTGCCCGCGCGCCCGAGCCCGATCCGCGACTGCGTCGTGCGCCGCAGCGCGTCCCAGAAATCAGGCTGACTCATGACGTGATCGCGAGCAGCGGCGAGGCCTCGACGGACAGCACCGAGCCGTCGTCGTCCATCATCCCCAGCCCCTGCAGCCAGGCCTCGAACTCCGGCGCCGGACGCAGGCCGAGCGCAGCCCGCACGTAGAGCGCGTCGTGGTAGCTGGTGCTCTGGTAGCCGAGCATGACGTCGTCGGCGCCGGGAACCGCAATGACGTACGTGCAGCCGGCGGCGCCGAGGAGCGTCAGCAGCGTGTCCATGTCGTCCTGATCGGCCTCGGCATGGTTGGTGTAGCAGACGTCGACGCCCATGGGCAGCCCGAGCAGCTTGCCGCAGAAGTGATCCTCGAGCCCGGCCCGGACGATCTGCTTGCCGTCGTAGAGGTACTCCGGCCCGATGAACCCCACGACCGTGTTGACGATCAACGGCTGCAGGTGGCGGGCCAGCCCGTAGGCGCGTGCTTCGAGGGTCTGCTGGTCGACCGGCCGCCCGCCGGTGCCGAGGTGCGCGCCGGCCGACAACGCCGAACCCTGACCGGTCTCGAAGTACATGACGTTGTCGCCGACAGTGCCACGGTGCAGGCCTAGCGCGGCCTCGCGAGCCTGCTCGAGCAGCGCGAGATCGACGCCGAACGAGGTGTTGGTGCCCTGCGTCCCGCCGATCGACTGGAAGACCAGATCGACGGGTGCACCCTGGTCGATGAGCTCCATCGTGGTGGTCACGTGCGCCAGCACGCAGGTCTGGGTGGGGATCTCGTAGCGCGAACGCACATCGTCGAGCAGGTGCAGCAGGTCGCGGGTGACGCCCGGTGAATCGGTGGCCGGATTGATGCCGAGCACCGCGTCGCCGCAGCCGAGCAGCAGCCCGTCGAGGGTGGCGGCAGCGACCCCGCGCGGGTCGTCGGTGGGGTGGTTGGGCTGCAACCGGGTCGCCAGCCGGCCGGGCAGGCCGAGGGTGTCGCGGAAGGCCGTGACGACCGACGCCCGACGGGCCACCGCGATGAGATCCTGGTTGCGCATCAGCTTGCTGACGGCGGCGGCCATCTCGGGCATCAACCCTGGGGCCAGCGCCGACAGCACCTGAGAAGCCGAGGGCGTGGCCGCGATTTCAAGCAGGTGATCCCGGAACCCGCCGACACTCAGGTGCGACACCGCGGCGAAGGCGTCACGATCGAGCGTGTCGACGATGACCCGGCTGACCTCGTCGGACTCGTACGGCACGACCAGGTCCTCGAGGAACGCGGTCAGCGGCACGTCCGCCAGGGCCCACTGGGCAGCCGCACGCTCGGCCGCGGATTCCGCCGCGCACCCGGCCAGCTCGTCGCCCGAGCGCTGCGGTGCGGCCTTGGCCAGCAGCTCGGTCAGGCCGTCGAAGGCGTACGACCGGCCGCCGAGCTGCTGGCTGTACGTCGTCATACCGTCAGTGTGGCGACCGCCGGCGGTGTGTCCAGGGTGCTTTTCGGCCCGGTGAACCAGTTCTTCACCGACACCTGCCACGCGATCTCGAGCACGATGAGCAGGCCGAACACCACCAGCGGGGTGTAGTTGACGAACTTCCAGGCGAACCCGTCGTACCAGGGCGCCCCACCGCTGGACGTCGGGAACATGGCGACGACCGAGGTGACGACGATCTCGGCAACGGCCAGCGGCGCCATCCAGCGGTACTTCCGCCCGAGCGTCCACCGCCCGACCTTGAACGCCGTGCCTGCCTTCCAGCGGTAGTAGATCGGGATGGCGAAGGCGAGGTAGAGCCCGACGACGCCGATAGAGACGACGGCGAAGAAGGCCACCGGCACCGTGGCCGAACCCTGCTTGACCTTCACCAACGCCGGCAGCGTCAGGACGACCGCGACCACCGCCGACGCGATCACGCCGTAGACCGGCACGCGGTTGCTGTTCAGCTTCGACAGGTACGTCGCGCCGGGCACCGCGCGATCGCGGCTGAAGGCGAACATCATCCGCGAGGTCGAGGTCATGCAGGCGACGGTGCAGAAGAACTGACC
>CAZZVT010000223.1:3263-4806 GCA_964657545.1 uncultured Jatrophihabitantaceae bacterium
CTCCTGCTTGTAACCCAGCGCCGCGAGTTCGGCCTCGTCGTCGTCGACTCTCGGCGGTACGGCAGTGCTCGACATGATCGGCGCTTCCCCTCGATGGTGTGGCGGGACGGTCGCCCCACTATCGGGGTGCGCGTTTACGAGGACAAGCCCCGCATCATTGCGGGCAGGTAAACGCCCTACCGGTGCTGGGGCACGAGCACGACCCGGCGGCGTCCGATCCAGGTGAGCAGCCCACCCAGGACGACGGCCGCGGCCGCGAAGCCCAGTTCGCCGGCGAGCTGCTGGTCGCCGGTGTCGGCCAGCGCGGCCGGCACCGGAATCGCGGTGATGTGCGTCTGGACCAGAAACGAACAGTTCTCCGCCGCAGCGGTCGTCGACGCTGCCGCGGCCGCCTGGATCGCGACAGGAGTGCCGGCGGCCGAACCGGAGGAGGCGGCTGCCGAGCCGGACGCGGCCGACGACGAGGACCCGCTGCTGCCGGAGTCGCCGCCGAAGGCGGCGCAGTCGAGGCCGTCGACAGCGGAGAACGCGCCGAAGACCAGGTCATCGGTGCCGGCACTCAGCGCCTTGAGCTGGATCGAGACCGTGGTCGTCGCGCCGGACGCGACGGTGCCGAGCGGCCAGTAGCGCAGCGACGGCCCCGCGCCGCGGCGCACAACCGCGGCGCTGCGGGCGGATGCCCGGCGCTGCAGCTGTGCACGCAACGGCGAGGTGGCTGTGCCGGCGACGACGACGGTCGTGGTCCCGTCGCCCAGGTCGGCAATGCTCATGCCGTTGGTGATGCTGAAGTGGGTCTTGGTCGGGTCCTTCTTTCCGTACGCCAGAGCGATGCCGAAGGTGCTCGGAGCGGCACCGGGACCCGCGTTGTGCACGATGCCGGTCATCGTCGCGTGGTGCCCCACGACCACGTGCAGATCGGACGGCGTGAGGCTGACCTCGAGGTGGCTCGCTGCAAGCACCTGGACGCTCGCATCGACGGACGTCGACTGCGCGGATTGCGTGCCGGCAGGATTCAGCGCGACGTGGAACGCCAGGGTGGTGCCCGGCGTGACGTCGTCGGCGACCTCGAGGTCGATACCGATCAGGATGTTCGCACCCGGCGCCAGCGTGCCGACGCCGCACGTGATCGTCGCCGAGCCGGTGCCCGTGCACGCGAGATCGGTGCCGTCGCCGTCGTCGTCGCTGTCGTCACTGTCGTCTTGGTACCAGTTGTCGATGCGGTACACCGGGTCGTCCTCGTCGGGCTCCAGGGCGAGCCCCTGCGGCAGGGTGATCACCACGGTCGCGCCGGTCACCGTGGTGGGTGCGCCGTTGACGACCTGGGCGTCGAACTCGATGTCGGTGCCGGGCGTCAGCGAAGCCGTCGTGTCCTCACCCGAGCCGGCGGGCAGACAGATGACCGGGTAGCGCGCCGTGGAATTGGTCGTGCACGGCGGCCCCGGATCGGTCGGTTCCGGCGGTGCCGTAGCGGCCGGCGCGACCGTATCGGTCGTAGCTGTCGACGCGGCGGTCGAGGACGACGGTGCGGCTGAGGACGACGGTG
>CAZZVT010000224.1:0-4799 GCA_964657545.1 uncultured Jatrophihabitantaceae bacterium
CCCATCCACGGCCAGCGGAAGGACCACACCCCGACCTCGATCCCGGCCGCCACTGATCTCGACGTCACCCCGTGAACGGTCCTTGGTGAAGACAAGACTTTTAGTGACCAAATATTTTGTGTTACCATGACGACATGGTCAGGGAACGCGGTCTTCGCGATCGGAAGAAGGCGCAGGCGCGCGAGCGGATCGCCGATGTCGCGGCAGGCTTGTTCGCCGATCACGGCTACGACGCTGTGTCGGTAGCCGATGTCGCCCGCGCTGCGGACGTGTCCGACCAGACGGTCTACAACTACTTCCCCGCCAAGCAAACTCTGGTGCTCGACCGGGCCGACTGGTTCCGCGAGCTGTACGGCCGCGTCGTCACCGAGCGGACCGAGGGGATTAGTCCTGCGGAGGCGTTGCGGCCGCTCGTGCATGACGACATCGACCGCTATCGCCAGGAAGACCCGAGACTTGCCCGCGGCGAATTCCCGGCCCAGTGCCTCGGCAGCGGCGTCCTGCGCCGGTTCGCACTCGAGATGCGCGAACAGCAGGCCGACACCATCTCGGCCGCGATCGTGCGGACAACCCCCGGCGTCCCCGCCATCGTCGTCCGCGCGCACGCCGCCGCGCTCGTCTCGGTGATCCAGTCCATCACCGACGAGATCGGCGCCCGCATCCTCGACGGCGACACCTCCGACGCCGCTGCCGCCCACATGACAGACGCCGCGAACCTCGCCTTCAACGATCTCGACCGCACCTTCCACAGCATCGCCAACAACCAGTCGACAGGACTCCGCACATGAAGGACGCCCGCGTACTCATCTCCGGCGCCAGCATCGCCGGACCCGCCCTGGCCTTCTGGCTGCACCGATACGGATTCGACGTCACTGTCGTCGAGAAGGCCCACGAAATCCGCACCGGCGGGCAGGCGGTCGACTTCAAAGGCCCGACCCACCGCACCGTCCTTGCCCGGATGGGCATCCTCGACGCCGTCCAGGCCGCCAGCGTTGAAGACAACGACGGCACGATCGTCAACACCGCCGGCCGCAAGATCGGCGTCGTCCCGGGCGCCTTCGCGGGCGGCGAGATCAACATTCCGCGCGGCGACCTCGCCCGGATCCTGTACGACCTCACGTCCGAGTCGTGCGAGTACGTGTTCGGCGACTCGATCAGATCGCTCGTCGAGACCGAGAACGGGGTCGACGTGACCTTCGAGCACGGCGCCCCACGGACGTTCGACCTGGTGATCGGTGCCGATGGCATCCACTCCAACGTCCGCACGCTCGCGTTCGGCCCGGAACGGGACTACGTCTCACACCTGGGCTATTACTACGTGCTCGCCGATCTCGACGCCGGCGATGATGACGTGCTCTACAACGAGCCTGGCCGGATGGTGGGTATCGGCGGTTCCAAGGCGCCGGCATTCTTCGTCTTCCGCTCCGACCCCCTCCCTGCGACCGGCGACGACGTCGACGCCCAGAAGCAGCAGCTGATCAACGCCTACCAAGGTGGGCGCTGGAGAATCCCCGAGCTGATCGCGAAGATCCCCGACGCGACCGATTTCTACATGGACTCCATCAGCCGCGTCACCATGAACCACTACACCACCGGACGAGTGGCATTGCTCGGCGACAGCGCATACGGCAACGCCCTCGGCGGCTTCGGCACCGGGCTCGCCGTCGTCGGCGCGTACGTTCTCGCCGGCGAACTGCACCGCGCCGACGGTGACGCCACGGCCGGCTTCGACCACTACGAAGCCAAGTTCCGCCAGTACGCGTCCGTCTCGCAGAAGATCAACGCAGGCCGCCTCCTCGCACCGAAGACACGCCCCGGCATCGTCGGGAGAAACGTGCTCTTCACCTCTCTCAAACTGGTGAACCCGCTGATGGGGCTCTTCAACCGGCCGGCGAAGAACATCAGCCTGGACGACTACACCCAAGACCTCAGTAGTCCAACACCGCACATCTTCCCGGCGTAGACCGATGAATCGAGAAAAGATGATAGGTCCGAGTCAGCCAGGCAAAGTGATCAGATTTACCGCGAAGCCCGGAAAAGGCGAAGAACTCTTCACGCTGTGCGCGGAAATGAGTGAGCGATCCGACGCCGTCGACAAGTCCATCATCGCCCGGTCTGAAGCGGACCCCGACACGATGTGGGCCATGGAATGGTTCAAGAGCGACGAGAAGCTCGCCGAGCAGGACGCAGACCCCGCGTGGGATGAGATCCACGCGCGCATCGGCGCACTCATCGCCGACTTCGACCAGGTCAAGGTCCGCGCCTACCACTCACACCTCTGAAAACCGACGAGCACCCTGCCCTCCAGGACGTGCGAGCCACGCGTAGCAGCTGCCGCGCGAGCCGGGACCTGCCGCAGTCCGGCCACATCAGCTACCTCGACCTGACACGCACGCGGAAGAGCCCTGCAGCCGCGTTGCCATGCACGTGACCATGCGAGAGTCGTGTCGCTCGTGTGGCTCAACATGAGTTGTCAGCGACGCGACGCCCTCGCACCAGTTCAGCTCACCCACGAGAAGGACCCTCATGGACACCATCGCCAGTTTTGTGATCAAGCACCGTCGGGTGGTGCTCCTTTTCTGGCTGATCGCGATGCTGATCGGATTCGCCAGCACCGGGAAGACGACCAGCCGTCTGACGTCTGACTTCAGCATCCCGAGCCAACCCGGATTCGCGACCGCGCTGCAGGTCGAGCGCACCTTCGGCTCCGGCGGGCTGGGCAACTCGGCCGTGGTGCTGATCAAGGCGCCGGCAGGCCAGTCGGTGGTCGACTCAGCCCAGGCCAAAGCCTTCTTCACAAAGCTGGCCCACCAATTCCCGACCACCAGGGTCGTCGACCCGATCTCCACCCCGGCCGCCGGCACCTCGGGGTTCATCTCGAAGGACCGCACGGCAGCGCTGGGCCTGGTCTACCTGCCGCAGCCGACTGCCGGGGGTTTCGACGACCAGCTCGATCAGAGTGTCGAGACTTACGTGGGAGCGCACTCCTCGTTGGGTGACGGGTTCACCGCGGTCAGCACGGGCTATGACCAGCTGGAGAGCAGCACCGACGGTGGTGGCGGCAACGGTCTGCTCGTCGAGGTGCTCTTCGGCGGGTTGGGCGCGCTGATCGTGCTCGCGTTCGTCTTCGCCTCCTTGCTCGCGTTCCTGCCGCTCGCGGTCGCCATCGTGTCGATTCCGACCACGTTCGCAGTGCTGCTGCCGCTGACCTACCTCACCCACGTCAACATGGTGGCCGAATTCCTCGTCGGGCTGATCGGCCTCGGCGTCGCCATCGACTACTCGCTATTGGTCGTCACCCGATGGCGGGAGGAGCGCGACAAGGGCCTGCCCAACGAAGGTGCCGTGCGGGTCGCGATCCAGCAGGCCGGGCACAGCGTCGTGTTCTCCGGCGGCGCGGTGGCCATCGGTCTGCTGTCGCTGACAGTTCTGCCGGTGCCGTGGCTGAGAACCCTGGGCATCGCCGGCATGTTGATCCCGCTGATCTCGACGCTGGTGACCATCACCTTGACTCCGGCGATCCTGCTCACCGTCGGTCCGCGGCTGGATTACCCGCACATCCGCTCCGAGGTCAGCGCCTCCAAGTTGTGGACGAAGTGGGCTCGCGGCGTCGTCAAGCGCCCGGTACTAGCGGCGGTCGCCGCGCTGGTGATCCTCGGGTTGCTGTGCATCCCGCTGACCGGCATCAAGGTCGGCCTGTCCGGGCTCGACTCGCTCGCCTCGACCGGCCCCGCCCACTCGGGGCTGCAGTCCCTGCGCAGCGAGGGTCTGCCGGAGGGTTCGTTGACCCCGATGGAGATCCTCGTCAAGGGCGGTGACACGGCTGCCGTCGCGGCTGCGGCCAAGGACGTCCCCGGCGTGGCCGCGGTCAGCGTCCCCGCGGCCTTCAACCGCAACGGTGAGGCGCTCGTCGAGGTCTTGCCGACCGACGCGACCGTGAACTCGCAATCCACCGACGTGGTCACGCGCCTGCGCACGGCCATCGACCGTCTCCCCGGTGTGATCGGCGTCAGCGGCGCCGGCGCGATCCAGCTCGATTACGCCCACGCCGTCTACGGCAACTTCCCGCTGCTCATCCTCGTCCTCGTCCTGCTCACCTTCGTGGCCCTGGCCCGGGCGTTCCGCTCTGTGCTGCTCGCACTGAAGGCCGTGATCCTCAACCTCATCTCACTCGGCGCGACATTCGGGGCGATGACGCTGGTCTGGCAGCAGGGCCACGGCAGCGACGCGATATTCGGGATCAGCTCGACCGGTGCGATCACCTTCTGGGTGCCGATCCTGGTGTTCGCGTTCCTCTACGGCCTGTCGATGGACTACGAGGTGTTCATCCTGACCCGTATGCGCGAGTCCTATGACAAGAACGGCCGTACCGCTGACGCCGTCATCGAGGGTCTCGGCCGTACCGGGCGACTCGTCACCAGCGCCGCGCTGATCCTGTTCCTCGCCTTCGTGTCGCTGGCCTCCTCTCCCGGCACCGACATCAAGGTGCTCGCGACCGGGCTCGGGGCGGGCATCCTGCTCGACGCCACCGTGGTCCGCGCGCTGCTGGTGCCCGCCCTGGTCACCCTGTTCGGCCGGTTCAACTGGTGGCTGCCGAACGTGCTCGCGAAGCCCCTGTTCGTAGAACCCCACGCAGCGGTGGTCGAACGCCCCGCGCAGCCGGAACCGGAACTCGTCTGAATGCTGGTCGGGTACTCACCCGCGTCGCAAGCTGCGCTACGCCGTGTCGATCCGTCGTGTGGCCGCTGCGAGTGGACCGAATCGCCGCGCGTCCGGACTCTGCATCGTCTTGCTGACCT
>CAZZVT010000225.1:0-4793 GCA_964657545.1 uncultured Jatrophihabitantaceae bacterium
TTCGGCCGAGCGGGTCGCGGCCCAGGAGGCCAGCAAGGTGAGCCCGTCTGCGGCGGGGCTGCCGGGCTCGGCGGTGTAGATGTTGAGCTGCAGCTCGGGGTCGGACGGCATCTGCATCGCCTCGAAATCCAGGTCGAGCTCGCCGACCATCGGGTGCCGGAGTCGTTTGCGTCCGCTGCGGTGGAACTTGACGTTCTGCGACGCCCACTGCCGACGGAACAGCTCGGACTGGGTCGACAGTTCCCCGACAAGGGTGATCAGGTCCTTGTCGTGGGGGTTGCGACCCGCTTCCAGTCGGAGCATCGCGGCGGCGTCCATCGCCATGCGGTCGAAGTCGACGAAGAACTCATGCGCGGACGGGTCCAGGAAGAGGAACCGGGTCGTGTTCGCTGCCCGCTTGGTCGTGGCGCCGGCCGCGGCGGAGTTGAGCACCGGCGAGTAGAGCGCCCGGGCGAGCGTGTTCATGGCGAGGATGTCGTGGCGAGCGTTGCGGACCCACGCGGGTGCCTCGGTGACTGCATCGAGTACCTGCTGGATGACGGGCCGGACCGTGGTCGACGGCGGGCGTGAACGGCGGGTCGAGGGTCCGGCTGCTCGGGCGAGCGCGAACAGGTGCTCACGTTCGGCGTCGTCGAGCTGGAGCGCGTTTGCGACTCCGTCCAACACCGCATCCGAGGCGCCGGCCAGATTGCCGCGCTCCATCCGCACGTAGTAGTCGATGCTGACCCCGGCGAGCAGCGCGACCTCTTCGCGGCGCAGCCCTTTGACACGTCGATTGTCGCCGCCGTAGGCGGGCAGCCCGGCCTGTGCCGGGGTGATTCGTTCGCGGCGCGAGGCAAGGAACTCCTTGACCTGCGTGCGGTGGTCGGTGTTCATGCCCTCCACGGTAGGCAGCATCCCGTCTGCCTGGCAGGCACCAGCGTTACCCCCCGGCGTGCTGACGGGGCCACCGCTGCACGATCGATCCCCGGCTGAGGGGTACTGCGATTACCTGGAAGTACAGGCACTCCCACCGGCCTCGTACGGGTCGGACAGTGGACGTCATGAGCACACCGAAGACCACGGATCCGATCAGTAACGACGTCGCGCCCAGACACGCAACGCCGATCCTGGCGATCATCTGCATCAGCTACTTCATGGTCATCCTGGATAACTCGATCATCTTCACCGGCCTGCCGAGCATCGAGTCCGCAATGCACTTCTCGCCAACCGGACTGACCTGGGTGCAGGACGCCTACACGCTGGTGTTCGGCGGTCTGCTGCTGCTGGGCGCGCGTGCCGGCGACATCGTCGGCCGACGCCGCATGTTCTTCCTCGGGCTCGCAATGTTCGGTGGCGCATCGTTCCTGGTCGGCGCTTCGCCCTACACCTGGTGGCTCATCGCCGCCCGCGCCCTGCAGGGCATCGGTGCCGCGATCCTGGCACCGTCGTCGCTGGCGTTGCTGACCGCCACCTTCGCCGAGGGCCAGCAGCGTGCCCGCGCCGTCGCGGCCTACAGCGCGGTCGCCGGCATCGGTGCCAGCCTCGGCCTGGTCGTCGGTGGGGTGCTGGCCGACCTCATCTCGTGGCGGGCCGGGTTCTTCATCAACGTCCCCATCGGCCTGGCCATGCTGCTGGCCGCGCGCCGCTACGTCGCCGAGACCCCGCCGCGCGGTGGGCGGTTCGACCTCGTCGGCGCGCTGTGCGCCACGCTCGGGATGAGCGCCGTGGTCTTCGGTGTCATCGAGGCGGCCGAGGCGGGCTGGGCGTCACCGCGCGTCGTGATCTCGCTGGTCGTCGGCGTAGCGCTGCTCGTCGGGCTCGTCCGCAACGAGGCCCGGGCCGAGCAGCCGATCATGCCGCTGCGCCTGTTCGCCGGCCGCATGCGCACCGGCGCGTACCTCACCCGCATGCTCTACCTCGCCGCGATGATCGGATTCTTCTTCTTCACCACGCAATACCTGCAAGGCGTGCTCGGGTTCAGCCCGCTGCAGGCCGGCCTGGCGTTCCTGCCGATGTCCGCCGTGAACTTCGTCGCCGCACTGCTCGTCACCCGACTGATCGGACGTCTCGGGGCAACCCCGGTGCTCGTGCTCGGAGTCGTCTCGACCCTCGCCGGGATGACGTGGCTCAGCCGCGTATCCGCAGGCAGCGACTACCTCGTGGCCGTGGCACTGCCCATGGTGCTCATCGGCATCGGACAAGGATTGGCCTTCGCGCCGATGACGTCCGCCGGTCTCGCCGGTGTCCAGGGTGCCGACGCCGGCGCCGCGTCCGGCCTCGTCAACACCTTCCACCAGCTCGGCAGCTCGCTCGGCCTCGGCGTCCTGGCCACCGTCGGCGCCGCCGCCGTCCCCGCCGGCGCGTCGGCCACGGCCGCGCTGGTCGACCGCGTCAGCGCCGCGCTCACCGGCAGCTCGGTGATGCTGGCCCTCGCCCTGCTCGTGGTGCTCACGCTCGTCTCCCGCCGCAGCACCGACCGACACGACACCGCTCACGCCGAACCGTCGCCCGATGTCGCAGCTGCCGTCTCCGTCCCCCAGAGCGTCGCCGCAGTCGACGCCCGGACCTGAACCACCTACTCACTCACGAAAGGACAGCTCGACGCCGCCCGGGGAACCACCCTGCGCGTCGACCCCGCCTGACCCTCCGACAGACAAGGACACGACATGGACAAGAACCCCTCCACCGCAACGGTCAAGACGCCCGCGGCGAACTTCACCGGCGACGTCTGGCTGAACCCGGTGTTCAGCGGCGACGGCACTTCGAAGCTCACCTGTGGGCTGGTGCGGTTCACGCCCGGCGCACGCACCAACTGGCACTCACACGCCAACGGCCAGCTGCTCGTCTGCACCGACGGTGTCGGCGTGGTTGGCACCCGCGACGGCGATACCGTCGTCCTGCGCGCCGGCGAGAGCGTGTGGACGCCGGCCGGTGAGGAGCACTTCCACGGCGGCACCGCCAGCAACATGATGTGCCACTACGCGATCCTGGACGCCGCCGGAGACGGAGAGGCCACCACCTGGCTCGAGCCCGTCACCGACGACCAGTACGCGGCCGCGCAGACCACGGCGGGGGTGTGACCGATGCCCGTCAGTGACGCCGCGCGGCGCAATCACGATCAGCTGTTCGGCGAACGGGTGTCGATGCTCGGGCAGACCGACCCCGAACTGATCGATTACTTCGACAACCTCGCCTTCGACGAGGTGTACGCCGACGCCGCCGGACTCGACGAAACGCTCGACCTGCGCACCCGGGTGCTCGTCCAGCTCGCCGGAGTGCTGGCCGCCGGAGGGGTCGCCGAGTTCCGCGTGCTGGCCACCGCCGCGATCGCCCGCGCCGGGGTCACCCCGGTCGAACTGAAGGAACTCGTCTACCAGTCCGTCGCCTACGTCGGCATGGCCCGCGCCTACGACTTCCTGCACGCGACCAACGACGTGCTCACCGATGCCGGCGTCGCACTGCCCCTGCCCGGGCAGTCGAGCACCACCGCGGACACGCGTTTCGACGTCGGCCTCGCGGTGCAGAAGCAGATCGTCGGCGACGAGCAGACGGACGCCATGCACGCGAACGCGCCCGACGACCAGAAGCACTTCCAGCGCTACCTGTCGGCCAACTGTTTCGGCGACACCGTCGGCCGCGCCGGCCTCGAGCTGGACGTCCGCGAGCTGCTCACCTTCTCGATGCTCGTCGCCCTCGGCGGCGCGGACGCCCAAGTGCGTGGCCACGTGAACTGCAACCTCAACGTCGGCAACACCCGCGCGACGCTGCTCGCGGTCCTCACCGTCCTGGTGCCCTACATCGGCTACCCCCGCACCCTGAACGGCCTTGCCGCCGTCAACGACATCACCGGCTGACAGCGCGACCCGCTACCCCATCGAAGGGACCACGATGATCACCTTCACCCTCAACAACGGTGTCGAGATGCCGGCCCTCGGCCTCGGCGTCTTCCAGACCGCACCGGACGAGACCACCGCCGCGGTCCGCGCCGCGCTCGACACCGGGTACCGGCACGTCGACACCGCTGCCGCCTACGGCAACGAGCGCGAGGTCGGCCAGGCCATCGCAGACTCCGGCGTCGACCGTTCCGAGGTCTTCATCGAATCCAAGGTGTGGATCTCGGACTTCGGCTACGACGAGACGTTGCACGCCTTCGACAAGAGCGCCGGCAAGCTTGGCGTCGACGTCATCGACCTGTTGATCCTGCACCAGGCGCTGCCCTCGAACTTCGACCGCACGCTCGGCGCCTACAGGGCGCTGGAGACACTCCTTGCCGACGGCAAGGTGCGCGCGATCGGCGTCAGCAACTTCATGCGTGAGCACCTGGACCGCCTGCTGGCGGACACGAACGTCGTCCCCGCCGTGAACCAGATCGAGTGCCACCCGTATTTCCGGCAGTCCGACGTCCTCGCTGCCGACGACGAGCAGGGCATCCTCACCCAGGCGTGGTCACCGATCGGTGGCATTACGTCCTACCGCGGCGCCGAGGGTGCGCAGAGCACGTTCGACGACCCGGCCATCGGCGTGATCGCAGCTGAGCACGGGAAGACGCCCGCGCAGGTCATGCTGCGTTGGGGGCTCCAGCAGGGTCGCTCGGTCATTCCGAAGTCGACCAAGCCGACCCGCATCGCCGAGAACTTCGACGTGTTCGACTTCGAGCTCACCGCTAACCAGCTCGAATCGATCGACGCATTGGACACGGGCAAGCGTGGTGGTCCCGAGCCCGAGGTCGTGACGCTGGAAGCGTTCGGCCGCGACATCCCCGAGGCCTGATCGCGTCGCCCAGCCGACGGACTGCCACCCCTAGCCCTTCG
>CAZZVT010000226.1:0-4771 GCA_964657545.1 uncultured Jatrophihabitantaceae bacterium
GGCGGCGCATCGGGCGGGTCGAACGCTGGCACCGCGGTGATCAGTGCGCCGGTGTTGGCGCCTCCGCTGAGCAGCAGCCCGTCCTTCACCCCACCAGCCGGCCTGACGGGCGACACTGCAGCTCCGGCGGGACACTCCGACCTGGTGTTGTGGGGTCTCGCGCTCGGCTGTCTCGCGGCGGGCCTGCTGCTGGCCGTGGTTCGACCGTCGCGGTGACACGGCCCGGCCGCTGGCTGCCGGGGGTGGCCGTCGCCACCATGATCACGCTCGCGTCCACCATCCTGGCGACAGGCTGGCTGGCTGGTGGTCATGCGGTCGTGGCGGGTGCCTCTCGGCGCCCGGTCACGACACCGGCCCCCGTCCACGGCACCACGCCCATCGGCCACCCGAGTGTTCGCGGCCCCTTCCGGCTCTCGGTCCGCATCGGCCTGGGGTCGCTCGAGGTCCCCGTCGCCCCGCTACGGGCGGCGGTACGGGCGGACGGCGCGGCCAAGCCGATCGACCCGCCGCACGAGACCGCGCAGGAGTGGAACACCGCGGCCTGGATCGAACAATCCGCCTATCCGGCCTCGCCGGCCACCGGCCCGAGCTACATCTATGGGCACGCCTGCCGGCACCACGCCTGCTCCTTCAATCGGCTGACGGACGTCGCCGTCGGCGCCACCGTCACCGTCCGGTCCGCCTCGCAGACGGTGACGTACCGCGTGTGTGCACGGGGCCTCTCCGCCAAGGCCGGCAACCTCGTCGTCCCGGCGTGCAGCGGGTCAGACACCGATCTCGTACTGGTCACCTGCCAGTACGAGCACGGTGACGTCAGCCTCGACAACCTCGTCGTCGTCGCCCGTCTGGTGAACGGAAGCGGCACGGCGCAGTCCTAGCGGGTGGGGCGACGAACCGGGCGCCCGCTTCGGTGCTACGGCGCGTCAGGCCCGCTTCACGCCGGTGATCTCGGCGTTGTAGAACAGGCCACGGGGCACGAGGCCCTCGAGCTGCTCGTCGAGGGCCGACAGTCGCTGCCAGCCGCGCAACGCGAACGTCGCCCAGCGCATCCCGAGCTTCTCGCGCGGGACGGCGCACTCGAAGGTGCGCACCGGCCAGCCGAACCACGAGGCGAACAGCTCGGAGGTCACGACCCGGACGTCGAGCGCGCCCGCAGCCCGGGCGGTGGCCTCGAGCTCGTCGGGCACGAAGGTGTGGATGTCGACGACGGCCTCGAGCGCCGCGGCCCGCGAGGACTCGTCGAGTTCGACCTGCGGGCGGCGCCAGCCGGCGAGCGGGGGCAGTCTCGTGGCGTGCGTGGCCGCCCACCAGGTCAGGCGCGACAGCCGGCGGGCGACGTAATCGCCGTGTCGGGTCGGCTCGCCCGCGAACACGAAGCGGCCGCCGGGCTTGAGGACACGCAGGATCTCGGCGAACGCGACGTCGAGATCGGGGATGTGGTGCAGCACCGCGTGGCCCAGGACGAGGTCGAACGAGTCGTCGTCGTAGGGCAACCGCTCGGCGTCCGCGACCCGCCCCGCGACGTCGAAGCCGAGCCCGCGGGCGTTGCGCCGGGCTACGTCGACCATGCCGGGGCTGAGGTCGGTGACGTGCGCGTCGTCGAGGACGCCGGCGAGCTTGAGGTTCAGGGTGAAGAATCCGGTGCCGCAGCCGAGCTCGAGGGAGCGGGCGTAGGGCCAGCCGTCGGTGCCGGCGACGTGCGCGAACCGGTCGCGCGCGTAGTCGATGCAGCGCTGGTCGAAGGAGATCGACCACTTCTCGTCGTAGGTGCCGGCCTCCCAGTCGTGGTAGAGGACGTTCGCCAGTTTCGGGTCGGACCAGGCGGCCTGCACCTCCTGCGCCGTGGCGTGCGGGTGCGCCGCCGTCACGCGAACGTCGCCTTGCCGGGCCCGCTCTCGATGAAGGACTGCATGCCGGTCGTGCGGTCCTCGGTGGCGAACACGGACGCGAACAGGTGGGACTCGAGACGCAGGCCCGACGCAAGATCACCGTCCAGGCCACCGTCGATCGCGGCCTTCGCGGCGGCGAGCGCGAGCGCCGGACCCTTGGCGAACTTCGCGGCCATCGCGAGCGCCGTCGGGTAGACGTCGGCCTTGGGCACCACGACGTCGACCAGCCCTATCTCGAGCGCTTCGTCGGCGGCGACGAAGCGGCCGGTGAAGATCAGGTCCTTCGCCTTGGCCGGTCCGATCAGCCGCGGCAGGCGCTGGGTGCCGCCGGCCCCGGGGATGATGCCGAGCAGGATCTCGGGCTGGCCCCATCGAGCGTCGTCGGCACTGACCCGGAAGTCGGCGGTCAGCGCGAGTTCGCAACCGCCGCCGAGCGCGTAGCCGGTGACCGCGGCGATCACCGGTTTGGGAATGCGGGCCAGCGCATCCAGGGCCGATGTCAGACGGTGCGCGTCGCGGGTCATGTAGGCGTGGTCGCGGCCGGCGAACTCCTTGACGTCGGCGCCGGCCGCGAAGACCTTCTCACCGCCGAACAGGACGACGGCGCGGATCGCGGGGTCGGCCGACACCTGCTCGGCCGCCGCGCGCAACTGCTCCTGCAGCTCGGTGTTCAGCGCATTCATCGGCGGCCGGTCGAGCCTGATCGTCGCGACGCCGTCGCCCACCTCGACGTGCACCAGCTCGGCCATCGGTTACCTCCGTCTACGTCCGCGAACTTCGCCTCGCGGGAGCCTACGGCTGTCCGCCTGCGGTTCAGCGAGCGCGGGCGTACCAGCGGCCGTCGCGGCGCTCGACGTCCAGCGCGAGGCCGAAGGTCTGCGACAGCAGTTCGGCGGTGAGGACGTCGCGGGCCAGCCCGGCGGCCACGATGCCTGCGTCGCGCAGCAGCAACACGTGGCTGATGCCGGGCGGCAGCTCCTCGACGTGGTGTGTCACCAGCACCGAGGCCGGCGCGTAGGGGTCGTCGGCGAGCCGGGTGAGCCGGCGCAGCAGGTCCTCGCGACCGCCGAGGTCCATCCCCGCGGCGGGCTCGTCGAGCAACAGCAGCTCGGGATCGGTCATCAGGGCGCGGGCGATCTGGACGCGCGCCTTCTCGCCCTGGCTCAACGTGCCGTACGTGCGCTGACCGAAGCCGGCCATGCCGAGGCGATCGAGCAGCAGCGCCGCGCGGGAAAGATCGTCGTCGGCGTACCGCTCGCGCCAGCGACCGAGCACCGCGTACCCGGCGCTGACCACGACGTCGGTGACCAGTTCGCCCCGCGGGATGCGCTCGGCCAGCGCGGCGGACGCGAAGCCGATCCGTGGACGGAGCTCGAAGACGTCGACCCGGCCGAGGCGCTCGCCGAACACGTATGCCGCACCCGAGGTCGGGTGGATGGCCGCCGAGGCGATCTGCAACAGGGTGGTCTTGCCGGCCCCGTTGGGCCCGAGGACCGCCCAGCGTTCGTCCTCCTCGACCGTCCAGTCGATGCCGTCGAGCAGGGTCTTGGAACCCCGGCGTACCGAGACGTCGAGCAGTTGCAGCACGGCGTCGGGGTTGTGTTCATCCACGGACCCATCCAAGCGCACCGACCACGTGCGTCCAGGAGCGGCCGTCAGTCGGCAGGTCCCGTGGTCAGCGTGAGCGTCGCACTGTGTGACTGGCCGGCTGCGTCCGTCCAGCGGATCGCGATGCGGTCACCCGGATCCTTGGCCGCCAGGATCGTCTTGATCTGTGCGGCCGAGGTCACCTTCTTCCCGCCCACCGAGGTGATGGTCGAGCCAGCCGAGATGCCGGCCTTGTCGGCGGGCGAGCCGGAGACGATCGTGTTGCTGCCCATGCTCGGCTCGGGCACGATCACGGTGCCGTTCTGGTCCTGCAGCGAGAAGCCGACGAACGCCGGCAGCCCGATGTGGATGGTCGTGGTCTGGACGCCGGACTCGATCTGGTCGGCGATGCTCATGGCGTTGTCGATCCGGATCGCGTACGCGGTGCTGGCCGTTCCGCTCTGCTGATTGGTGGACGCCGCGGTGTCCATACCGATCACCTGCCCGTCGGCGTCGTAGAGCGGGCCGCCGGAGTCGCCGGAGATGATCGGCGCGTTGACCTCGATCAGATCGGTGAGCCGCTCTGCGTCGGCGCCGGACTCGTCGGTCGCGGTGATGGACTTGTTCAGGCCGGTCACGGTTCCGGTCGCCGAGGTCAGGGTGCCCGTGCCGCCGGCGTTGCCGACGCCGACGACCGTGTCGCCGACCTTGACGCCCTGCGAACTGGTCGCGTAGCTGGCCGTCTGCAACCCGGAGGCGTTGCGCAACTTGATGACCGCGACGTCCTTGGTCGGTGCGGTGCCGACGACGTCGGCGCGGTAGGACTTCCCGGTCGTCTCGACGGTGACCGTGATGCTCGTCGCTCCGTTGACCACGTGGTTGTTGGTAAGGATCTCGCCGTCGGCGGTGAGCACCGTGCCGGTGCCCGCGCTCTCGGCGTTCTGGTACTGCAGCGTCGAGACGATGGTGACGACGCCGATCTGCTGGGTGGCGGTGGCGGTGGTCCCCGAGCCGGTCGACGACGACCCGCCGTTGGGCAGTGACCCCCCGTTCCCGTTCGACCCCCCGTTCGGATCGAAACTCGGCACCTGCTGCTGCGGGGTCTGCGGCGCGGCCAATGCCGAACCGCTACCGCTCGTGGTCGAGGACGCGTTCGCAAGGCTGACGCCGGCGAGCACCAGCGCGGCAGCGACGACCGTCACGGCCAGGCTCGCGAGCAACCGCGAGCTGCGCTTCGCAGGCGTGGGCGCCTCGCCGTAGTTGTAGCTCGGCCCGAACTGGCCGTACCCGTATTG
>CAZZVT010000227.1:0-4765 GCA_964657545.1 uncultured Jatrophihabitantaceae bacterium
GCCGCCGTAGTAGCGGGCGTGGGCGTTCTCGTCGGTGAGCCGGTGGTCGGAGCCGAGATCCACGATCCGCACCGGCTGAGGCAGCTGCGCGGCGAGCGCTGCGGACGCCCCGTGCGGCAGCGCGAGGAAGACCAGATCGGCGTCGCTGAGCGTCTCGCCCGACGTCTCGCCGAAGGTGAGGTGTGCCAGTGAGCGCAGGTGAGGATGGACCGCCCCCAGCGGCTGGCCCGCGTTGGCGTGCGCGGTGACCGCGACAACCTCGAGATCCGGATGAGCCGCCACGAGACGCAGCAGCTCTCCCCCGGCGTACCCGCTTGCCCCGGCAACCGCGACCCGAACTCCCATGTGCACGATTATGCAGCATGGCGCAACTTCATACGGCAGCGGGGTGTCAGGTCCGCAGCTGGGCTCCGGTGGCCGCGGCTGCAGCAGCCACGGCGGTATCGCGCGCGACGGTGGCCTCCTCGACGGTGAGCGTGCGATCGGGCGCGCGCAGGCGCAGCGCGAAGGCCAGGGATTTGACCCCGGCACCGAGCGGGTCGCCGACATAGACGTCGAAGAGCCGGACGTCCTCGAGAAGCTCGCCGGCACCGGTGGCCAGCGCGCCCTGCACGTCACCCGCCGCGACTGCGTCGCCGACGACGAGGGCGACATCGAGCAAGACCGGGGGGTACCCGGAGAGCTTCGGTGCCTGCGCCGGGTGCGCCGCACCGAGGGCACTGATGTCCAGCTCGACGGCGCAGCTGCGCTCGGGCAGGCCGAGGGCGGCGATCACCCGCGGGTGCAGCTCGCCGGCGTGGCCGACGACCGTGTCGCCAAGTCGCAGCTCGGCGCAGCGGCCGGGGTGCCACGGGGCGTGCTCGACGGCGCTGATGGTGAGCTCGACCCGGGCCGCCCGGGCGACGACGCGCGCGATCTCCACGGCGTCCGCCCAGGTCGCAGGGCGGGCGTCACCCCACCATCCCTTCGGCTCCAGCGAACCGACCAGCACGGCGGCGAGATGCTTGGGCTGCGCGGGCAGCGCCTCGTCGAGCGCGGCGAGCTGCGCGTCGGACGGGCGTGCGGCTATGCCCGGTAGCTCGACCGGCTGCCGTCCGTCGTTCGGCAGGAACACCAGCCCGGTCTCGACGATCGCCAGGTCGCGCGTGCCCCGGCCCAGGTTGCGGGCCGCGGTGGCCAGCAGCCCGGGCAGCAGTGAGGTACGCAGCTCGGGCTCGTCCTCGGACAGCGGGTTGGCCAGCCGGATCGCGCGGCGGCGGACGTCGTCGGCGGGCAGGCCGAAGGCGTCGTGGACAGCGGGCGAGACGAACGGGTACGTCAGCACCTCGGTCAGCCCCCAGGCGGCGACCGCTCGGGAGATGTCTCGCTCGAGGTGCTGACGCGCGCTGAGACCACCGCCCGCGGGCGCCGTCGGCAGCACCGAGGGCAGGTTCTCGTACCCCGCGAGGCGGACGACCTCCTCGACCAGGTCGGCGGCCAGCAGCAGGTCGGGTCGCCAGGTCGGCGGCGTCACCTGCAGCAGGTCGTCACCGCTGCCGACCTGGCACCCCACGGCGTCGAGGTGCGCCCGGACCGCGTCGGCCGGGATCGGCATTCCCGCGGTGCGCTCGGGCAGCGTCACCGGCAGGGGGATCGTCGGCGGCGGGGCGGGTTCACCCACGGCGGTGAAGCCCGGCGCCGCGCTCGCACCGCCGTGCTCGACGAGCAGCTCGACGCACCGGGCCAGGGCCACCGCGGCGATCTCGGGGTCGACGCCGCGCTCGAAACGCCGGGCCGCCTCGCTGGGCAGCCTGTGCCGGCGCACGGTGCGGGCGACGGTGTCGGGATCCCAGTGCGCCGCCTCGAGGACGACGTCCGTGCTGGACGCGGAGATCTCGGTGGACGCGCCGCCCATGACACCGGCCAGCGCGACAGCCCCGGAATCGTCGGCCACGACCACGTCGTCGGGGTGCAGTGAGCGCACCGCATGGTCGAGGGTGGTGAGCTTCTCGCCGGGCCCGGCCCGACGGACCCGGATCGGCCCGGTGAGCTTTGCGCGGTCGAAGGCGTGCAGCGGCTGGCCGGTCTCGAGCATCACGTAGTTCGTGACATCGACGGCGAGCGAGATCGAGCGCATGCCCGCCTGCCGCAGCCGGTTCGCGAGCCGATCCGGGGTCGGCGCCGACGGGTCGAGACCGGTGACCACGCGCGCGGAGAACCGGTCGCAGATGCCGGGGTCGTCGACCCGGATGGGGTAGGCACCGCCGTCCGGTGGCGGGACGTCGGCGGTGATGTCGTGGAACGGAACGTCCAGGGCGCTTGCCACCTCGCGGGCCAGCCCGCGGATCGAGAGGCAGTAACCGCGGTCGCTCGTGATAGCGACGTCGAGGACGGCGTCGTCGAGGCCGAGCAGCGGCAACGGGTCGTCACCCGGGCTCGCGGAATCCGGTGGCAGCACCAGGATGCCGTCGTGATCGTCGCCGATGCCCAGCTCGCGGACCGAGCAGATCATGCCGTCGGAGATGTGCCCGTAGGTCTTGCGGGAGGCGATGGCGAAGCCGCCGGGCAGTACCGCGCCGGGCAGCGAGACGACGACGAGGTCGCCGACGCCGAAGTTGTGGGCGCCGCAGACGATGCCACGCGGGCCGCCGTCGTCGGCCGTGTGCTGCGGGCCGACGTCGACCGAGCACCAGTTGACCGTCTTGCCGTTCTTCTGGGCTTCGGGTTCGAGCGAGAGCACCCGTCCGACGACGATGGGTCCGGACAGGCCGTCGGCCGCGGACTCGACGCCCTCGACCTCCATGCCGACGCGGATGAGGGCCGCGGCGAGGCCGCGCGGGGTCAGGTCGGCCGGCAGCTCGACGTGCTCGGCGAGCCAGCTGATGGGGACGCGCATCAGGCCTCCACTCCGAAAGCGGCGCTGAAGCGGACGTCGCCCTCGACGATGTCGCGCATGTCCTCGACGCCGTTGCGGAACATCAGGGTCCGTTCGATGCCCATGCCGAACGCGAAGCCGCTGTAGCGCTCGGGGTCGATGCCGCAGGCGGTCAGCACGCGCGGGTCGACCATGCCGCAGCCACCCCACTCGATCCAACCCTCGCTCCTGCACGTGCGACACGGACGTTCGGGGTTACCGACCGACTCGCCGTGGCAGACGAAGCACTGCAGGTCCATCTCGGCGCTGGGCTCGGTGAACGGGAAGTAGTGCGGGCGCAGCCGGGTGGCGATGCCGGGGCCGAACATGTCGGCGACCATGTGGTCGAGCGTGCCGCGAAGGTGCGCCATCGTCAGGCCCTCATCGACGGCCAGTCCCTCGAGCTGATGGAACACCGGGGTGTGCGTGGCGTCGAGCTCGTCGGTGCGGAACACCTTGCCGGGGCAGACGACGTAGATCGGCGGCGTGCGCTCGAGCATGGTGCGGATCTGGACGGGCGAGGTCTGCGTACGCAGGACGACGTCGCCGGCATCGCCGACGTAGAAGGTGTCCGAGAGGTCGCGCGACGGGTGCTCGGCCGGCGTGTTGAGGGCGTCGAAGTTGAACCAGCTGCTCTCGGCCTCCGGCCCCTCGGCGATCTCCCAGCCCATGGCCAGGAAGCCGTCGCTGATGCGCTCCATGGTGGTGGTGATCGGATGCCGCGAGCCGACCTGTCGACGGGTGGTCGGCAGGGTGACGTCGACGCGTTCCTCGATCAGCACGCGCGCGTCGCGCTCGGCCTCGAGCTGCCGCTGGCGGGCGGCGGCGGCCTGCTTGACGCGCCCGCGTGCCGGACCGATGCGCTGGCCCGCGGCCTTGCGGGCGGCCGGTGGCAGCGCCCCGATCTCGCGGTTGGCGAGCGCGAGACGGGAACGGTCGCCGTCATGGGCCAGGACAGCGGCCTTGAGCTCGTCGAGCGTCGTCGCTGCGGCGATCGACTCGAGCGCGGCGACGACGGCCGCCTCGACGTTCTCGGGCTGCAGGGTGGACACCTCGACGGGATCGAAGTTCTCAGAGGGCATGCGTCGTCAGGTCCTTGCCGGTGAGCGGTCTGGTGGGCGGACGCGCGCCCGGGTGATCAGGAGCGCGCGGTGGGAGCGGCCGCAAGCCGCGCGCCGAAGGGCGAAGAGCTACCGAGGATCACGTGGACGACTCTAGCGGGTGCGACGTTGGCTGCGGGCGCTGGCGTAGAGGCAGACGGCGGCCGCGGCGGCGAGATTGAGGCTCTCGGCGCGGCCGTGGATGGGCACCCGGACGGTGAGCTGCGCCGCGTCGAGCACGTCCGCGGGCAGGCCGTGGGCCTCGGTACCGAACAGCCAGGCGGACGCGCCGGCCAGGGTGCCGTCGTCGGCGAGCGCGTCGACGTCTGACACTGCGTCGCCCGTCGTGGCCAGCGTCGTCAGCCGACCGCCGAGGGCGGCAACGACGTCGGTCGGCGCGTCGGTGGTGTGCACGACGGGCAGGTGGAACAAGCTGCCGGCGCTGGCCCGGACGGCCTTGCCGTTGTAGGCGTCGACACCGCCGGCGAGCACGACGGCGTCGGCCCCGGCCGCGTCGGCGGTGCGGATGATCGCGCCGACATTGCCCGGCTCGTTGGGTTCGACGAGCACCGCCAGCAGGAGAGGATGCGTTGCCAGGACGCCGGCCAGCGTGGGTTGTTCGAGCCGGCAGACGGCCACCAGCCCCTGCGGGCTGACCGTGTCCGACAACGCGGCCGCGTCCTTCGCCGAGATCTCGACGGCGTCGACGGTCAGGTCCGGGTGCCGCTCGAAGGCCTCGGCTGTGGCGAAGGACTCGAGCACCGCCCCGGCG
>CAZZVT010000228.1:0-4713 GCA_964657545.1 uncultured Jatrophihabitantaceae bacterium
ACCGCGCTACAGCTCGCTGGAGACGCTGCACGAGCTCGCCCGCTCGCTCTGAACTCAGCTGCCGGTCACCCAGCGGTCGATAAGGAAGCGAGAGATCGAGAACTCCGGCGGGACGGCACGCAACCGGGTGCCGTCGACGGCGGGTGCCGTGCCCTCGTCGGTCCAGTCCGCCGCGCGGCGGATCTCCTCGCGGCTGAACCAGCCGGCCTCGGCCATCTCGACCGGGTCGAGGTTCAGGGCGGGATCGCCGTCGAGGCGGGCGGTGAAGCCGAGCATCAGCGACGCCGGGAACGGCCACGGCTGGCTGGTCACGTAGCGCACGTCGCGGACGACGACCCCGACCTCCTCGAACACCTCGCGGGCCACCGCGCCCTCGAGCGTCTCCCCCGGCTCGACGAACCCGGCGAGGGTCGAGAAGCGGCCCTCGGCCCAGTTCGGGTTGCGGCCCAGCAGAGCGAGGTCGCCACCGTCGTGCACGAGCATGATCACTGCCGGGTCGGTGCGCGGGAAGTGCGTGCTGCCGTCGCGCGGGCACCTGCGTGTCCAGCCGGCCTGACTCTCCTCGGTCGGCGCTCCGCAGCGGGGGCAGTTCGTGTGCTTCTGATGCCACTGCTCGAGGCCGATCGCGGTGGCGATCAGGCCGGCACTGAGGTCACCGACCGACGTCCCGACGTCGCGCAGGGTCAGCCAGCCGTCACCGTCAGGTTCGGCGGTGACCGAGAAGTGCGGCACGTCGTCGATGACGCCGAGCAGGCGGCGCGGGCCGTCGGGCGCATCGGCGGCCGGACGCAGCAGGACCCGGCCGTCGGCGTCGACCGGCGTGGCCGAGCCGGGGCTGACGAGCAGCGCCTGCGCGCGCGCCCAGGCCTGCGCGAGCCAGGCGTCGTCGGCGCGGCGCAGGCCGGCCCGGTCCCAGGTGGCGCGGGACAGCGGGGGGCCGTCGGGTATGACGCCGCCCGGTCCTACGGACTGGGTCACTCGACCGGACCCAGCGCGGCCAGCGGCCCGCGGATCGTCGCCGCGTCACCGACGAGGACGGACGTGAACCCGGACGGTGCGAGGTACTGCGTCGCGGCGGCGGAGACGTCCTCGACAGTCGCTTCGAGCAGCCGGGCGGGGTGCTGCTTGACCCAGTCCAACCCGAGCCCGAACGCGGACAGGCCCGACAGCGTCGAGGCGAGCCCGGCCTGGGTGGCGGTCGACATCGCCAGGTTGCCGATGGCGTACTGGCGCACCGATTCGAGTTCCTCGGCCGTCACCGGCAACGACGCGATCCTGCCCAGCTCGTATGCGGTCTCGAGCATGGCCGGCCCGGTGACCTCGGTGGCCACCTCGACCTCGAGGCTGAGCGTCGAACCGAGGACGTGGTGCTCCAGGCGGCTGTGCGGGCCGTAGGTGTAGCCCTTGTCCTCGCGGATGTTCTCGGTCCACCGCGACGAGAAGTAGCCGCCGAAGATCAGGTTGGCCAGCTGCAGGGCCGGGTACCCGGGATCGGTGCGGGTGAGTCCCATGCGCGACATCCGCACCGAGGTCTGCACCGAACCGGGCCGGTCGATCAGCAGCGTCGGGCCGCCCGGCGGGGTCGGCAGGGCGGGGATCCGCGGCTTGGCGGCGGTGCCCGTCCAGCCGGCGAGCGCCTGCTGCGCGAAGTCGATCATGCGTGCGGGTGCGACGTCGCCGACGAGCACGAGCATGCCGCCGTCGGGGCGGACCATCGCCTTGTGCAGCGCCTTCACCTGCGCCGCCGTGACGGCTCCGACGTCCTCGGGCGTGGGCAGGTCGAGGGCATACGGGTGCTCGCCCCACATGCGGCGGGCCAGCGCTTCGCCGGCCACCACGCCCGCGCGAGCCCGGGCGATGCCCAGCTTCTCGAGCAACCGGTCGCGCTCGGTGGCCACCTCGGCCTTGGCGTACGACGGTTCGACGAGCACCGACGCGACGAGGTCCAGCAGCGGCTTGAGGCTGGTGGCCAGGGCGTTGCCGGTGACGACGAGCCGGTCGGCGTCGACAGACACCCCGAGGTCGGCACCGAGTGCCTGGACGGCGGCGGCCAGCCCGGCGCGATCGAGGTCGCCGGCGCCGGTGAGCAGCGCCTCGGACAGCACGGTGGCCTGCGCGGGATGCGTCGCCTTCGCCGACAGGAACGGCAACCGCAGGCGCATCTCGACGATCGGGACGCCGGGCTTGCGCACGGCGGCGATGCGCAGCCCGTTGTCGAGCACGGCCTCGCTGACCCGCAGCGATCTGGCGGTGCGCGGTGCGGTGAGTGCGGGAACCGGCAGGCGTTCGGTGGTGGCTGCGGTCATCGTCCGCCTCCTGCGATGAGTTCGAGCACGGCTCGTCGGTCGGGGGTCAGCAGGGCCGCCGCCTTCTGGATGTCGGCCGGCGTCACCGCCGAGATCCGCCCGGGCAGGTCGGCGACCAGTTCGGCCCGGCCGTGGATGAGCTCGAACTTGGCGAACTCCAACGCGCGGCTGATCACGGCGTCCATGTCGCGCAGGATCGTGCTCACCAGCCGGGTGCGCACGCGGTCGAGTTCACCCTGCTCGAGGCCGTCGGTGGCGATGCTGTCGAGCTCCTCGTCGATGGCGCGCAGGATGCCCTCGAGGGACTTGGCGTCGGGGTAGTGCGCGCTGATCGTCAGGGCAGTGGGGTCGCGCTCGTCGAACGGGTCACCGAACTCGCCGACGTAGGCCGAGATGTCGGTGACGAGGTGATCGCGCTGCACGAGCCGGCGCTGCAGCCGCGAGGCGTCGCCGTCGCTGAGGACCTCGGTGAGCAGCAGCAGCGCCAGCAGGTCGTCGAGTTCGCTGACCGGATTCGACACCCGGTAACCGATCGCGACGGCCGGGATCGGCGCGTGCGCGTCGTCGACGGTATCGCGGCGTTCGGCGGTCAGAGCCGGCTCGGCGAAGCTCGGTCGCTTGGGCGCCTTGCGCTTGCGGATCCCGCCGAAGTGCCGCTCGACGAGGGCAAGCGTCTCGTCCGCGTCGAGGTCGCCGGCGACGGCCAGCACCGCGTTGGCCGGGGCGTAGTAGGTGTCGAAGAAATCCTCGGCGTCGGCCGTGGTCGCGCTCTCGAGATCCTCGAAACCGCCGTAGCCGTTGTGCGAGTTGGCGAAGGTGTCGAACAGCACGGCCGGCAGCGAGATCCACGGGAAGCCGCCGTAGGGGCGGTTCATGACGTTGACCCGGATCTCGTTCTTGACGACCTCGAGCTGGTTGGCCAGGTTCTCCTCGGTGATCCGCGGGCTGCGCATGCGGTCGGCCTCGAGGAACAGCCCGCGCTCGAGGGCGTTCGACGGCAGCGCCTCGAAGTAGTTGGTGTAGTCGAAATGCGTGCTGCCGTTGAAGGTGCCGCCGCTGGACTGCACGTAGCGGAAATGTTCGAGCTTCTCCAGGTTGGCCGAGCCCTGGAACATGAGGTGCTCGAACAGGTGCGCGAACCCGGTGCGACCCTCGGGCTCGGAGCGGATGCCCACGTCGTAGAGCACGGCCACGCCGACGACCGGCGCAGACCGATCGGGTGCGACCACGACCCGCAGACCGTTGTCGAGCGTGTGGTGCACGAGGTCGAATGTCGGACTCGGCAACTTCGGTGACGACTTCTTCACAGGACGTGGCACGTCGTCCACCTTACGGAGGGCTCAGCCGCTGGTCCGCAAGGCCGCGGCGCCCACCTCGGCGAAGCCCGACCACAGCCGCGCGGCGGCCTCGGCGCCCTTGTAGAGCAGCGGCACGGACACCTTCTCGTTCGGTGCGTGGATCTGGTCGTCGGGCAGCATGAAGCCGAGGAACACGAGCGGCACGCCGGTGGCCTCCTGCAGCGCGGCTTCCGGGCCGCTGCCGCCCTCGCGGGTCGGCAGGACCTGCGCACCGTCGAAGGCCGCGCCGATGGCCTCGGCGAGCGCGCGGTAGGCCGGCGTACCCAGAGGTACGAGGCAGGGTTTGACACCGTCACCCTCCCAGTCGACGGTGGCGACGATGCCCTCGGGCGTGTGGTCGCTGACGAACCGGTCGACGCCGGCGATGATCGTCGCGGGATCCTGGTTCGCGACGAGCCGGAAGCTGAGCTTCGCGAAGGCGTCGCTCGGGATGATCGTCTTGGTACCCGCGCCCTGGTAGCCGCCGCCGATTCCGTTGACCTCGGCCGTGGGACGGGCGCCGATGCGCTCGAGGGTGCTGTAGCCCCGCTCGCCCGACGTCGCCCGCGACTGCGCGACCGTGAGGAACGCGGCGTCGTCGTGCGGCACCTCGGCGAACAGGGCGCGCTCGTCGTCGGTGAGCTCGACGACGTCGTCGTAGAAACCGGGTACCTGCACCCGACCGCCGTCGTGCAGTGCCGCGACGAGGCCGGCGATGGCCGTGGCCGGATTGGGCACGGCGCCGCCGAAGACGCCGGAGTGCAGGTCGAGATCGGGGCCGTGGAAGGTCACTGTGGCCGAAACCATGCCGCGCATGCCGGTGACCGTGCTCGGGACGTCGGGCGCGACGATGCCGGTGTCGGTGATGACGACGACGTCACAGCTCAGCTCGCTGCCGTGCTGCTCCAGCAGCTCGACGAAGTGCGGTGAACCGGACTCCTCCTCGCCCTCGATCAGCAGCTTCAGGTGCACGGCCGGGCTGGTGCGGCCGGTCGCGGCGAGATGGGCCTGCACCCCGAGCAGGTGGAACAGCAGCTGGCCCTTGTCGTCGGACGCGCCGCGGGCCCGCA
>CAZZVT010000229.1:0-4681 GCA_964657545.1 uncultured Jatrophihabitantaceae bacterium
CTCGGCCTCGGCGACCGGGGGCCCGGTGCTCCGGCGTCCTGATCCCGATCCGTGGCGCAGTGCCCGCTTCGTCACGCCGGCGTCGCTGCGCTGGGTGATCCGTCACCGGGCCTGGACGCCCTGGTACCTCGTGCGCTACTGGCGCTTCTTCCGCTTCAAGCTGGCGAACCCGCACGTCGTCACGCGGGGGTTCGTCTTCCTCGACCGGGGAGTCGAACTGTATGCGCGGCGCGGGCTCGGGCGGCTGGTGCTCGGGCGTTGGCTGCACATCGGCGCGCACACCGCGATCCGCTGCCACGAGGGAACGCTGAGCGTCGGCGACAAGAGCGTGCTCGGTCGCGACAACTCGATCAACTGCTACCTGGACGTCGAGATCGGAGCGGCCGCGCTGTTCGCGGACCACGTCTACGTGTCGGACTTCGACCACCGCTTCGACGACCTCGACGTGCCGATCAAGGACCAGGGGATCACCAAGGCGCGGGTCCGTGTCGAGCCCGACGTGTGGATCGGCACCAAGGTCACGATCGTCAGCGGCGTCGTGGTCGGTGAGGGCTCGGTGGTCGGCGCGAACGCGGTCGTCACCCGCGACCTGCCGGCTTATTGCATCGCGGTCGGCGCTCCGGCGCGGGTCATCCGCGATCGACGAGGCCCGAACCACCCGCGCCGCTCGGCCGATTAGTCTGCGGGAGTGCACCATGCTCCCGCGCCGCAGGCCGGCATCCGCAGGCGGACGGGCAACCGGCTCGGCCTCGCGGGCGTCGTCCTGGTGGTCATCGGATTGGTGCTGTGCGTGGCCTACCGGTTCACCGCCTCGAACGAGCCGCATTCCTACGCGGCCGACGCGGTGGCCCCCTACGACGTCGGCGTCACCCAGGGTCGGAGCTACGACATCGCCGTTCACCGGGGCGTGGACGCAGAGCAGGACCTGGGCCTCGTCCCGTCCGCGCTGACATGTACCTACTCGACGCAGGCCGGGGCGCAGCAGAGCCTGCCGGTCACGCCCGAGGCCTCGACGACCAAGGCGATCAACGTGATCGCCACCTTCCAGGC
Source organism: uncultured Jatrophihabitantaceae bacterium (assembly GCA_964657545.1). GTDB lineage: Bacteria > Actinomycetota > Actinomycetes > Mycobacteriales > Jatrophihabitantaceae > Jatrophihabitans. Next base: position 1,051 of record CAZZVT010000229.1, read on the forward strand.
GCCGGTGACGGGCAGCGTGCACGTGGCCTGCACCGGGCTTGCAGCGGTGTTCGTCGACGATGCCGATGACGCCGCCACGGACCGATCCGGGCTCTACCTGCTGCTCGGCGTCATGGCGTTGGGCGTGGGCGTGCCACTGCTGATGTCGGGGCTGCGGCGCAGCACCCGCGCTTCGTCGACGACCGCATGACGACGCTGCCGGTTCCTCCGTCGATCGCCGATGGCGCGACCCGCGACGACGTGGTGCGGTGGGTGTCCGATCATCTCGGCGACCTCACCCTCGAGGGCGCCGACGGCGTGCGGACCGGTGCGATCGTCGGCGGTCAGGCCGCGGCCGACACCGCGCTGGCCACCCTGGACATCACCGGGTACGCCGCTCGGCGCAGTACGGTGCTGCCGGTCGCACAGCGCGGGGCGAGCCGGATGTCGCCCTACATACGTCACGGTCTGCTCGGGTTGCCCGAGGTGTGGCGGGCCGTTCGCGAGGCGCCGTCGCGCGATCGCCAGCGCTACTGCGACGAGCTGCTGTGGCAGGAGTACGCGCGCCATCTGTACGCGCGCGTCGGCCGCGATCTCGGCTCGGCGCTGCGACGGCAGCAGCCGTCCGCGGCCGGCTGGGACGACGCGCCCTGGCCACCGGAGATGCGGTGCATGCAGGTCACCGTCGACGAGCTGCACAACGACGGCTGGCTGGTGAACCAGACCCGCATGTGGCTGTCGTCGCAGTGGGCGGTGCGGGCCGGCGCCGATTGGCGGGCCGGTGAGCAGGAGTTCTTCGCACACCTGCTCGACGGCTCCCGCGCGGCGAACCGGCTCGGCTGGCAGTGGACGGTCGGCACCGGCAGCGGCAAGCCCTACGGCTTCAGCCGGTGGCAGGTGCAGAAGCGCGCGCCGCAGCTGTGCCGCGACTGCGCGCTGTCCTCGGCCTGCCCCATCCAGGACTGGCCCGACGCCGACCCCGGCCCCGCGGTGCCCGGGCCCGACCTCGCGGCCGTCGCCACCGACGGCGGTCCGCCCGAGGTCGAGGGCGCGGGCGGGGAGGTCGTCTGGCTGACCGCCGAGTCGCTGGGCCGCGACGACCCGGCCCTCGCGGCCGACCCCACCCGGCCCGCGGTCTTCGTGTTCGACGAGCCGCTGCTGCGCGGCCTGCGCCTGTCGGGCAAGCGGTTGGTCTTCCTGGCCGAGACGCTCGGTGAGCTGGCGGCCGACCGCGAGCTCGAGGTACGCCGCGGCCGGGTCACCGAGGAACTCGCCGGCAGGGCCCTCGCCGCCACCTGGACACCGGTGCCGGGTTGGGCCGGGAGGGCCCGGAGCCTGCGGCCGGTCGAGGTGCATCCCTGGCCGTGGCTGAGTCGACCGGTCGCGGGCTCGCTGCGCTCGTTCTCGGCCTGGCGCAAGTCGGCACGTCCCGGCTGACTGTCAGTCCGGGACGGCGAGCACGACCAGGTCGAGTGATGTGTCGACCTCGCGCTCGTCGGCGGCGACGGTCTCGAAGTCGGCCGTGGTCACCGATTCGACGTCCGCGCGCAGGGCCGCCGACCAGGCGTGCGGCGATGCCGCGAGCTGGGCGTCGACGAACGAGCCGCCATGCCGTTCGTCCAGCGCTCGCAACCTCGGCCCGGCGTGCAGGCCGCCGACCCAGGTGCTCCGCATGCCGCCCCGGTAAAGCAGGTCTACAAGATCATCGGAGGTGAACTCCCTGGTGTGAAAGGGATTCAGCGGTGTCTCGAGCCCGGGGGAGAAGGTCAGCCGGTTCGGAGTGGTGACGAGCAACGATCCGTTCGGACGCAGCACCCGCCGGCACTCGCCCACGAACTGCGCGTGGTCCCACACGTGCTCGATGACCTGCAGCGTGACCAGTACGTCCACGGCGGAGTCGGCGATCGGCAGGGCGGCGAGGTTGCCCAGCCGGAAACGCACCTGCGGGTAGCGGCGCGACGCGTGCTCGACGGTGCCCTGGTCGTAGTCGATCCCGGTGATCGAGTCCGCCACCGTGGCCAGCAGCGCGGTGCCGTACCCCTCGCCGCACCCGACCTCGAGCACGTCGCCGAACACGAGCGGCAGCGCGAACTCGTAGGCCGCCTCATGCCGGCGGAACCAGTAGTTCTCGTGGGGGATGCCCGGCACCGTCCGCTCGCCGGTCAGCGGCAACGGCTCGGTGTGCTCGCCCGCCATGTCAGGAAGCGGCGTGCAGCAGGGCGACGATCCGCCTGCCGGCGATCTCGGCGTGCCGGTGGCCGGCGTCGACCGATTTCCCGGCGGCGGTGAGTTCCCCGCGCAGGCACTGCTCGGCGGCCAGCTCGAAGGACTTGATCTCCTGGGCGATGGCCGTGCGCGCGACGGAGTCCGGCGCTGAGGGCGCGGCTCGGACGATCGCGACGTTCTTCTCAATCCGGGTGCACGCCGCCGGGAGCCCGCGGTGGCTCGGACGTCGGACCATCCACTGCGCGTAGGTGATGGATTGTTCGAGGGTCGAGATCTTCGGCCCGGTCTGGCGGTACCAGGTGACGATCGATGCCGGTGCAGCGCTGCTGTGCGAGACGGTGGAGTCCGATCCGGCGGCGAAGCCGCTGCCCGACGACGCGCACCCGGCGAGGGTGGTGAGCAGCACGACACCAGCCGCAATCGCGGCAGTACGCACTCCGACGCTGGACATGGTCTCCCCGAATGTTGATTAGCTAACGTGAAGCTAACATGACCATGGTGACGCGTTCGGTGTGAGCATCGTGCCTGCCGTCGCTGGGTCAGGCATTGAGTTGTGCTGCGGCGTTGCCGAGGTCGCTCAGCGAGATCCCGGCCTGGCCGCTGTCGATCAGGCCGCCGGCCATGTACATGAACGACGTCAGGTGATCGGCTTTGGCGCGGTCCACGCAGGTGGCCAGGGCGCTGGTGCCGCCGCCGCCGGTGTTCTCGCCGGCGAGGGGCAGGCCGTACTGGGTCGCCAGCGAGGACAGGTAGTCGACCGGGCTGATCCCCTGCACGGTGCTCGACTGCGCGGGCGCATCGAGCCAGGTGGTGTAGACCGTGGCGGGCAGGCCCGAGTCCTTGATGGCCTTGACCTGGTTCGCCCAGTCGAGCCCGGAGCTGATCATCCCGTTGACCTCGGCCACCGAGTTGTTGCGCATGCCGGTGGACACCGCGTCGTCGACCATGCCGGGGCGCAGGCCCCAACCCGGCAGCATCACCTGCTGGTTCACGCCCGGGAACCCCGAGCCGACCTGTGACATCAACCAGCTCTCGTAGCCGGTGAGGCCGGCGAAGTAGTACGTCAGCGACGCGCGGATCTGGGTCGCGGTGCCGCTGCCCGGCTTCCAGCCCGGGTAGGGCGCCTTCGCCTGGGCAGCGCTGTCGTAGGCCCAGATGAGGTCGGAGTGGCCGTTGTAGGAACTGTCGGGGTAGCGCAGTTCGCCGGACAGCAGGCCGCCGACCCGGACGGCAGAGATGTTCGCCGTCCCCACGGCAGCGGCCAGGTGTGCGATGTAGTCGGCCTGCGCCGAGCGGACCGCCTCGTTGAAGACTGCGTTCGCGACGTCCTCGGACTGCGCTCCGTGCCATGCGTCGCCGTACTGGTCGACGAAGCGGGTCTGGCCGGGCAACGAGAACACCCATGACGGCGTGTACTGCAGCCCGA
>CAZZVT010000230.1:0-4607 GCA_964657545.1 uncultured Jatrophihabitantaceae bacterium
GTCACCGGGTCGCGGCCCGCGACGCTCGTACCGGCCTCGGTGATGATGCCGACGAGATCGACAGCAGTGGGTGACGACGTCGGGCGGACGGTGGCCTGCAGTGCGCCGTCCGACGAGGTACGGACGGCCGTCACCGTGCCCACCGACAGCCCGGCGACATAGCTGCTCGAGCCGCTGGGCCCGGTGACGAGGCGGTCGCCGACCTGCACCGTCGCGTCGGGGTCGAGCGGCTGGAAGACGAAGCCCTTCCCGCGGTTGCCGGTGGCCACCCCGATCTGGCCGGTGCGTGTGTCACGCGCACCCACGCCGGATCCCGGGTCGGCGGCGAGCAGCACGATGGAGCTGGCCGAGTCGGCGTGCAGCACCCGGCCGACGAGCCCGGCGCCGTCGGTGACGGTCTGCCCGGCCTTCGCACCGTCGGTCGTGCCGACGTCGACCGTGACCGTCCAGTCGAAACCCTGGCCGGGGCCGAACGCGACGACCCGGGCCGGCAGCAGCGTGTGGTCGGTGCCGTCGGCGCTGCGTTGCAGCTGCGCCAGCTGACTGCTCGTGCTGCGGTCGGACGCCTGCGCATTCAACTGGCCGCGCAGCTCGGTGTTCTCGTGGCGCAGGGTGTCGATCCGGCTCTGGTTCGTGCCGGCCGTGGGCAGCCCGGTGAACCAGTCCCGCATGGGGCCGAGCACCGAGTCGGTACCCCGGTACAGCGAGCCGAGGCTGCCGCGAACGCCGCTGTGCGCCGCGCGCAGGCTGCCGCCGCCGAGATCGAGGGTGATGAAGCAGAGCGCGACCACGGCCAGGACGAGGGCGGAGGTCCGTTGCCGCCGGGTGAGCTGACGCACGGCCGGCCCGGGTCAGCGTCGGTGGCCGTCGACGACGACGCGATGCAGCTGGTCGAAGTGCTCGACCACGGTCGCGGTGCCGAGGACCACGGAGTCGAGAGGACGGTCGGCGACCTGGACGGGTACGCCGAGCTCGTGCTGCAGCCGGGCGTCCATACCTCGCAGTAGGGCGCCTCCGCCGGTGAGGACGATGCCGCCGGAGAACAGGTCGCCGGACAGCTCCGGAGGGCAGCGGTCGAGCGTGGCGCGGACGGCGGCGACGATGCGCACGATGGGTGGGTCCATCGCCTTGCGCAGCTCGTCGGCGGAGATCGCGACGTTGCGCGGCAGACCGGTGCTCACCTCGCGGCCGCGGATCTCGGCCGTCTTGGGCCCCGACGTCGGGAACGCGGCACCAACGCTGATCTTGAGCTCCTCGGCGGTGCGATCGCCGACCAGCAGCGAGAACTCGGACCGCACGAAGTCGACGATGGCGGTGTCGAGCGCGTCGCCGGCGACCCTCACGCTCGTCGAGGCGACGATCCCGCCGAGGGCGAGGATGGCGACCTCGGTGGTGCCGCCGCCGATGTCGACGACCATCGACCCGGACGGCTGGTTCACCGGCAGGCCGGCACCGATCGCGGCCGCCATGGGCTCGGAGATGGTGTGCACCTTGCGCGCGCCGGCGGCGTACGCAGCCTCACTGACCGCCCGCTGCTCGACGCTGGTGATGCCCGACGGCACGCACACCACGATCCGCGGTCCGGTGAGCGCACCGCGACGGCGCAGGACCTTGCGCACGAAGTAGCGCAGCATCTCGGAGGTGACGTCGTAGTCGGCGATCACGCCGTCCTGCAGGGGCCGCACGGCGCGGATGTGGTCGGGCGTGCGGCCGATCATGCGCTTGGCCTCGGCCCCGACGGCGACCACCGAGTTGGTGGTGACGTCGACCGCGACGACCGACGGCTCGTTGAGCATGATCCCGCGTCCGCGGGCGTAGACCAGGGTGTTGGCAGTGCCGAGGTCGATGGCCAGATCGCCGCCCAACAGGTCCCCGCCGCGCTGCGAGACGCGCGAGGCGATCGCACGTCGGGCGAGCGGGGTGAACGTCACGGGCAACCAATCCAAGTCCAGCGCAGAGAAAGCCTCTGGCGATCGTAGGGTCGCCTCGAAGCCTTTCCGTGCTGCGACTCGCGGGTCTGCTGTTACGGATGTGACTCACGGTCCAGGTTCGGTCAGCGCCTCGTGCCAGGCTGACGGCATGACGCAAGGTCCCGTGGGAACGCCGCCTGCCACCCGCACCGTCGACACCGTCGACGACTGGTTCGGTACCGCGGTGCCCGACCCCTACCGCTGGCTCGAGGACAGCGACGGCGCCGAGGCGCAGGCCTGGCTGGCCGCGCAGGGTGCGGTCACCCGCCGGGCTCTCGACGCCCTGCCCCACCGCGACGCCGTGACGGCCCGCCTCGACGCGCTGTCCCGGCTACCGCGTCGGGGGTTGCCGCACGAGGCCGGCGGCCACTGGTTCCGCCAGGACCACGACGGCACGGAGCAGGACGTCCTGGTCGTGGCCGACACCGCCACCGGTGCCGGCCGCGTGCTGCTCGATCCGACGCCGCTGTCCGCCGGCGCCACCACGTCGCTGGCCGGCGCCACCGCCTCCCCCGACGGCACCCTGGTCGCCTACGCCTGGTCCGAGGCAGGCAGCGACTGGCGCACCTGGCGGGTGCGCGAGGTCGCCACGGGCACCGACCTCCCCGACGAGGTCCCGTGGGCCAAGTTCACCGAGGCCGTCTGGCTGCCCGACGGCAGCGGCTTCGTCTACGGCGCGTACGACGCACCGGAGTCCGCCGCGTACGTGGCGGCGAACTCGGCGCAGACCCTGCGCGTCCACCGCATCGGCACCGACGCCGCCGATGACCGAGTGCTGCTCGAACGGCCCGGCGAGCCGGACGTCGTCTTCGACGCGTACGCAGTCGCGCACCACCGTTACCTCGTCGTCCTGGGCCGCCGCGGCACCGAGTGGGCCGGGCGGGTCTGGGTGCGCGAAGGTGTCGACGGCGAGCTGCGCCCGCTGGTCGAGCACGAGGACGCCTCGTGGGAGCCGGTGGGCGCGATCGGCGGCGAGCTGCTGTTCGTCACCGACCTCGACGCTCCGTTCGGCCGGCTGGTCGCGCTCGACCCGGCCACGGCGGCCGTGCGCGAGGTCGTCGCCACCCGGTCCGACGCCCTGCAGGACGCCGTACGCTGCGGCGACCGGCTGGTGCTGCACTGGCTCGCCGACGCCGCGTCCCGGCTCACCGTGCACCAGCTCGACGGGACGCAGCGCGCCGAGGTCGAGCTACCGGGACGCGGCACGGTGCTGGGGCTCAGCGCCGACGACGACGCCGTGTACGCCTCCTTCACCTCGTTCACCCGGCCGCCGTCGCTGCTCAGCATCGACGTCCACACCGTCGTGGCCGCGGTGTCCTTCACGCCGACCGGAGCGCCGGACCCGGAACGGTTCGTCACCGATCAGGTCTGGGTGACGAGCCGCGACGGCGTGCGGTTGCCGGTCTTTCTCGCGCACCGACGGGATGTCACCGTCGACGGCGGGCCGCACCCCGCGGTGCTGTACGGCTACGGCGGTTTCCGGATACCCGTCACTCCGACCTTCAACCTGGGCCGCTACGCCGTGGTCGAGGCCGGCGGGGTGCTGGCCGTGCCGTCACTGCGGGGCGGCGGCGAGTACGGCGCCGCCTGGCACGACGCCGGCCGGCTGGCTGACAAGCAGAACGTGTTCGACGACGCCGTGGCCGCGGCCGAGTGGCTGATCGACGCGGGCTGGACCGACGCCGCGCACCTCGCCGCGACCGGCGGGTCGAACGGCGGCCTGCTGGCCGGCGCGCTCGTCACCCAGCGGCCCGAGCTTTTCGCAGCGGTGATCCCGGAGGTCGGTGTGCTGGACATGCTGCGGTTCACCGAGTTCACCATCGGGTCCGGGTGGACACCCGACTACGGCGACCCGCGCCGCAGCGTCGAGGAGTTCCGCACGCTGCACGCCTACTCGCCGTACCACCGGGTACGCGGCGCCGAGCGCTACCCGCCGCTGCTGATCATGACCAGCGACCACGACGACCGGGTGGTACCGGCGCACAGCATGAAGTTCGCGGCCCGCGTGCAGGCCTCCGGTGCGCCGACGGCCCTGCTGCGGGTCGAGCCGGCCAGCGGCCACGGCGCCGGACGGGCCCGCAGCGCGGTGGTGCGCGAGCGGGCCGACGTCCTGCTCTTCCTGGCCCGGTACACCGGGCTCGAGGTCACGCGGCTCGGCTGAGGCGGCGCCTCAGACCGACGGGAACCAGAGGCCGATCTCGCGGGCGGCCGACTCGGGGGCGTCCGAGCCGTGCACGAGGTTCTGCTGCACCTTGAGGCCCCAGTCACGGCCGAGGTCGCCGCGGATGGTGCCGGGCGCGGCGCCGGTCGGGTCGGTGGTGCCGGCGAGTGAGCGGAAACCCTCGATGACGCGCTCGCCCTCGAGCACCATGGCCACCACCGGACCGGAGAGCATGAACTCGACGAGCGGCTCGTAGAACGGCTTGCCCACGTGCTCGGCGTAGTGCCGCGCCAACAGCTCCGGCGTGGCCGTGCGCAGCTCGAGCGCGACGAGCACGTAACCCTTGGCCTCGATGCGGCGGATCACCTCGCCGGACAGGCCGCGGCGTACGCCGTCGGGCTTGACGAGGACGAGGGTGCGTTCGATGCTCACGGCGCGAGGCTACCGAGCGGCGATCTGCACCCCGTCCACCGCGC